>JAEYWL010000065.1 GCA_023428915.1 Verrucomicrobiota bacterium
TCCTCTAGGAGCTCGCACGAAGCCCTGAAAATCAGTAGGCCATATTAATAATATGACCTACTGATTTTTGCGAGCTCCTAGAGAGAAAAAACTCTCGAATATGACCTATTATAAGGTAGCAATCAGGGTCTTAGACCTATTGCCTTTGTTCGGGCACGGGCAAGGGTTTAATAAACGATATATACACATCCGATAATCAAAAAAAAAGTATTATGTTTCATTATTTCTTATTTGCTAGTGTGGCGAATGTGGATACATTTGTCACATTAACCATACTTATTTTTTTTGCAGTTCATCTGGTCGGATTGGCTTTGAAATTGCGCATTTCATATCCAATTGCACTGGTTATCGGCGGCTGCTTAATCAGTTTTATCCCCGGAATTAACGAACTTCATTTTAATCCAAACCTCGTACTGGTGATAGTGCTCCCTCCTATTCTTTTCTATGCCGCTTTTGTCATACCCTATAAAGAATTTCAGAGGCACTTCCAGGAAATTGTCTGGCTGGCTTTTGGGCTCGTGTTTGTAACTACTCTTGCAGCTGGCTTGCTATTCAAATGGCTTTTTCCAACGCTCCCCTGGTCTTTGGCATTTGCATTTGGGGCAATTATCTCTCCGCCTGATGCCATAGCCGCTACAACTATCTTAAAAAGGTTTTCCCTTAGCACTCATTTGCGAGGCATACTTGAAGGAGAAAGCTTAATTAACGATGCAGCCGGTTTAGTGCTATTTAAATTTGCTATCATAGCTTTGTTGACGGGCACATTTTCTTTGAGCGGAGCGGCAGTTGAACTCGTCAAAATGTCTATCGGGGGCGCTTTTGTCGGGGGCTTTGCCAGTTTAGCGCTGCATGGTTTTTCCAGCAGATTTTTTAGCCCGGTCTTAGCCGCAGTATATAGCTTTACTATCCCCTATATCTGCTTCTTCATTGCCGATTGGCTCCATTTTTCAGGAGTATTGGCTGTGGTTGTCAGCGGCCTTATAGGTTCTTACCTTTTAGCCACTAAATTTAGAGCCCTTACCCGGATTGTCGGCTGGGCTTCGTGGGATGTTGTCATCATCATACTCAATTGTTTTGTATTTATGCTCATAGGCTTGCAGCTGCGCGGCATTGTTGAACGCTTAAGTTGGGAAAAAGCCTTGCAGTACTTTGGCTATGCCATATTAATTCTGATAGCCATAATACTTGTAAGATGTGTATGGGTAGGCTTAAGCGAAGGATTTAAATATCTGCGTTCAAACCTCAAGCACAAGGCTCGCGAGCAATTTTTGCGCAACGCGGCAATTATCAGCTGGTCCAGCATGCGCGGCATTGTTTCCTTAACAGCCGCCTTGTCAATTCCCTATACCATGCCAGACGGCTCTCCTTTACCCGGCAGGGATATTGTCATCTTTATTGTATTTGCAGTGATTTTCTTAAGCTTGGTAATCCCTGGACTTAGCATGCCCTGGCTATTGCGCCTGCTTCGTTTTCAATATGCTCCCATGCAGGAAAAGACCCAGTACATTCGCGATGAGCTCATAAAAACTGCCAGAAAAGAAATAGATCTGCTTTTTGAGAAAGGCAAACTGGAAAAAGAAGAGCATGCTTTTCTTTTTGCTTATTTCAATACCCGCCATCAAATGCTGGAAATTAGCTCTAAAAAGGTGAGAGGAAATGTGCAAAAGTTAGAGAAAATCCGCCTGCAGGTGCTCAATAAAAAAAGGCAAAAATTACTGGAATTATGGAAAAAAAATGAAATAAGCGACCCGCTTTTCAATGCCTTTGAGCTGGAACTCGATTTAGAAGAATCCAACCTGTCGCGTGCAGAAATTTAAAAAAGGAGAAAACAGCTATGGAATATCGTCAACTGGGTAAATCGGGTTTAAGAATCCCTGTACTGAGCTTAGGCACGGCCACATTTGGCGGTACCAATGAGTTTTTTAGCCGCTGGGGGCAAACAGAATCCAATGAAGCTTCCCGCATGGTGGATGTTTGCCTGGACGCAGGCCTTAACTTGTTCGATACTGCAGATGTATACTCCAATGGCGCTGCTGAAGAAATTCTCGGCAAGGCTATAGCAGGAAAGCGCGGTAAAGTCCTAATTTCTACAAAAACTACTCTTCCAATGGGATCCGGCCCAAACGAACGAGGCTCTTCCCGCTACCATATTATGCAAGCTTGCGAAGCTAGCCTTAAGCGCTTAAATATTGACACTATCGACATTTATTTCATGCATACCTTTGATGCAACCACGCCAATTGAGGAAACATTGCGCGCACTCGATGATTTAGTTAAACAAGGTAAAATACGCTATATTGGCTGCTCAAACTTTTCAGGCTGGCATTTGATGAAGTCTTTGGCCATATCTGAAAAATATGGACTTGGCCGCTATGTCGTCTATCAAGGGTACTACTCGATGGTAGGCCGCGATTATGAACAAGAACTTATGCCGTTAGGAATCGAAGAAGGGGTCGGCCTGATGGCTTGGAGCCCGCTTGGCTGGGGAAGACTGACAGGCAAAATAAGGCGCGGCCAGCCTATGCAGGAAGGCCGAATCAAATCAGGCGGAGAGGTTGGGGGACCGGTTGTTGAAGAAGAATATTTATATAATGTGATTGATGTGATTGATCAAATCGCCGCTGAAACCGAAAAAACAGTGTCTCAGATAGCCTTAAATTGGGCACTGCAACGTCCAACAGTTGTGAGCTTGGTCTTCGGCGCCCGCAATGAACAGCAATTGCAGCAAAACCTTGCCTGTCTTGGCTGGAAACTAACACCTGAGCAAATGGCAAGGTTGGATAAGGTCAGCGCCCGCAACACACCTTACCCTTATTGGCATCAAGCAGGATTTCCTGATTTAATTCCATCAATTATACCAGGCAATTCCCATGATTCCCGGTAAATTTAAACAGCTCGCTTACTCCCCGTGGAAAAACGCACGGGGTTCTTATTACATGCTCGCTTTGCTGTCTATGGGTATTTTCATTGTCGCACCCTTGGTCGGTACCGATGCCATCCCTGGAATAGTAGCTGAGGTGCTGTTTATCCTTGTGCTAGTAACAGGTGTTTTTTCACTCCATCTTTCCCAAAGCGCGCAAGCCGCAGCTTTATTGCTTTTAACATCTGCAATTTTAGCCCGCAGCCTGTCGTATGTAGACAACAGCTATCAAGTAAAAGTTGCAGATACCGTATTGACAGTCTTTACGCTCTTTATGCTGGCCGCTTTCATGACAAAACAATATCTGACCGGCAGCGAACCTCTTCAATATCGGATTACAGGTGCAGTGGCTATCTATTTGCTCCTCGGCCTACTCTTTGCGCGCGTGTTTGAGTTTCTTTTTCTGCTCAACCCGCAAAGTTTCAATGTCAACCCCGGCGATTCCCAGTTTAGCTTGCTCTACTTCAGCTTTATAACACTGCTCACAGTAGGCTATGGAGATATAGTCCCTTTAAGCCATGTAGCCAGGACGATGGCCATGCTGGAAGGCATAGTGGGGCAGCTTTACATTGTCTTGCTCATCTCGTCGCTCGTCTCGGAATTTTCCAATCAAGCCGTCAAAAGCAAAATCGACCTCATAAATAAAAAATAAGGAAGTATTTAAACTTCTTCACTAGACTTCTTGCATAATGCCTACAATAGAGAAGAGAGCTTGATTTTAAAATCCCAAGGGTAATGTTGAAGATTCAGGATGGCATCCGTATAACTAAACCACCCATATTCTATAAATGAATCATTTAATATAGGTACAAAATCATTGTGCAGATGTGTCATAAAAAAAGCAAAAATGACACCCATATCTTCCATTCTTTGCTCGGCAAGATATAACCCAAAAGGTTGAAATTCGAGGTTGCAGCTGTTAAAATTAATAAGCTCAAGAAGGCTGCGGCGGAGCGAACTTACTAAAGCATCCCCCTTGAAATAGGGGCCTCCCGGCACCTCCCACGAATCAGAAGAACGATTTTTTAGCAATAAAACCTTTCCTTCCTGATTGCACAAAAGTGCTTTGACTTCTATTTGAAAACTATCAATCTGCAAGTTTTGTTTAATCATATTTTTATAGTAGCAGCCTTGCCAGATTAAGTTCAAATTCGGGTTTAAATTAAAAAAAAGCAGTTCGCAACTGTTGATGCATTTTTTCTTTTTGTTGGAAGGTATAACGTTTCCTTTCAGAGTGATCCCAGACAGTATGAGGCCAAGCTGGATCATCTTCCCTTCTGCCTATGATATGAATATGAAGTTGCGGAGTTTTATTACCGATAGCGGCAACATTTAGTTGGGTTAACGTAAATGAAGACCACATTATGCGCTGCGCCTGATCTAACTCTTTTAATAGTTGGAGTTGATCCGCCTGCACCAAATCCATGATGCGGCAAACATTGAGACGCCGCGGCACAAGCATGATCCAAGGATAGTGGACTTCGTCTTCCAGAAGAACTCTGCAGAGCGGCAAGTCTGCTATAAACTCTTTGCTCATTAAATTGGGATGCAGGTCAAAGCTCATAGCTTTCCCATTCTGCTGATGAAGAAGTCTGGAGTATCTTGCGCGGGCAAAGTTAGCAGATAGCTCAATCCCTGATCTGCTATCCTGTCAGCTGTAATCCCTGTTTTAGTAATAAGAGCTGAGGGGATACCGGCATTTTGAGCCCCGCGGATATCTGTTTCAGGCGTATCCCCTACCATTAGAACTTGCAGAGACTGGACAATGCCAAAATCGGCAAAAGCCTGCATAGCTACTGTAAACATTTTCTCAGAAGGTTTACCTAGGTAAATTACCTTTCCCCCCTGTTCTTCATGCATTCTTGCAATAGAACCTTGACGCACTACTTGACGAGGAGGGTTGCCCTCATGGGCAAAATGATCGGAATTGGCGCACACCATGGGAATGGCAATACCCTTAAACCTCTCAACTATACTCTTAAAAGCAGCTGGATCTATCTGATCAATACCGTCTATATGGGGAATCGAAATATAGACAAAGTCTGCCTCGCTCAACTCTTTCGTTTCTTGAAATGGAGTTTCTTGGAAAATGCCCTGATGGGTCATGTACTTAGGGTGCGGCTCGCCAAAGAGATAATATTTCTTATTAGGAGTAGGAAATAGGGGAAAATTCCCTAAAAACATTCCCTTAGCCACTTCACCAGAAGTAATATAGAAATGGTAGTGCTTTCCTTGAATTAAGCCATGCTTTTGCAGCTTATCAATTTCATTTTTTGCCAGTTGAGTAGTATTGGATAGAACACCTATAATCTTGCCTTTAGCGACGAGCCGCTCCATAGCTTCTTTACAGCCAGGCAGCAATCCCCTGTCGTCTCCGCACCAAAACACGCCATAGGCATCCAGCAAAATGCCGGCAAAAGGTTCAGCAATGCACTCCAAATCTTGAGTCTGTAGCCTGATTTCCAATTCTTGTAATTTCATAACTTTTATGCTTATTTGAATATGCAAAAAACCTGAGGACCCTGATTCTCATACAACCGGCTATCTTTGTCAATAATAACCCGAGGCGCATTACATCGTATTCCCTCTGCGTTTCCTCAGCGTACTTTGCGGCCTCTGCAGGGCTAGAAAAAGGCTGTAAGTTGAAGAAGCGCGGCAGCATTGTCAGCGCTGCCGCGCTTCATTTTTTATTAGGATCAGGAGGCCTCGAAGAGGCCGGCAGAAATTAATTGCCTATTTTTTCACAGCCCCCCTATAGTAGTTTTTTTTGTAGAAACGCACAGTTTTTAGATAAAAAACCAGGTTTTAAATCTGTTTCGGCATATATGGAGATCCTATGAAGCATATTACCCTGCAGCTTATATTGTTAAGTTTTTTTTCTTTTTCCCTACTTTTTGCTGAGACAAACGAAGACTTTAAAAGTTGTCTTATAAACATCTACGGGGTTGATGAGTCCTCATCATGTGAAATCCAAGACAGGGTCAATCGCTATGCCGACATACCAAACCTGCAAGAAACACTTGAAGAATTTATTGACAAAAGCACCCTCCTCGACTTGCAACTGAATGCAGAATTTTCGCCAGAACCGTTAAAACCAGATGAGGCAGTTACTTTGGCTCCATATAGGGATGAAATCTTGTTTGAAAATTCTTTTGTCAGAATTTTATGGACCTGCTTAAAACCTGGCGATCGCGAGCCTTCCTGCACCCACCAATGGAAAGGTTTGCTTCTTGTCATACAAGGCGCAGATTTAATTATCGATACTGCCAAAGGTGTTGAGCTTGGTTTCTGGCCGGAAGGCGTATATGAATTAGATCCAGACACACCTCCCTCTGCCTATACAAATCCAGGGCCCTCAGATTTTATATTCCTTAGATTTGAAATTAAAAGCTAAAGGAAGAAATATGGAACAAAGACAAACTCGTGACTTTTTTGATTACAAACTTGCTCTTAAAAAGCAAAGAAAACAAAGCCGTGAACGTGTGTAACAAGTAGATAAGTGTTAACCAATGTCATTAACTTAAGAAAATCGATTTGGAGTGCGGTGACTCGTCATCGCTTTAGCCCGTGTTTGACTTGTCAAACACTTCAGAATAGGGATTTAACAGGGTTCTTTTATGTTCGACAAGTCGAACATGGAGAAAGCTGCGACGAGTCGCAGCACTCCAAATATGTAAGAACATATTCTAAAAAATACTCTCGAAAATGCTGTTACAAAACCTTAAGTTACGGGCAAGGAAAAGATGTAGGTAAAACTATGTTTGCACCTTTTGCGTTTCATTTTATTAGGTCGTTAGCACCAGTTTGCCGACAGAGTTTCTGTCTTCCAGCTTGCGGTGAGCTTCGGAGGCTTCGCTTAATGGAAATACCTGATTAATGTTTAATTTGAGCCAGCCTTTTTGAATTCCCTCAAGCACTGCTTGCGAGCGATGCTTTAATTCTTCCGGGCTCAAAATATAATTAAATAAACTTCCGCCAGATACTGTTAAAGAATGCTTCATTAACGTATTAGGGGCAATAGGGTCTGCCGGTCCGCTGGCAGCGCCGAATATGACAATATTGCCGCGCAAGGCTGCTGCTTCTAAATTGCCTGCAAAGGTAGTTTTCCCGACGCCATCGATGATCAACTCAACTCCTCGCTTATCTGTCAGTTTTTTAACTTCATCCACAAAATTTTGCTTGGTGTATAGTATCACCTCATCGGCCCCTGCCTCTTTGGCCATTTTGGCTTTTTCTTCAGTTGAAACAGTACCAAATACACGCGCGCCTAAATGCTTAGCCCATTGGACAAGCAATAGACCCATGCCGCCTGCTGCTGCGTGAATGAGGACAGTATCATTTGGCTTTATTTTGCGGAATTCATGTAAAAGGTAGTGCGCTGTCATTCCTTGTAAAGGAAAAGCAGCCCCCTGCTCAAATGACAATCCCTCAGGAAGCGGAATCAAATATTTCGCGTCTATGATACATTTTTCTGCATAAGCCCCTGGTGTATGCACATAGGCTACCCGATCTCCTGGCTTTACATTAGCTACACCTTCACCGACACTTTCCACTATCCCTGCAGCTTCTAGTCCGGGAATATAAGGCAGAGGTACAGGATAGGTTCCTCTTCGCTGGTAGATATCGATAAAGTTAATGCCTGCCGCTTTAATGGCAACTACCGCCTCCCCTTTTTTGGGTTGCCCAAGTGCGGCTTCTTCAATTTTAAGCACTTCCGGTCCGCCAAATTGAGTCATTTTTATTGCTTTCATATCCCGCCTCCCTGGTTAATATAAATTTTTATCAAACCAGGAGCCGAATATTAATGCAATAAACCAATAATCAAAGACTAGGCAACTTTGCAATTAAGCATTTTACAGTGAGGGTCCTTTGTAATAAATAGTCTGCATGGCGCTTAACAAACTCTTCAAGCAAAGGCAAACCGGCTTGTTTTTGCTCTTCTGTTAAGGCACACCAACCGCTAAAAGACTGTAATCGGCTCATGACCTCTTCAAATGTGTATTGCTCTTCATGCTCCCAGCTATGATTCTCCACTAAAAAGCCGTGTTTTATCAGTATTTTTTCCGATTGATAATTCATTCTTGGATCAAATACAGGTTTACCAGAAACTTGTTCAATGATATCCCAAAACTCTTTTAAAATAGGTTCTGCAAAATTAGCTCTTGAAGCTAGCACTACAATAAACATCCCGTTTGCCTGCAATCTATCGCAAATGGCCTTAATAGCTTCAGATGTAGAAAACCAGTGAAAGCAATTAAAGGCGGTTATGACATCAAATTGCTCATTGCTGAATGCTTCCGGTAAATCCACTACGTTAGCAAGAGTATACGTAATAGGGATTTCCAGCTGTTGATTATAATTTTCAGCCTCAGCAAGCATACCCGGATCTATGTCGCAGCCTTGAACATTGTAAAAACCATGTGCATACAACTCTCTAGTGGCAATTCCCGTTCCACAACCGACATCTAATATTTTTGCCTCACATGGAATCATCTCAGCCAAAAAAGTATAAATCGCTTCTCCATACCCTCTTCGTCCTTTTGAATAGTTGGTCGCTTCTTTGCCAAATTGCGTTCCAGAAGAGACATCTCCATACAAGGAAATTGAAAATGCGGTAATAAATAACGCGTATAACCTAAAGACTTGTTTCATATTTTGTGCCTTTGAGTTCATTTCCTAAATTAGTTCTGGACAAACGAGATTAAGAGATAATTCCTAAATCATCAATGGAGGTTCTTCATGGTACATAGATCTCCACCCTTATTCAAACCCGACTTGCTACCTTCTAAGAGTCAGATTCGAGTTCTTTTCCTCTAAGAGCTCGCGCGAAGCCTTGAAAATCAGTGGGCCATATTAATAATATGGCCCACTGATTTTTGCGAGCTTTAGAGAGAAAAAACTTTCGAATATGACTTATTATAAGGTAGCAAGTCGGGTTTCAAAATAAGGCATTATTATTTAATTTTTTCGGACCATTCTGCTTCTTTAAATCCTAATAAGCCAAAGCCATTGCCTAATAAAAAAGGGCGTTTCACTAACATGCCATGCTGCTGAAGTAAAGCTAAAGCTTCATCTGCAGATAAAAGCGGAAGCTTTTCTTTCAACTGCATTTCTTGGTATAGGAAACCGGAAGTATTGAACAGTTTTTTCAGGTTATTATTTTGATAACTAAGCATTTTCTGCAGTTCAGGAATTGAAGGCGTCTCTTCTGTGATTTCTTTTGCCGTAAAAGTAATCCCTCGCTGCTTTAAAAAAGATAAAGCTGCTTTGCAAGTCGAACATTTTCCATAAACATAAATGATCATTTTCATCTCATATTGAAATTTTCTTTGTCTAAACGAACCTGAATCAAATCTTTTCTGAAGACGCCGTTTAATTTTTGATAAAATTCGATAGCTGAAATGTTCCAAGAAAAGACATGCCATTCTAACCGGCAACACTCTTTTTGCAAAGCGTAGGCAGCTATTTGTTTAAACAATTGGCTGCCAATACCCATTCTTCTGTATGCAGTCTTCACATACAGGTCCTCCAAATAGAGAATTGGGCTGCCTTGATAACCAGAAAAACCGTAATAGTATAAGGCATAACCCACAATCTGGTTATTATACACCGCAAATTCTGTAAAAAAATAGGGATTATCACCAAAGCCAAAAGCTTTAAACCCAAGTTGTCCCCTAAATCTTAGCACAAGCTTAATTAGATAATTGAGATGGCGCAGATAATGCCGAAGCCAAGGGTTCTTCCCCTTGGCAAGGCGTTAGATGCGTCAGATCGAT
>JAEYWL010000115.1 GCA_023428915.1 Verrucomicrobiota bacterium
GTCCATTCGTGATGTTCTTCGATCCAGTCGAAAAATTGTATAGCAGAAGCGGTATTCTCATTTAAAAATTGAGGCTGTTCAAGCCATTCCAATATTTTACTATCTGCATTTTTATTTATTTCCATAAATTAACTATTAAACTACTCGTCGTTATCGAGAAAGCCGGCTTCTTTGATGCTCTCTTTAAGTATGGTGTCTGGAATCAATTCATTTTCAGGAATGGGCTGGTTAGTAAAGGGGTTAATTACATAAAAAACTTCGTCTTCTTCATACCCTTCAAGGGATTCCCTATCCACGCGTATGCCATCCTCCTGATCGGACACTGCCCGCTTTCTCTTTACTTCTGGAGATTCCGCATCTGCATGTATGCCATCCTCTTGACCAGCCTCTTCCCGCTTCCTTTTTCCGCTTGGGATAATTACCGGGTCCCGCATTACCTCGAGACTTATAGGGTCAATAAATTTCTCAGGAATTTTTTTAGTTATTGTTTCCGGGCTTTTTAAAGCAGCTAAGCGGGTCTGGAATTGCTGCAAGGTTGTATAAATTTCCTGCAGCTGCTCAATGGTTTCTTTTTCTTGTTCAGGAGCATTTAACTGGCGGTAAAAACGTCTTACTTCAATGAGGATCAACTGAAAGACTTGCGGTTTTTTGGTAAAACTGCTTAGCCGTTTCGTGAACTCTTCGGTCTTGTTCAGATCAGATTCTTTTTCCAGGGCCTCAAGGCTCGCTCCGAGTTCAGTTTTTTTATTTTTCCAATCGGGAAAATAACGCTCTGCTACATTGCCATTTTTTAAAAAGTCCGCACGCTGCTCATCTGTCGCATATTCCAAAAACTGCAAAGCCAGGTTGAGTGCATTTAGCTGCATGATGAAGGGCGTAAATTCTTCCATTGGAATGTTAGGCGCGACCATTGCAAGATCCATATCGTGAAGATAGGCTGCATACTTTAATAAATGCGGCCTTATCTCGTTGTCGGTAGTGAAAAGGGCAAATTGCAGAGAAGAAATGTCGTCTAAAAAATCACGCACCTTGGCCTGCATAAGATCAGCACCGCTGCCTGGGGGAATTTTAGACACCCATTCCGCATAGAATGTTTGCAAGGCCTCTTTAGGCAAAAGTTCCTGCTCAACTAACTGGCCAATGACTTCCCCGGCTTCGTTCAAAAAGACACCTTCCGGAATTTCCAGAGGCTTGCTCAACTCTTCAGCTTTTTGACCTTCATCTAAATTAGCTATTGTTGTTTTTATGCTTTCAGCCGGCAGGCAAGCAATAAGTATAATGGCACAGTCTTCATCAATGAGCCCGGGATTGGCAGAAATATATTCCCTGACATCTTTGTAATAATAAACAGCAAAAAACGGCACTAAATCTTTCTTTAAAGAATACTCTGTTTTAAAAATTGTATCCAAAAACTCTTGTTTGCGATTACCGGCCATAAGGTTGTTAAGGAAGTTTTGCGCTGAATACGCATTTATAGGGTTGGAGTAGGCATATGCATATAATGCGAATTGAATTTGGCAATCTTCAGGGCAAAACTTGGCGACAAGATCAAACGTTTCTTGATCTTCGGCATGTCCGCAGAATTCTCCAGCCCCTGCTTCCCAAACTGCCTGGGGAATTCCTATTAAAAAATCCGGTAAGAGCCCTAAAGGGATGATTTCCACCAGCTTTTCTATGGGAGAAGAATTTTCATTATTATCTAAAAGCAAATCTGCAACGAGAGTGTTTTCGCGCACTTTCAATAAAAGTGTAAAGTACGCAAGGTTTTCTTGGCTAACGGCACTGTGAAAGGGATTTTCACCTTGATTATTGGGGATGAACATGCTGTTTATTTCTTCAGGGGTAAAATGTTGCATGATTCTTTCTATGCGCGAGGCAGATAAAGGCAAGGCAGCTATCTCATGCAATAAAGTATTGCCTGCACTGCTCCTTAACATTGCAAGCTCAGCGTATTTTTCATCAGGATAGAATGAAATGAAAACTGAGGAGCTCTTCCCTAATACAAAGGGAAAATCAGTAAAGTATTGCCTGCGTTGTTCAGCATTCGCGGCAGCTAAAAGTGCAATGATCCTTTTTTCTTTAGGTTCGGGTGCTGATTGAATAATTGAAAAATATAGCGATTGAAAATTAGAAATAGGCAGTCTAGGGATAATGCTGTAGCTTAGCTCAGCACAATTCTGAATTGTTTTTTCCGGGCACCTCACAAACACATGCTCAAACAAAGCAGCCAGCGTGGTAAGATGCTCTGGCTTTGTAGCAGCATAAGCCGCTACCATCCTGGGCAGCTGGCCCAAGCGCTCTAAAACCGCTAAAATCCTGCCCTTGCGCTGTTCATTGTCCGACATGCCAAAGAGGGTTTTCAACCCATGCAGGCTGCCGCTCAAATCTGCCTCAAAACCAAGCCTGTGCTCTGCATTTGCATCGGGGAACCTGGTGTTTAATTGTCCCTGATAATCATTTGAAGCGGCTATTTTCTGAAAAAGGTCCCCGATGGCATCTTCAGGCAATAATAAATAGACCCTCGGGTATGCCTGCAATAATTCAATTGCCTTGCCAACGTTTTGGGGGCTGTACAGTAATTTAAGGATTGCAGCCCTGTCCTTAACTTCATCACGCCACCAATTAATACTTTTCCCCCCATGCAGAATGCCTAAATGCAATCTTTCATAAGCCTTTTCAGTGGACTCCGCCAGCTCAGCAAGCCTTAAATCAAGCCAAGGAGCCTCTCCAGCAGGCATGTCATCGAAAAAACTTTTTGCATCCTGTCCAATCAACCCAGCGCTTTCCTTATCGATGAGGAGGGAGCCCGGCACTTTTGTCGCTTGTAAAATTTCGGGCACCATGTTTGGATTATTGCGCAGGGCAAACTTCACAATCGACTCCCCTTCCTCTACCATCATTTGCTCATGCAAACCGGGGCCGCAAGCAATTGCAAGAGCATGTATGGCAGTTGCATGCCCCTCGCTGACTGCATACTGCAAGGCTGAAATGCCTAAGGAATTTTTCCGCAGCAAAGCCAGGTCCATCTCCGCCTGATCCGGCACCGCCATAAAAATAATAGGTATATAGGCTGCATGGTTAAGCAGTACAGCCGTTTGCAATACGGTATGCCCCTTCTTATTTTCCTCTAAAAGTATGGTGTAGGCGGCATCGCCTAATAAGTTGATTGCGTTCTTTAGAACCTGAGGGTTGGCATTGCGGGCTGCTATATGCAAGGGATTCTCTCCCCCAACGCTTGAAAAAAGCTCATCCTTTTGCCCTGCAGGGCAAATCTGCCATAGGCGTACCATAGCCTGCGGGTTTTCTTCCATGCAAGCCAGATGCAGGGCATTTTTATGTTCGAGAAAGAAATCGGGAAACTTTTGCAGCAAAGGCTGGCCCCAAAGGGCAAACAATTGATTATCCTGCGCAGCAAACATCTGCAATAGTTTTCCAGCTATAGCTTTAGGAGGGAAAACTTCAAAAATATCGCGGCGGGAGAGAAAATAGTGCAAAATATTAGGCGATTTCGTCCCGATTTGCTCGCAAAGCTTAAGAAAATTTTCAGCATCTGCTTTGCGATAGCTAGTTTCCAGGCTGTCAAATTCAGAGGACCAAATTTGCCCAATAATGTTCTCCAAACGCTGGGCAAGAACATTTTCTTTTATTTCAATTTTAAAAAGGCTGCGCTCTAAAAATGGATGATTTTGACTGCTCCATTCTTGATGCTCTTCGATCCAGTCAAAAAATTGTATAACTGACGCTGTATTCTCACTTAAATGTTGAGGATTTTCAAGCCATTGCAATATCTTACTATCTGCATTTTTATTAATTTCCATAATATGTATTATATAGATAATATAAATTAATTATCACATTTATTTAAAAATAAATCACCTTTAAAAATTAAATAGTTAATAAGTAGCTTAAAAAAAACAGTAAACCCTTTGCTTCATCATCGACAATTAATATAAATGACTTATATTTGAAATGTTGGAGCTAGAAATACCTAATCACTCTTCTTCTACTTCTTCATCTGGTCTTTCTTGTATCTCTTCCTCATCAAGCCAACCGGATGCAAGTATCTTTTTTTGCAGTTCTATGTCTGTTTTGTATGCTTCCTTAGGATAGAATTCATTAGTATAGGGATCTTTAATTTGACCATCTGCATTTGGCTGCCCCAGATTACGCCGATCCACCCTTTTTGCTGTAGGCACAATTTCCTCAATGCCATCCTCTGCCCTCTTTCGTTTGCCGGGAATAATCACGGGGTCTGCCATGACCACAAGAAACAAATGATCGAGAAACTCTTCCGGAACTTCTGCTTCATGACTTTCAATCTTTAAAGCCTCAACTTCAGATAATAGCAGCATGACTTCTTTAAGCCTTTTTTCTAATTGCTCTTGAACAGGTGTAAATTGCACCGCCCCTTTTGCATTATTTTTTGTGAATAAAAACTTGATTTCCTGCAGATCCATTGCCCATACTTGGGGCCGTTTTGAGTATTTGCGCAGTTCAGTCAATAATTTCTCAACTGTTGCTTGCCTTTGCTCTTGATCCTCAATCCCTTTTGCTTCAAGCAAACCCGCTTTTATTTCCTCTTGTTTAACTTGCCAATCTGGAAAAAGAAACTCACACCAGTCGATTTGCAAAATAAATTCTTGTTTTTGGGCAGGTAAAGCATGCATTAAAGCCCTGATTAAGACGCTAAGTGAAAACTGTTTTATGGTTGGCAATAATTCAGAAGCAGGGATAAAAGGCATAGTTACAGCTAAAGCTTTTTGTTCCATAAAAGGAAGGTATGGAATGAGATATTTTCTTACCTCATCGCTCCGGGCAAAAAATGCCAAGGTCTGAGAAGGAATATTATTCAAAAATTCCGCGACAGTTTCCTGCATTAAATGCGTACCGCCTGTCTTGGGGATTTTATTGACATATTCCTCGTAAAAGGAGGATAAGGCAATCTCAGGTTCTGCATATTCGCTGGGATAACTTTCAAGGGGAATTCCCTGCCCGTCATACACGGTGCGTTCAGGCAGCTCTAAGGCTTCAGCCAGAGCAATCTCTATGTGCTCCTCAGGTATTTTTGCCACAGTTTGAACCACAGCTTCAGGTGATAATAAAAAAAGCAGTTCGCGTAAAAATTCAAGCGGCACTGCTTTCCAGTCCTTTTTTATCTCCTCCATAAATATCTCAGCATATTCACTGGCAAGGTACTCTATCAATGACTCTTGTTCTTCGAGGGTAGTTATAGAAAGGATGCAATTGAGAAACTCTTTTCTTTGCGTCCGCATAAGTTCATCAAGCAACCGATCTTGAGTAAAGTTAAAACGATCATTCCAAATTACATGATGCGTATTTATCGCCAGCCGTACCCTGCATGATGGCGGGCAATGAGCGGCCAAAGCATTAAGAGTTCCTTGAGAGGCTATTATTTTAATATTTTCAGGAGCAATAAGCTTTATCCAGATTTCTCCGGAAAATGTTTTAAGATAAGGGATGAGCTTATCAAGGTCTGCTGACAACAATAATTCCTTATAGGGGGCGTC
>JAEYWL010000117.1 GCA_023428915.1 Verrucomicrobiota bacterium
CGGTGAGACGGGGCGACGCAGAGATAACTGAGAATTTACAGAAACAGTGTTGGCTGTCCATAAAGCACAAGTTTTGACCTACTTGCGATTAACCAATCTTAAATTAGGGATAGTAATCAATTTTGGATGCGAGGAGATCTTACCACTGATCTTATGCAAGCTGATTACAAGTCTTGATCTCGATTTTGATCACGATCTTAATCTTTCTTGGCTGACATTAAGCGTTTCGTGACCGAACTGAGACATAAAAGCTCGAATTTAGAAAAGTGGAAGAAAGCAAGGTCAAGATCGAGATTAAGATCAAGATTAGAGCTATACACAATTCTTCATTCGTGATGAGCATAACAATTATTATATGCTGCTGTTCAGGGCGGCTTTTAATAGCTGGCAGAGCAGCCCCAAATCATGGGTGCCTATCAGTTCGCGGCTGGAATGCATGGACAATTGAGCAATGCCGATATCGACGGTGGGCATTCCCGTTCTGGAGGCGTGGATAGGTCCGATGGTTGAACCTGAAGGGATGTCGCCGCGGGCGACAAAACGCTGCAAGGGGATATCCATCTGATGGCAAAGCTGTATAATAAAGGCGGAAGACTTGGCATCGCTGGCGTACTTATGCTGGGCATTAAATTTGAGCACAATGCCCTTATTAAGCAGCACTGGATGGCGCGGTTCATGCTTGTCGGAATAGTTGGGGTGCAGCGCATGCGCGAGATCTACAGACAAGCATAGGCTGTTTTGCATTAGGCAAAAATAGCTTTCGCGATCCATTTTGCAAGCCAGAGCGATTCTTTCCAGGCAGTTTGAAAAGAAATTTGAGTCTGCGCCGCTAGCGGTAGAAGATCCGATTTCCTCATGGTCCCAAAATATTGCCATTTGCAGCTGGTGCTGCAGGGGTTCTGCTCCTTGAATGGCTTCCAAACAGGCAAAAGCGCTGGCTAAATTATCGAGCCGATATCCGGCAATAAGATCATGGGCAAAGCCCATTAAACGGGCCGGTTCAAGCGGGTAAACAAATAAGTCTGCACTGAGAAGGGTTTGATAATCAATTTTTTCTTTCAGCATCCTTTCGATCAGGGAGTCATTGCCTAGCCAGTCTGACTCAATGGCGGCAAGTACAGCTAGGTGTTCTTGTTTATTGAGTTGCAGGCCCTCTTCATTGACTTTGCGGTCTAAATGGATGGCTAGCTGCGGAATAACCATCGGGTAGTCGCGGATGTCGACCAATGTTTGCCTGATGCGGCTGGTAGTGTCCAAATAACTCAGCCTGCCGGCCAGCCCTAGGTCGCGGTTTAGCCATGAGTTTAAAAGAGGGGCCCCGTAAATTTCTACGCCGAACATTACCATATTTTCTTTGTTATACTCAGGATAGGGCTTTAGCTTAAGGCCCGGACTATCGGTATGAGCTGCCAATACACGGGCTTGAAAAGGAGTATGCAAGGGCATGGCAAAGGCGCATATGGAAGCGGCATTCCGGGTAACAAAATAGCTTTTACCTGGATCTAAACGCCACTTCTCGTTTTCGTGCAGTTCAATAAAGCCTTTTTTCAACAATAGCTGCTTCATAAAATCGACGGCATGCCAAGCTGTGGGGCTGCTGTCAATAAAGGTGATAAAATCTTGAATCTGCGGAGAAGGGGCGTAGATTACCATGCCTGCACCTTTAATCTTCGGGGGTTAGTTTTTCCAAACCGCCTAAACGGCTTTGCAACACTTTGGGGATAGTGACGGAGCCGTCCGGATTTTGGTTGTTTTCCAAAATAGCTACCATTAAGCGTGAAGTGGCTAAACCTGAACCATTTAGTGTGTGGACAAAATCGGGTTTTTCCTCTTTGTGGCGGAAGCGGATATTGGAGCGGCGCGCTTGGAAATCGGTGCAGTTTGACACAGAAGAGACTTCATAATAGCGGTTTTGACCCGGCAGCCACACCTCAATATCCACCGTGCAGGCTGAACCGTAAGACATATCGCCTGTCACAAGCAGCATATTGCGGTAATGAATCCCTAAACCTTGTAAAACTTCCTCGGCGCTAGCCAGCATTTCGTCAAACATTTTTTTGCTTTCTTCCGGACGGGTAAAACAAAACATTTCCACTTTGTTGAACTGGTGCACCCTGATGAGTCCGCGCTCTTGCGAACCTGCGGCGCCGGCTTCCCGCCTAAAGCAAGGGGTGTATGCCGTATATTTGAGCGGCAATTGTTCTGAGGGAATGATCTCATCATTATGCAAGCCGTTTAAGGAGACTTCAGAGGTAGGGATCATATATAGGTTGTAATCCGGGTCATTGATTTTAAAGATCTGCTGCTCAAATTTGGGAAGCTGTCCGGAACCATACATAATCTCCGGCCGTACTAGCAGGGGCGTCATCCATTGCATAAAGCCATTCTTAATGTGAGTTTCAAGCATGTAATTGAGCAAAGCCCATTCCAGCCTGGCACCCCAGCCGCGATAGGTTGGCCAGCCGGAACCGGAAATTTTAGCGCCGCGCACAAAGTCAAACAGCTTTAATTTTTCATTGAGCTCCACGTGGTTTTTGGGGGCAAAGGCAAAGCTTGGCTTTTGGCCAAAGTCTTTGATCTGCACATTTTCTTTCGGATCTTGCGAGACCTTAATGTGATCCATGGGGATATTAGGCAGCTGGTCTAGCTCTCTTTGGAAAACGGCTTCTAAATCGGCTAACTCTTTATCCAAGTGTTTAATTTGATCGCCATATCCGTAAACTGCCTGCATGATGGCCGCTGCGTCTTGTCCCGTACGCTTGTATTCCCCAATTTTCTGCGAGGCTTCATTGCGCAAATTCTTTAAATGGTCGACCTTAGTTTTAGCTTCGCGTATCAGCTGGTCAGTTTCCAGCAATTTGGAGAGATCTATGGAGGGTTCTTTAGTGCGCAGTTTTTTTTCGATTTCATCCCGATTTTTGCGTATTAATTTGATATCTAACATGAATAAAGCCTCCGGTTATACAGAAACTATAAGCAGCCTAACGTCAATTGTCAATTTTTCTGCATTGTTGTATTCTATCCATGATTATTATCCGGAGGCAGCCTTGCGACTAAAAAAAGTAGATATTTATGGGTTTAAATCATTTGCAGATAAAATTGGCCTGCTGTTTTACCGCGGCATTACGGGAATTGTGGGGCCAAACGGTTGCGGCAAGTCCAATATAGCCGATGCTTTTCGCTGGGCGCTTGGTACAAAATCTGCAAAAGCATTGCGGGGAAATAAAAGCGACGATGTGATTTTTGCAGGCACTTCCCAACGCAAACCGCTTAATTATGCCGAAGTTACGCTCACTTTCGAGGATGCTGCCCCTTATGAAGAATTAGCCATTACCCGCCGCTTGTATCGCGATGGAGATACTGAATATTTCATCAACAAAAATCCGGCCCGGTTAAAAGATGTGCAGGCTATTTATACCGATGGCGGCATTGGCAAAAATGCGTTAATGGTTTTCGAGCAGGGTAAAATCGACCACATCATTCAGCAAATGCCTCATGAGCGGCGAGGGATTATTGAAAATGCTGCCGGGATCTCCGGCGCTCTGGATAATAAAAAAGAAGCCCAGGCAAAATTAGCGCCTACTAACCTGAATATCACCCGATTGAAGGATATTTACCAAGAGGTCTCCAAACAGGTAGCGGCCTCCGCCAAGCAGGCGGAGGAAGCCAAGCAATACCATTGTTTAAAAGAAGAACAGGAAGATATAGAGAGCGGGTTGCTGCTAGCCCGTTGGCAGAATGCAGAGCAGAAGGCGCGCCAATCAGAAAGCAAGGTGCAGGAGGCTCAGGAAAAACTGTCCGCTGTGCAGCAGCAAAGCGAGCAATGGAAGGGCCGGCTTGACCAGGCGAAAGCCGGTTTAAGCAGTTCCGATCGCTCTTTGCGCAGTAAGAGTGAAGAGCTTTACAAAGTACGCAGCCAGAAAGAAATCCAAAAAAGGGAAAGTGCAGCTGCAGCAGAAAAAAAGAAAGAGCTGATCCAGCGCGAGCAGGAATTGAAACAAGAGAGTGCTGAACTTAAGGTCAAGCTAACCAAACTGGCTGAAGAGCGTGAAGAGCAGGCGAAGCTGGAAAGCAGTTTGCAAAAGCAAGCCGCTCTTTTAGAAAAAGATTTGCGTAAGGAGACGGAGGCCGTGCAAGCGCTGGAGTTAGAGCTCAACAAATTGCGTGAGCGGAACCTCAAAGCACAGCAAGAACGTATCAGGCACTTAAACTCGGAAAGCCAGGCGCAAAGCGATCTTAAGCAAGCGCAGCTGCAGCTTTTCCACTTGCAAGAGCGGGATGAACAAATCCTGCAGAAAAAGCGGCATTTGCAGAAGCATTTAGAAGAGCTGCAAAAAAGCATTGCAGAGAAAAAACAGCTGCATGAAGCCTGTTTGCAAGAACTAGGGCAGAAAAAACAAGAGTTTCAGCACCTGGAATCTTGTCTGAAGGACTTTGAGGCCGAAGCGCTCAAGGCGAAAAAAGAGCTGGATGCTTTGGCTAAAGAGATTACCGAGGAGCGCGCCAGGCAAAAAGTGCTGCTGCGTTTACGCGAGGAGATGGAAGGTTTTTCCGCTGCCAGTAAAAGGATCCTTAAGGAAGCGCAAAACCCTTCAAGCCCCTTATTCGGCAAAATTCGGGGGCTTTATGAGCTATTGCCTCCTATTGAGCAGCAGCAGGAAGCGATTGGAACAGCCTTGCGCCACTATGCGCAAACATTGGTGGTGCAAACCAGCCGCGATGCGGAATTGGTGGAGGCCTTTGCCCATAAGCACAATTTAAAAGAGTTTTCGCTGCTATGCCGCGAGACTGTGCCGGAAGGGACGCAGTCCCCGGAATTTGGCCTGGAAGCAGGCCTGGAGAAAGTCGTGCTGCCTCAGTCAGATCCGCTCTTCAGGCATCTTTTACGCCAGGCATATTGCACCAAGACTACACAGCAAGGGGTTGAATTTCAGCAGAAAAATCCGCAGATGGAAATCCATTGCGATTCAGGCGCTTGGATCGACCGCTTTCAGGTCATTTTCTACCCCTCGCAGGGGGAGGGGCAGATCTTTTCGCGTCAAGCTGAACTGCAAAAGCTGGAAAAAGAGCTCGAAATGCAGGGCAAAAAGTTTGCCCGTTTGGATGCAAACTATAAAGAATTGCAAACCAGGAAGCAGGAAACCCATGCAGCTGCTGCCGAATTAGATAAAGCCATCCGAAAAGATGAAATGCGTCAGGTCGAGCTTAACTTTAACTTGCAACGCGCTTTATCAGATTGCGAAAAAGCCAGACAGCAGCAGGGGCAATTGGACGATGAGGGGAACAGGGCGGCGGAGCAAATTAAGAAACTGCAGGCTGCATTAGAGGAAATTATCCGCAAGCATGAGTCAGCTTCAAAACAGGCCCGAGATGCACAGCAGCACTGTGTAGATACTGATGCTGATCTCGAACAGCGTATGGGGGTGTTTAAGGCCAAGCAGCGCGAACTCAGGGAGCTGGACTCCTCTTACCAAAAAATGCGCGGGGACCTGCAGAAAAATGCCTATGCGATTAACTTGCTGGAAACGCGCAGCAAAGAGCATAACCAGCTTTTGCAAAAAATGGAGGCCGAAATAGCCAATTGCCGCAATCTGCAGGTGCAATGCGAGCAAAACGCTTTTCAATTTGCTGAGGGGTTAACCCAGCTTGAAAAAAATCTTGAAGAATCTATGAGTGCTTGCCGCATGTTCGAGGAAGAACTGGAGAAAAGCCGCAAGCAAGTTTCCGCCATCGAAAAAGAGGGGGAAGCGCTGCGCCAAAAAACTAAAGAAATCGAGAATAATTCCTATCAGGCAGGCATTCAGCTGGCCCAAATTTCTTCAACTGCCAAGGCAATTGAAGCGGAATACCTTAACCGTTTCCAACTCGAGATTCAAGATGCCATTAAATATGAGCCGCAGTTGACTTGCACAATCGAGCAGGCAGAAAAACGCTCAAGGGCTTTGAAACAGCAAATCGAAGGCATGGGGAATATCAATCTGGCTGCCATTGAAGAGCATAGCCAGCATTTGGAACGCTACCAATATCTGCACAAGCAATTGGAAGACTTGACTCTGACGCAGCAAGAGCTGCAAAAGATTATCCAGCAGTTAGAGCAAGAGTGCCGCAAAGCCTTTAAAGCTACATTTGAAGAAGTAAGGGCCAATTTCATCAAGAACTTTAGGGTGCTGTTTAATGGAGGCGAAGCCGACCTGCAGTTAACTGATTCCGATGATGTCTTAGAGGCCGGCATTGAAATCGTCGCGAAGCCGCCGGGCAAGCAGATGCGTTCGATCAGCCTGCTGTCCGGCGGAGAAAAGTGCCTGACTGCGATGGCTTTGCTGTTTGCCGTTTTCGAAGTGCGTCCTGCGCCGTTCTGCATTTTGGATGAGATCGACGCTCCGCTGGATGATTCCAATATTGAGCGCTTTGTCAACGTGGTAAAACAGTTTACTGATCGCTGCCAGTTTATTATAATCACTCACAATAAGCGCACGATGGCCGTAGCTGATTTGCTTTACGGGGTATCAATGGAAGAAAAGGGGGTTTCAAAAATCCTTTCCCTGCAGTTTTCTAATGAAACTGAAGCCGAACCCAGCTTAGTATAAGATACAATATTGATAAGTTAGCAAGTCGGGTTTTAAGTAGATATAAATAAAAACGCAGAGGCGCTGAGACGCGAAGGCGCGGAGAGTTGAACAACGTTTACTATGGTTATGAAAAATTAATTCAGAGAAAATATTTTATGTTTTACTGTAGTATATTTATAAAGCCTATAAATTAATCCAATCTTAAAAGTTTTGATCTAAAATAAATCTCTGCGTCCCTGTGCCTCAGCGCGCCTCTGCGTTATTTTTTTTAAAGGTATTGATAATAGGATGCGGGCACAATTAAATGGGAGAGGTAATATGATGAAAAAAATTGTAGCAACAACATGTGTGGGCCTCACCTTATCGTTAGCCATTGAGGCTAAGGAATGGCAGTATCCCGAAACGGAACAGCGCCCTTTTGAAGAGCAGTTCCATGGCAAAACAATCAATGACCCCTATAACTGGTTAGAAAACACGGCAGATCCGGCAGTCAAGGCTTGGGACAAAGCCCAAAATGCTTTTGCTGCGAATTACCTTGAGGCCCTGCCGGAAGTTAAGGCGCTGCAAGACCGCTTGAATGTCTTAAGCCGCTACGACGACATTAAATACAGCTATCTGTTAGTCGGGGACCGCCGTTTCATTAATACAAAAAAAGCCGAAGAGGATCGCTGGGTATTAAGCTACCAAGATGGTTCAGGTCCTATAGTGGAGTTGCTTAACCCCAACAATTGGCCAGCCGCTGAAACTTTAGAATTTGCTTCAGCTTCTCGCGATGGGGCTTATCTGGCTTTTGCCAAGGCTTATGGGGGTAACGAAAAGCCTGTCATCCAAATCATGGAAGTGGCCACTAAGAGGATTTTGCCGGATACGTTAACAGGCAGCAAACAGGGATGGCCCTGCTATACGGTTTCTTGGCTGCCCAATAACGAAGGCTTTTATTTTTGCGCCAATCCTTCTGAGGATGATAGCAGGGAAAGCGAATACTGGAATTCCGTGTATTTTCACAAACTAGGGACCCAGGCTAGTGAAGATAAGCTCATATTTTCTGACGCTAAAAGCAAAGAGCTATTCCATTCCGCTGCCGTTTCTGAAGATGGAAAGTGGTTGATTTTGTCTAAATCCAATATGGGTTACGTGTCAGAAGTGTATCTGCAATCATTGACAGAGCCCGATGCGCCTCTTTTGCCGCTAGCTACCGGTTTTGATGCGCTATATTCCCCCTTGATTATCGGCAATGACATCTATATTTTTACGAACCGCAACGCCCCTAACTATAAAGTGTATAAAACAGATTTCCAGCACTTGGAAAAAGAGCATTGGCAAGAATTTATCCCTGAACAAAAAGACCGCTTAGTCGATTTTGATGCTATTGGCGGCTATTTGTATGCCAACTATCTGCATAATGCTTCAACTCAAATTAAAGTCCTGAACCTGGATGGCAAAGTACTTCAAACCATTGATCTGCCCAGCCTGGGCAGCGCCTCCATGCGCGGGTACTGGTCGCGCCCGGAAACACGCCTGAGTTTTAGTTCTTTCACTGTCCCCTCAGAAAACTTCCGCTATTTCCCCGAGCAAAATAAGCTGCAATTTGAAAATGCCCCCAAGATAGCTTTTGATCCGGATCTCTATACAACGAGCCAAGTGTGGTACAACTCCAAAGACGGCACCCGTGTTTCGATGTTTTTGCTGCTGCCAAAAAATAGAAAAGATGAAGCTATTCCAATGCTGCTTACAGGATATGGCGGCTTTGATCACCCTATTACCCCTTATTTTTCCACTACTTTTATCGCTTTCTTAGAGACTGGGGGAGGAATTGCCATTCCTAATCTGCGCGGCGGCGGCGAGTACGGCAAAGAGTGGCATTTAAAGGGATGCAAAGAAAATAAGCAAAATGTGTTCGATGATTTTATCGCCGCTGCAGAATACCTCATTGCAAATGGCTACACTACAAGCGGACAATTGGGGATAAAAGGCGGCAGCAACGGAGGGCTGCTTGTCGGTGCAGCCTTGGTGCAGCGTCCTGATTTGTTTAAAGCAGTGTTGTGCGAGGTGCCATTGCTGGACATGCTGCGCTACCACCGCTTTGGCTTTGCCAATATCTGGGTAGCTGAATATGGCTCAGCTGAAGATCCCGATCAATTCTGCTACCTGCAGAAATATTCCCCTTATCACAATATCAAAGAGGACACAAACTATCCTGCAACTCTTATTACAGCTGGTGAAAATGACGTGCGCGTCGATCCATTGCATGCGCGCAAAATGGTGGCCATGCTGCAAAAAGTAGACCCTCAGGGCGAACCGCATCTACTATTGATTGAAGGGGAGTCGGGCCATGGCGGCGGTACTACGCTGTCGAAAAAGATCCGTCAAACCGCAATGCATTTCGGCTTCCTCATGTCCGAAATCAATAAGAAGAAATAGGATAGCAATTCTTGATCTCGATCTCGATCATGATCTTAATCTTTCTTCTCAAACATTTGGATCAGAATTGGAACAGAGACATAAAAGCCCGAATTTAGAAAAGTTGAGGGAAAGCAAGATTAAGATCAAGAATTGCCACTAGTTTGCGTAAAGAGAGTGAAGGATTTCAACGAAAGCGGGCTTGTTCAAATTCTAAGACGGCTCTAAATGGCGAGGTTATAGCGCAATCAGGGGCTTAAGCCGAGGTTGGATTGCTCTTTTGCTTTTTTTTGAATCGGCAGTATTTGGCCGGGCTTTTCCCTTTTTTTGCGAATATGCTCGGACACTAATTTAGAATATTCTGCAGGTATCATTTGAGCAGCAAGACTATAGAGGGCTGTCCTTGTGATTAATTCCACAGGATGTCCTCCTATTATTCCATTGAAATTGCGCAGGACTGTCCTTACATCAAATTGATTTATTAGAGCCTTCATTTCAGCAAGCAGTGTGTTACGTTCAGTATCGTGTTTCCGCAGGTAGTCTATTTCCGGGTGATTTTTAACAATTATTCCGAGTAAGTATTCAATACTGTTATAAGTAGCTATAGCTCTTATTTCTTTACTTTGGGATTCATCTTGGGAAAATTTAGCTGCAAATACCGTTGGAGTTGTCTTTTCGGTTTGAAATGCTTCGGCATATTTAGCGAAAAGCTCCAATTTATTTTCATCTTTTCTTGAAAATTGCGATTTTGCTGAACCTGAAAGGGATTTCCTATACTCCCAGGCTTTCTGTGTCGGATTGTTGGAGTTAATGGAGTATTGCACAACTAACCTGGAGTTTTCCTTAGTTGCTAAGCCTATAGCAAGGCAATACAGTGCTGTAGCAGTATTAAAGGTTATCTTAGTCGGGGTTGGATTGTCACTTTCAGTTTCTAAGTTCATTAGTTGGAGGTTATTTACTATTGCCTCGAGGGAAAGTTTTTCCGCTATATATTGCTTGATAACAGCAACCAAAGCCTTACGCCGATCTTTATGGTCGCGTAAATAGCTAAATTGGTGATTAACTATACTATTCTTGTAATTATCCTCTAAAATTCCTGCTATGCGCTTCAAACGAGGCAGCATAGATGTATTTTTTACACCATTAAATTCACTTGAAGCCTGACGGGCTATCTCGGCTTGGGTTAGAGGAGAAGTATCCCTAGAAGTTGTCTCGGCTAGGGTTAGAGATTTTTTTGCATTTGCCATGGCAGCAGCTGCGGCGGCCAAAAACTTCAGTTTTGCTGGAGCACCCCACCGGCGCTGTTTCTGTTTCCTGGTAGAGCTGGCTTTTTCCGGCAAGAGCGGCGAGGGCTCAGGTGTATTTATAGGTGAGGAATCCTTAGAAGCCATCTCAGCTTGGTTTAGAGGTTGTTCTGCATTTGCTATACCAGCGCCGGTAGGCAAAAACTCCGGCCTTGCTGAATTATCCCAATGGCGATTTGTCTGTTTACCGGCAGAGAGAGTTTCTCCTGATAAGAGAGGGAAGGACGCCAGTGTGTTTTCTGAAGAGAAAGAAGGTATTGGCGTTTTTGCCAAGGCTTCTTCGCAATGATTTAGTGCGGAGAGATAAAAAATGGCAGTTGCTATTCTATGGTGCCTGAGACTATTCAGACGCTCCAATTCTATCTGCTGCCACACCCCCTTTAATTGTTCCGGCTGGGCTGGATGTTCCTTAATGAAGCGTATTTCATGGATAAGGGTTCTCAATTCAAGATCGCGGGCGGCCTGTTCTTCGAGCTGTTTTTTAAAAAGTGCGATTTGCGGATCGGATGTTGTTATTGAAGCCTGTGTCTCAAAGAAAGCAAGCATCCTATCTTGCAGCGAGATGTGCACGTGGTGAAATGCAATATCTAGCGGCAAAGGTTCCGGACTTGGTTGCGCAGAGGAAGTGGCAAAAGGAGGTGTACTGTGTTCAGGCTGCAGGGGAATTGGCCTGTAAGCAATATTATCGAGCATGTGTGCCCTTTGTTTCAAGCATTGTTTAAAAAGTTAACAATATCACGGCTTCCATATGGCCAAAAGGAAAAAGTCATTTTCACAGTCATAAAGAGTGTAGATTATGTTTTTGGTTTTTTAGCAGGCTCAGCAGTTGTTGATGGGGTGTTGCTTTTTTTGCGTTTGAGGTTGGATTTAGCAGCTAATCGCGTATGTTCCTGAGATGTAAGGCCTGTAACAAGGCTATAGAGAGCAGTTCTTGTGCTTAACTGCATTTCTTGATTGCATATTTTTCCGTCGAAATTGCGTAAGACTGTTTTGAGATCATGCTTTTGATTTGTGAGGGCAGCCATTTTAGCGAGCAGCGCTTCGCGTTCGGTAGCATGTTCCTGCAAATAGAGGAATTCTCGATTCCCAATTGCAGTACGCCCAAGCATATGCCAGAGCCTGCTTATAGTGGCAATTCCTCTAATTTCCTTGCTCAGTGATTCATCTTTCAACAACTGCTTTATAAAGTCCTCTGCAGAGCATTTGTCATACTGAAATGCCTCGGCATATCTAGCAAAAAGTTCTAAATAATTCTCATTAATTTTGCAGGGGTGAGGCGTGATATTTACATCGGGTTGTACATTATCCAAAGCCATATTTGATTCAGGATTTTTCAAATGATCGTAAATATGATGTACATGATTAAGGGGAGTTTTAACAAATAATTTGGAGTTGTCTTTTCTGGCTAATCCTATTGCAAAGCTATAGAGCGCTGTGGCTGTAATAAAGCTTATCTTAGACTTGATACTCTCGTCGTCGCCTTCCAAGTTTTTTTGTTGGAGGGCGTGCACAATTTCTTTAATATCTCTTTCCGCTTCATTGCTATTGACAGTATCAATCAATTTTTGGGTTGCGTCAACCAAAGCAGTGCGCCGCTCTTCATGGCTGCGTAGATAGACAAACTGATGATTTTCCTCCATAGTGCCTGTCACACGCGCTAAACGTTTTTTAAGTCCGCTATGGCTCCTTGCTTTAAACTGGGGAAGTTCTCGAGCCAGGGATATTATTTTATGGAGAGTTAAAGAGCCATCTGCATGCTTCTTAGCATAGGACAAGAGTGCTATTGTTTCATCCTCTGTCCATTCATGTACTTTAGGTTGTTTAAGCATGTTAGCATTGCTGGAGGAAATAATAGCTTCAGGTACAGGGAGTGAGGCTTTTTCCGAAGGATTCGGATGAGCCTGTGTGTTTTCGAGATTTTTACTATAGTTTTGAGCGCAGACTTTTAAAAGTGCGGTTCCACTTTCAAGGAAGCCAAGAGCTTTCTGATAGTCTGATACAGTATTTTCCAACAATGTCTTCAGCTGTTTTGGCAGATTTGCATTGGCGGCTATAGTTTGGTTTGCAGCGGCGATCTTGCTGCGTAGTTCCTTCTCAAAAGCGGTCCGCTTTTCGAGTTGGTTTTTAAAAACAGGCAATGCAGCGGCCGAAGTTACGGTGGAAGAAAGTGCATCAATAAGTGCGAGTTCTTCCCTTTGCGGGCTTTCAGCAGTTTTTTCATTAGAGCTTGCTTGTAAATCAAGAGATTCTTCACTAGGCTGCGGCAGCTCTTTAGCCTGCTGTGCATCAGAAGTAGTTAAAGGCGCTTTCTCTTGTGGTTGCGGCAAGGAAGTATCAGGCGGCCTTTCAAAGGGCGAAAATGCGCAGCTAGAGCTAATTTTAAACATAAAAACCTTTTTATAAAATTGCATATCTGAAACTTGGCGAGGCGTATTTCTCAGCCTTATCAAAAATGCTGTATAAATTTGTTTATACTTTAATGCTTTAATTTATAATTTTTTTATATCTTATTATTTAGATAAGGATTATGTAATAAATTCATAAAGATATGATAAAGATAATCTGATTCTAATAAAAAAAGAATAAATGACTTTACGGAGAAAAAGATGTTGGAAGCTTAAAGCGGGGCTGGCTTTAAGCCTCTTTCCTTGCTGGCTGCTAGCGGTCGTTGATGGAGTAGAGAAAACTGTTGATGATGGCCAAAATAACGGCAAAGGCCATGGCCCACCAGAAGCCATCGACGTGAAAGCCGGGGACAATCCAAGCCACAAGCAGAACCAGGCCGGCGATAATGACCAGGGTGAATAAGCCAAGCGTTAGAATGTTGATCGGCAAAGTTAGTAAAAAGATGAGGGGCCGGATGAAAGTGTTGATAAAGCCCAGCACTACAGCCACGACGAGTGCTGTAAAAAAGCTGTCAATGCGCACGCCTGGAAGGATATTTGCTGTGACAAATACCGCTACGGAGCTTAGCAGAATGGTCATTAATGCGTTCATGGTTTTGCCTCGATTCTTTAAGATTGCTGTCTAATTATATGAGTAAACGGTTTGCAATTCAAGCACTGTCATGCGCTGGCTGCAGCCCTTTGCCATCGACCATTTTTCCGAGACGGAAAGTGGCGCCGATCCATGCTAAGGTGAAAGTCATGGAAATTACACCGGTCAGTAAAGCACTGCCAATGGGGCTTCCAAATAGGCGTATCAGCAGGATACTCAGCAGAGAAGAGCTTCCTTTACCTAAACGGGAGCATATTCCATCAATAACCAGCTTGCCTTTAATTTTTTCATCGCTCGCGAGATGCACGAAGGCTAACTCCTTTGAAGAGTCAAACAGAGTATATTTTGTGCTTCGGCAAAGAACGAATTGTGCAGCGCCAAAGAGGACGCAGAGCGCCAGCCAATGTATGCCGGCAGCTTCGAGCGAGACAGGCCAGCTGTCTTTAAAGCAAACTGCAATGATGAATGGACCCCCGGTAAGCAGTAAGCAGACAGGAGTCACAACTGAGGAGACAACCCAGCGGAAGCGGGCAAACAACCAAGGGGCAATAAAGAGGGCGGAAACAAAGGTAAGCGCACCCCCCCAAGTGGACAGCTTGCCCATAAACTGGCAATACTGTTTAGGATCGGGGTAATGCAGCTTGAACACATCGAGTATAATCACTTCCCCCAGGCTATAAGCGATATAATCGCCTGAAACAATGATGGCCATTAATAAGAGATAAGGCGAGCGCCAGCAAGTTGAGATGCATTCGCGCAGACTTAAATTTTTTTTATGGAACGAACTTTGCTCTGTATTCAAAAAAGTTGTTGGTTTTTGGATAGACAGTTTACGCCAAAGCTGGTAAAACAGCAGTGCTGTTATGCAACCGATTATGCAAATTGCTGTGATTAATAAATAAAACGAATGTTTCCAAGCCATCTGATTTATAGAAAGCAGCGAAGCGGTAGTTTCTGAGGTACATGTGGCAATGACACTTCCAGCCAGCATAGCGCCAATACTCGTTCCGAGAGTTAGGGGAGCATAATACTTCTTAGCTTCACTTAACGAGAGATATTGATTGATCAGGGCGCAAAAAAGCACTGAGTAAATAGCCACTTTCCACAATTCTGCCATCGCATAAAACATCATAGAAACAAAGGGAACTAAGTACTCTGCAAGTATTGCCTGCAAGGGAAAATGAGGCAGGCTTAGAAGCTGCTGTTTCAACCCGGCAAGAAAAGGGTAAATGGCAAAAGCAAAAGTGGCGTAAAACCCCAAAAAAAGCGCCATGGTATAACAAAATACTTTTTGCAGGGGATATTTGCCGATGAGCCAGGTAATGAAAGCTGTGATGAGTATAGCTCCAGGGGCAGCGCCTAATAGTTCAAAATAGGGAAGAAGCGCAGCGCTTCCGCCAAGATCGGCCACTGTAAGCGTATTGCGAATGCTGCGCAGCACGGTAAAATTAATATTGATGAGGGTAGAAATAGCAAACATCAGCAGAAATAAGGGCGTTAATAGGGTCTTGCTATAATTAATAAAGGCGTGAACCATAGAGGATAACTCCTAAAAACAAATAAAATAGAAATAATTTATAACATACCCAGAATAGTTTAACTAGGGAAACTATAGAAAGGGGGGAACATATGAATAGTGGCAAAGTGTCCGGTTTTTCTACAGTTGCATTATCTTGGTCAGCTGCGGCTTCAACTCAAGTAAAACAACTCATCACCGCTTGGTCGAGTTCAAAACCTTCTTCTTGCGACTGTGAAAAATATAATCATCATGAATTAGAAAAAGTTCGCAAGGCTTCCGGCCAAAGCCAGTTAGAATTTTGGCAAGGACAAAACCGCTCGCTGCTTGCCAGGACAATTAATGCCGGCGGCACGGCAGAGGATTTAAGGCAGGTATTTAATCAACATGTCAGTCAAAAATTTATTCAAGCTGCGCACATTAGCAAACTGAAATCCCGCTATTTGGGAAATGAAACTGAAATAGCAGAATTGCTGCAAGAAGCTATTGCAAACCTCAACTGCTCTAAAGACATTAGCTTAATTGCCTTTTGGCTTGCGATTGAAGATGAATTGCTCAAACTAGGACTAATCGACCCTCAAGATAAAATCCCCCTTTGTCCGCATGAAATACGGGATTGGTTTAAAGATGAAGCTAATCTGGCCAAAATAGCAAAGATAACCAGCTTAACGTTAACACGGCCGGTAACGATAGTCCCTCCATTATTCGCGTTTCTCACAGGACTTACTGAATTGCATATCAAAGATATCAACGGCGATTTAGAATTCCCTAAAATTGTTACAAAAAAACCGCCTCCTTTGCTTCGGGATATTTACATTGAAAGATTTACAGGAGAGAAAATCAAAGGCCTGGGGCAGTTTTCTGCTTCGATCACGTATTTAAAAATTTCCGATGTGAATGGTTTTCTGTTTGATTGCGCTTTTTCAAAATTGACAAAACTTGAAATTGAAAGATTTCAAGGCAGTCAAATGGCTGGGATTGATTGCGCTACTTTTCCTGCTTTAACAGATTTAAAAATTACCAGTTCCCAACTTACTATTTTGCCCTTTTCTATTTACAGATTGGCGGGCCTGCAAAAATTGCAAGTTACAGATTGCAGATTGTTACGCGAAATCCCTAATGGGATGGGAGCCTTGACGCAACTGCAGGAATTAGACCTTTCAAAAAATGCCATTTGTACATTTTCCCCTGAGGGTAACTTAAATAAACTGGTTAAACTAACCCGCTTTGACTGCAGCGACAATCCTCTAAGAGAATTTTCCCTTAATATCAGCGGTATGTGCTCCCTTACTCATTTAAAATTAAGCAAACTGCAATTATCTGCTGTGAATATTGAACTTTTTACGGGGAATACTTCTCTTATAGAAATTGATTTATCAGAGAATATGCTCGCTGAGCTGCCGGATCATTTGCCAAGATTTGTTGCTTTAGAAGTATTGAAACTAAAAGAAAATAAGCTCACTGTATTTCCCCAAACTGTTTGCTATTTACGGAATCTGGTGGAGATAGATTTGACAAACAACCGGTTGGCAGGACAGGTGCCTGAAGATCTTAAATACCTCAGAAAATTAAAAAAGCTCTTTCTTGATGGAAATCCTGGGTTGGATCAAGTGCAAAGCGGCATTGACAAAACAAAACTAAGCTCGTTTACCTTTCCCCATGATATGGTGGAATATAATGAGATATTGGACTTTGAACAAGGAAAACTAGGAGAAGAAAAGGAACCAGTTTATTTTAATGAACCATGGTCGCTATCGCAAAGTTATATAAGCAATTTTGTCGCGATGGGTTCAACTGTTATAGGAGGGGCTAACCAGTTACTGAACCAGACAGGGTTTTATGGCTGGTTGAAAAGACTGTATATGCCTCAAGACGACTCACAAGTTCATTAACTTTAAGAGGCTTATGGAAAGTTCCCGCAGTTTATCTGACAGGACTTATGGGTACAATGGCGGCTCAGACATGTACTTTGCGGCTGTTGCAGCGCCAGAGGCTTGCGGCTGTGAGAAGTATAACCACGTGAACATTGCTAGAGAGCGTGTGGCATGCAATAAAACATTAAAAGATTTTTGGCTGGAAAAAAATGGCGAGGCTTCACCGCTTGCAAAATCGATGCAAAAAAACACTTCAATAAATGGATTGCAGAAAGACTTGATAGGTGCTTTTCAGCAAGCTATTGCAGAGAAGTTCTCACTGCCGCTGCAGGTGCATACATTAAATTCGCGTTATTTGGGAACTTCCGATATCGTAAATTCATGTGAACTGCTGCAAGAAGCTATCGTAAATATGGCATGCCCGCGTGAAGTGAGTTTGATTGCCTTCTGGCTAGCAGTAGAAAGCGAGTTAATCGAACAAGGATTATTCGAACCAGGAAAAACATTGCCTCTATGCCCCCATGAAATCCGCGCTTGGTTCAAAGACCAGCATAATCAAAATGCCGCGGCCAAAATTACCAGGTTAACCTTAACAGCTCCCATGACAATGATTCCGGCTGAATTACAGTTCCTTCGAGGGCTTACTGAATTGCATATTAAGGGTGTTGCTGATTTGAAGATACCCTCAGGCAGAGATTTCGATTTCCCTAAACTGCATACTGTAAGTATTGAAGGGTTTAAGGGGGAGCAGCTTGCGGAAATAAACCGATTTTCAACAGCCATAAAGTGCCTGCAAATCACAGATGCAGCAATTACAGCCTTTCCCCAATCAATAATTACCTTAAAGTGTCTTGAAAAGTTAAAAGTCACCGGCTGCAAAAAACTTACAGAGATTCCAGCAGGCTTGGGCCTTTTAAATAATTTGCTAGAGTTAGACTTATCAAACAATGCGATCAGCAAATGGGGCGAATCAGATGTGGAAAAGTTGGTCAATCTTACCTCCTTAGCCCTAAGCAATAACCCTTTGAAAAAGTTTTCTGCGGCATTATCCCGGCTGCCCAAGCTGACTCATTTAAATTTGCACAATATCGGCTTAACGATTTTACCTGACTGCTTTTTTGAGGGCAGGTCTTTGCGCTGTGTTGATTTGTCCGGGAATCAACTCGAGCAATTTTCATCTGAGCCGGATGCTGCCAGCGGGCTTGTGAACCTGGAAAAATTACTTCTGCAGAATAATCGTTTGCCAACCTTTCCAGAATCTTTTTGCAGCTTAAAGAATTTAGTCGAATTAAATCTGGAAGACAACCGGCTGGCCGGCAAGATTCCCGATCTCAAACCGTTAGAAAAACTGCAGAGGCTGTTTTTAAAGGGAAATAGCAAATTGGCAGAGGTGCTTCAGGATGGGGTAAATAAATCCAAGTTGTCCGCCTTTACGTTTCCCGAAGATATGCTTGAGAGCAACTATATGTCGGGTTTTGTAATGCTTGAGGCTGCAGATTCCCTCGAAACTGCTGAACACTCCCCATTAAATCATTCTAGACAGGCGCAGCAACCTATAGCAGCCGCTTATATGCATAAAATTGGCGAAATTAGTTCCACCTTATTATCCGGTTTTTGGGAGGTTTATGATTTTGTAAGAGATGTTGCGTACATGTCACCTGAGTGGGTGGGGGAAGAAGATCTATTTTAAACCCAAGTTGCGCCCCTAAATCACGCTTTAGGCTGCAATCATGGTTTTAATACGCCTACTCTTTGGAGAAGGGAAAAACTTTTAGGTCTTCGGCTACATAGGTATTGGGGAAAATAGGCGCAGCCTCTTCTAAAAAAGCTTGAGGGCCAAAATATCTTGCCGAAAAATGGGTGAGGATAAGCTGCTTGGCTTCAGCTTTACGGGCAATTTCTGCTGCTTGCCTGGCAGTGAGATGATAGTGCTTATAGGCCAGGTCGCGGTCTTCGTCAAGGTAGGTGCTTTCGCACAGGAGCATTTTTGCCCCTTTAGCTACCTGTACGGCATTTTCACAGTATCTGGTGTCGGAGACATAGACAAAACTGTCGCCCTGGCGTATCCAGCTAACATCATCCAAATGCACTTCATGCCCATTCACCACGACCATGCCTTCGTTTTGCAGCTGCCTTACAAGCAGTCCGGTGACGCCGAGCTGCTGTAATTTATCCTTGGCAAACTTGCGCGTATCGGGTTCTGTAATGCGCCAGGCAATATTATCCACGCCATGATCCAGGAAAGCTGCTTCTATTTTGAAGCGCCCGTCGTCATGCACCACCCCTTCTTCGCTGACAGGATGCTCAATGACATGGATGGTCTCATGGTAAATAGTGCCATAGCGCAAGCGGTCGAAATACTTTTTGCCGCTTGCAGGGTAATAGCAGTGGATGGGATGGGTGACTTTATCGAGGTTTAAGCGCATGAGCATGGAGCCCAAGCCGAGGCAGTGGTCGCCATGGAAATGGGAAACCAAGATGCGAGTGACTACCGGGGGGGCAACATTGGCAAATATAAACTGCCGTTGGGTGCCTTCGCCTGGATCAAATAAAAGCCCTTCATTATTCCAGCGCAATAAATACCCGCTATGATTTCTAAAGCGGGTGGGTTGCTGACTGGAACAGCCTAAAATGATGAGATCGCGCACGGTCATTAGTTCTGCTCCAAATAATCGCGCAATTGGGTCAAGGCCTTATAGCGCATGGAAATACGGCTTTGCTCTTGAATGGTCAATTCAGCAAAAGTTTTATGCATACCGCTAGGTTGAAAAATGGCATTCCAGCTAGTAAAACTAGGTTCTGAGAAGCCGCGCGGGGCGACCACTTGCCCTTGAATGCTTCCCTTAAAGAGTTTAGGTTGTCCGCTTGGCTCGATATAGGCCGCATAGCAAATCACTTCACAGGAGCGGTCCTGGTAGTGATGAATGAGCTCGCTTACCCCTGCATCGGAAATTTTGGCTAGAAAATCTTTAATATAAGGACCTGGCAAGCTATGTAAAGCCGAGCAGCAAAAGGATACGTCTTCAACAATTAATGGGATATGCAGCTGCCGGGAAGCTTCACGAGCCTTAGCTTCAATGATTTGTTCCGGGCTGCCTTGGATTTCAGTTAAATCGAGTGCGTGGCGGCAGAGTTCCCAATGGGCGAGAACATGCTGCGCTTCGGCAAATTTAAAGTTATTGCTGGTGATGTAGGCAATTTTCATAATTTGTAGGCTGCATAACTTGGGATTCGGGCAATTAAAAAACCGGCTAAAGCTCCTGTAAGGTGGGCTGTATTGGCCATGCCTGGAGAAAAAGACACCTGGTAGGCGATTTCTGTAAAAAATGAAGCCAGCTGAATGGAAGCAATCCCTAATACAAAAATGGTCATCAGCCCAATAGTTGTGGGATGCAACTGGTAGCCTTCCCAGGGAGCCTGCCGCAACCTGTACCAGATAAAGGTAAACATGCCGCACAATACTCCAGAGATGCCGATAAAGTTGCTGCCGCTCATCAAATATTGGGAGGTATTGGAAATAAGCGCAACAGCCAGGATGAAGGCGATATACTTCATAGTGCTTAAACGGCTTTCCATTTGCCTGCCTAATACAAAAAGCCACATAAGGTTAAATAAAAGATGAAAAATGTCGCTATGGAGTAAAATAGGGGTAAATAACCGCCATGCTTCCCCTTCCTTAATTTTCTCAAACATGGGCACATTGAAAAAAGACTTGATGTTAAAAGCTTCTGCTTTGCCATGGTTGAATTCAATTAAATAGGCTACAATAGCACTGTATAGTCCTTTCCAGTATGGAGTGTTTACATAATAGCTGAGCAGGAGCTGGCCTTGCTGGGGAATGTCTGCCGGGTTTTGCAAACTATTTAAACCATATAAACGCACATACTGATCGAAAATATCATAGGCTTTAGGGTAATCGAAGTAGAGGTCTTTATAAATTTTTGAGGAAAAAACAGCCGTGTAAGGAACAAAAGAGGGAACGGATTCTATACGCGGTTTTGTCAGTTCTGAATAGCCATAAATCATCGAACATAAAATAATTAAATACAGGGTAATGCGGCCAACGGCTTCCATTCTGCGCTCAGCAGCAGGCTGCTGGGCTTCTACCTCCTCCCGCAATGGATCTGCATTTTGCTGAATAGGCGTATAGTCTGTATATTGAACAGCTTTCGGGTCTTGTTTAAACTGCTCATAGTAGCGATTGGCTTCTTCTACCTGATCTTCATCAATCACCCAAATTGTGGCTTGGTGAGTGCCGTAATCATCCTTGCCCCAATCAGTTTCGGTATGAATATCCACATAATTGGGAATGTGGTGTGCTTGCAGGAAGGTAGAAAAGCGAAAGGCATCTTGTTCATTGGGAAGTTTGCCAATTAAACGCATGCTTTTTCTTTCCCCTCTATTTCGATAATTTTGCCAATAATGTTGCTGGTCGAAAGGGAGGGGACAAGTTGTACAACGTGGATCCTGCCCCCATACTGCTTGACAGTAGCAGCTTCAAGGCAATTTTCTCCATATTCTGCGCCGTTTACATGTACATTGGGTTGAATTTCGCTTAATAGTTGCCGCGGGTCTGTTTCATCAAACCAGGTGATGTAATCGACAAACTCTAAAGCGGCCAGCATTTGCAAGCGGTATTCTAAGGGGATAATTGGCCTTAGGGGATTTTTATATTGTTTTATTGAGTCGTCGCTATTAAGTGCGACAATAAAAATATCTGCAGTCTGGGAGCCTTCGTACAGGATTTGCATATGCCCTGCATGCAATAAGTCAAAAGAGCCATTCAAGGTAGCGATAGAAAGCCCTTGTTTTTTTAGCTCGTGGGCGACAATGCCTACATGCTGGCGGTCAATTAGCTTATTTTTATAATCCTGGGACCAGATATTTCTTTGCATGATTACCTACACGATTACCTATTAGAGGGAGTCTTAAAAGCAAGGTCTGGAAAAGCGATTTTAAACACTTCATCATAGTACTCGACAAAATGCAGCGCGATTCCTTTTTTCATGTACTCTGGGAGCTTATCAAAGTCTCGCATATTTTCTTTTGGAAAAATAAGCGTTTTTAAACCAGCCCGGCGCGCTGCGACTAGTTTTTCTTTAACGCCTCCGATTGGCAGAACTTTGCCTGTCAAAGTCAGTTCCCCGGTCATCCCTAAATTGTTGAGTACAGGAGTATCTGTTAATAGGGAAATAAGGGCAGTTACCATAGTTATCCCTGCAGAGGGGCCATCTTTAGGAGTCGCGCCTTCAGGAATGTGGATATGGACATTTGATTTTTCAAAGAAGGTAAAGCCTGGGGCGTATTTATGAGTGTTGCTATGCAGATAACTCCAGGCTATCTCGGAAGATTCCTTCATCACATTGCCGGCTTGGCCTGTGAGTTTCATCTCGAGTTTTTCGCCAAAGACTTTTATGGCTTCGATATAAAGTGTGGCTCCGCCTAGCGCCGTCCATGCAAGACCCATGCACACACCTACAGGAGTGCGTTCATAATACCTTTCAGAGGTAAACATCGGTTTGCCAAGGTATTCTTTTAGTTGAGGAGCGTCTATCTTGAAGTGAAGCTCCGGCTGCTCTTCCTGCTTTTTCTTCTTCTTGGATTCCTCTTTAACAATTTTAACGGCCACTTTCCGCATGATTTTCTTAAGCAGGTTCTCAAGGCCGCGAACGCCAGACTCGCGCGCATAACCGTTGATAATTTCGTGCAAGGCTTTTTTGGTAAATTCCAGCTGAGAGGCTTTCAGCCCCATCTTTTTGCGGTTGCGCGGGATTAAATACTTGCGGGCAATCTCTATTTTTTCCTGCATGATGTAGCCGGACAGCCGCATAATATCCATCCGGTCTTTCAGGGGTTCAGGTATGGTGTCTAGTACATTGGCAGTGACGATAAAGAGTACATCTGAAAGATTGCAGCGCACATCCAGATAGTGATCTAAAAATTCGCTGTTCTGCTCAGGATCGAGTACCTCAAGCAAAGCAGAAGCCGGGTCGCCATGATAGCTGCTGCTCATTTTATCCACTTCATCAAGCATGATGACGGGATTCATGGTTTGGCAAAATTTTAAGGCTTGCACCATTTTTCCCGGCATGGCGCCGATATAGGTGCGTCTATGGCCTTTAATTTCTGCCTCATCGCGCATGCCGCCGACAGAAAAGCGATAAAATTTGCGGTCGAGCGCCCGTGCAATGCTTTTTCCAATACTTGTTTTTCCAACGCCCGGAGGTCCTACCAGGCAAATAATGCTTCCTTTGACTCCGCCTGAGAGCTTGCCAACGCTGATAAATTCTAAGATGCGCTCTTTTATATCTTCCAAACCATAATGGTCTTCATCCAAGATTTTCTCGGCAGCTGCGAGGTCGTGGTTTTCCTGGCTGTAGATGCCCCAAGGAATAACAGTTAACCAATCTAAATATCCCCTGCAGACCGCATATTCCGCAGACTGAGGGTCTAATGAGCTCAGTTTTTCCATTTCATCTTTGATTACAGCGGCCACGTCAGCCGGGACTACGCGCTGGCTTAAGCGCGCCTCAAACTTTTCACGATCGCCTGTTTTATCGTCCCGTTCAATGCCTAATTCACGTTTGATAGTCTTCAGCTGTTCGCGCAAGAAAAAATCTTTCTGCGTCTTTGAGATTGCAGCATCTATTTTTTGGCTGATATTGAATTGCAGTTTGCTTAAATCAAGCTCTTTTTTAAGCAGCTGTAAAGCCTTATCAATCCTTTTAGGAATGTTGTATGTTTCCAGCACATCTTGCAGTTCACTTCGGGAAGCTGTAGTTAATGCAACAGCAAAGTCAGCCAATTTTCCAGGTTCTGTAAAGTCAGAGTGGCCTAAGAAGATTTGCAGTTCTTCCTTAAATAGCGGATTCAGTTTTAGCAGTTCTTTAATTGTCGAAATAATGCTGATGGCATAAGCCTTAAGTTCTTTGGTGAGTACAGGATTATCATCAAAATATGCGACCTTCGCCTTAAGGTATTTACCTTCATGGGTTGGCTTTACAACCTTAAGCCGTTTTTCCATGTTGAGAATAACTTGTGCGCCGCCTTGTTCCATCGGGATAATGCGCAGGAGGCGGGCAAGCACGCCGGTTTCATGCAAATCGCCAAACTTTGCTTTGTAGACATCCTGATCTTCTTTTTTTGTCAGGATAAGGCCTACCCATTTGTTGTCAGATTTAGCGATATTTTTAAGCACCTCATAAAAGGGGCCTGGTTCAACTACGACAGGTGCAGCCATGCCTGGGAAAAATGGCCTGCGGATTAAAGGAAATATATAGAGTGAATCGGGAGGCTTTACCCCTTTTTTGGCATCCTGCTGACTCTCTTCAATAGAGTGCATTACCGCATTTTCAATTTCAGCGTCAATGGTTGTCTCGTTTGGTTCTTCAGGGTTCAAAGTAGCCTCTTATAATTTTGTGAGAAACTAGTATTGTTGTAATCCTCCTCTAATATAGAGCGAGGTAGCAGCATTATATGGCTAAAGGCCAAATTAAGCAAACTCTTTGGTTTTACTCGGTTATATTAGAAAAAGGGCATTGTTTATTCCTCTTGATTAAAGGACGCCAAAGATAATAGGGATGTTAGCGGCAAAAAAAACAATTAACTTTAATTCATCTTAAACATATAATTAGATATAATCAGATCTAAACCTTTTATCCTCCTATATTCTATGTCAAATCAAAAACTGGCAGATTATAGAACGACTGCTCAAAAAAGAGAGGAGCAATTGCTCCATGAGTTAGCCGCTCACTCTCAAGAACATAGCCGCCGTTTTGGTCCGGAAGATGACCACCGGCTTCCTTATAAAAGAGATGTTGATCGGATTATTCATAGTAAGGCCTATGCGCGCTATATAGATAAAACTCAAGTCGTTTATTTAATAGAAAATGACCATATTACGCATAGGGGGCTGCATGTCCAGCTAGTAAGCAATTTTGCACGCGGCATCGCCGAGATCCTGGGCTATAATTTGGATTTAGTTGAGGCAATTGCACTTGGCCATGATGTAGGGCATCCGCCTTTTGGGCATGAAGGGGAGAATTACCTTTCTGAACTCACGCAAGAGTATAATGGTGCTGTTTTTGCCCACCCCTGGCAGTCTTGCCGGCTTTTTTCCCATATTGAACCCCTGAACCTCGGACTGGCTGTTTATGATGGGTTTCTCTGTCATGATGGGGGAATGTCCAGTGAAAAATTAGTGCCTCGTTTTGGCAAAACATGGGAAGATCATGCCCGCGATCTGGCCACAAAACTCAGCAATCCGGAGTTTAACATCATCCCTGCGACTTTAGAAGGATGCCTGGTTAAAATATGCGATACAATGAGCTATCTGGGGAGAGATATAGAAGACGCCATTAATTTAGGTATTTTAGAGCGCAAGCAAGTGCCAAATACCCTATTAGGGAATACGAACGGCAAAATTCTTACAACATTGGCGCAAGACATTATAAAAAATAGCTATGGGCAAAACTACGTGGCGATATCGCCTGAAGTACTTGAGGCTTTAAAAGTATTGCGCCGGTTTAACTTCGAAAACATCTACCAGCATCCGAAACTTAAAATTGAGTCGCAAAAAATCAAACGAAGCTACCGCATTTTATTTGAATTTCTCCTTTCAGATTACCGCTTGAAAAAAATGCAAAGTGTGCTGGCGAAACAATTCTTAAAAAACAAAAGTGAAAAGTATTTGAGGGAAGCAAGCGAAGTGCAAATGGTGATCGATTATATTTCAGGCATGACTGACAGTTATTTTGTGCGCAGTTTAGAGCGCCTGATTGTGCCAAGGCTTATAGAAATATGAAGCTATCGCGTTCTTTAGGGGTTGTCCTTGATACCGGCACAGAGAAAGGGATAGTGGCTATTTCTGAAGAAGGCAAACTGCTTTTTTCTAAAGAGATTCCTTCAGGCCTGCAGAATTCAAAATATTTGCTGCCTTGCTTGGCCGATGCCTTTCAGGAACTGCACGCCGCTCCCGCAGACTGCCAGTATATTGCAACCGGTGTAGGCCCCGGATCTTATACAGGAATACGAGTAGCTGTAGCAGTAGCTAAGACATGGGCTTATGTGCATAAGCTTCCCCTGCTCGCCATTCCTACTATCTTTGGATTGGTGCCTCATTTGCCGCAGCCATTTGCAGCCATGATTGATGCCAGAATTGGGGGAGTGTATTTGACATTTGGACATGCCGCAGGGAGAGGATTTACACAAGAAGACCCCGGCTTGGTCTCTTTGGAAGAAGCTTGCCGTCTTATACAAGCGCGCGGTGTTTCTTTGATTGTTACCCCCCATGGCAGTCTTAAGGAAAAGGCCGCTTGGCCTGTTAACTGCCAATGGGAAGAACAAGGGCTTTCGCCTGAATGGTTAGCTAAATTGGCTTATGCTAAATTTTTAAGGGGTGAAGCGGCCCCAAACTACCAGGTCGAAATCTTGTATTTACGTAAAACCCAGGCTGAAATTGAAAAGGAAAAACAGTCAGGAAAATAGAATTGAAAATTATGAAGCTTAAAGCTATCATATATCCATTATCGAAAAAGTGCGCGTTTTTCCGCACTTATTCAAAGTAAACCGTTAAGCAACCCTTATATAAGGAACATTAAATGACGATCGTGAAAGTTCGCGCTGGTGATTCAATTGATAAAGCGCTGCGTGCATTGAAGAAAAGACTCGATAAAGAAGGGGTCATGAAATCTGTTAAAGCCCATCGTTACTATGCAAAGCCTTCTATTAAAAAGCGTGCGAAGTCTAAAGCGGCTTTAAAATATAAGCGTCAACGCTAGATCTAAGTAGAAACAACGGAGAGAATTTTAACGGCATGGCAAACTATTACGAAGTCTTGGAAATAAATAAAACAGCAACTGCAGAAGAAATTAAAAAAGCCTACCGTAAAAAGGCGCTGAAGTTTCATCCCGACAAGAATCCGGGTGATCCAGAAGCCGAAAAAAAATTCAAAGAAATCTCCGAAGCCTACGAAGTCTTAAGTGACGAGCAAAAAAGGCAAATCTACGACAAATATGGCAAAGAAGGGCTTCCCGGGGCTGGCGGCATGCCAGGCGGCGGAGCAGGTTTTTCTTCTATGGACGAAGCTCTTCGCACCTTTATGAGCGCTTTTGGCGGAATGGGTGCGGATAGCATATTTGACTTTTTCGGCGGCGGCATGGGAGGAGAGCGTTCCACGGCAGCCAGAACCCACCGGCAAGGTGCAAGTAAACGCGTCAATCTTACAATTAGCTTTGAAGAGGCCGCAAAAGGCGTTGACAAAGAGCTCAATATTACCAATTACGTAACATGTACTACTTGCAAAGGACGCGGAGCCGCATCCCAGCAAGACATCAAAAAATGCTCCAAATGCAACGGCAATGGCCAGGTGTTTGAGCAGCGCGGCTTTTTCAGTATGTCTATGACCTGTCCGCAATGCGGCGGCGAAGGGCAAATCATCACTAATCCCTGCCTAAATTGTAGGGGTGAGGGGATGATTAAGGAAAAGCAACATGTAAAGATTCACATCCCTGCCGGAGTGGATAATGGCATGCGCCTTAAGATGAGCGGTTACGGAGATGCGGGTCAAGGCGGCGGCCCGGCAGGCGATCTTTATGTTTTCATTCAGGTTGAGCCTCATCAAATTTTCGAAAGAGAAGGAGATGATGTCCTTCTAGACCTTCCTATTAGCTTCCCGGAAGCTTCTTTGGGCTGTAAAAAAGATGTCCCATCGATGTTCGGCCATTCCTGCCGCATCACGATTCCTGAAGGTACGCAAAACGGTAAAATTTTCCGCGTTAAAGGGGAAGGCTTTCCAAATGTGCATGGTGCCGGCAAAGGCGATCTGCTGGTGAAAATCTTTGTGGAAACTCCAGCCAAACTTAGCGGCAAGCAAAAAGAATTATTGGAAGAATTCGCCAAGCTGCAGGAGCCTGGTAATTTGCCAAAGCAAAAAGGCTTCCTCGATAAAATCAAGAGCTTCTTTAGCTAAAGACAAAAGTCTGAATTAGGCGCTTAAATGGACAATGGACAATAAGGACTCCATGGACCTTAAGGACAATGGACAAGCGCTTATCATTTATAGTTAAGAGACGACTTCTAAAGTTAAACATTTATTTTAGATGCCCATGAGGTGGCGCAGGCTGGCTAAGGGTCTTCTGATTACAAAATAGAATAATGACACATTTTCGCCATAGACAATGGCAGTGCCTTTAAGGCCCAGTTTTACATCCGCCGGTTGTTTGACCCAGTCGGCCTCAGCAATAAAGCTTGGCACCTGATGCTCGTCCAAGGTGCTTTCATTGGCAATATAGGTAATTTTTGCCAAGTCGCTAATTTCCGGGTGGATATTTAAGAATACTTTAATCGGTGTTTTTAGGTCTAAGGCGATATTGTCGCTCTCAGCAAGCCATATCCGCACCTTTGTATCAGACGGGGTCGAGACTTTCATGATTTTTTCCCCAATTTTCACAGGCTTGCCGCGCCACTCATCCGGAGGCGTATCCAGCATTACAATTCCATCGATAGGGGAAAGCCCTTCCAATAAGCTTGCATGGTACTCAGCGAGTTCTAAATTGACCTTTTCTTTTTCAAGTTTTAGGTTAAGTGTTGCGAGTTCATTGAGGGAGCGTTGGTCGCTAAGTCCAAGAGTGCTTGCACGGTTGACTTCTGCCTGTTGAATCTGCACTTCTTTCTGGGCAACTTTTAATTCCTGCAAGGGAAGGCGCTTATCATAAGTGTAAAGAAGGTCCCCCTTTTTTACAGTTTGGCCAGGCTTGACATTGATTTCGGCAATAATACCTTCTAGAGGTGCTGTGAGAAGAATTGGATCTCTTGGTACAACTTCGCATGGCGCCACAATGCGCAATGGCAATCGAACTGCAAATAGCAGAAAAAGCAAAGCAAGCAAACTGGAGTAAAACAGAAGGCGTGAAGGGCGGAAACGCCGCAAGCTGAATTTTTGATGAAATTTTTCCCAAGAGCTGCTGTAGACTGGTTCAAGAAAGCTTTGGTACAGCTCCAGAACCTCCGGCTCAATTTCGTATTCCTTAGGGCTATTCCAGCGCTCAACCCAAAGGGCGTAGCGGGCCTTGCCTTGTACAAGAATGGGCAGCCAAAGGACTGCCGACTGGTTTTTTGCAATATACGTTTCCCACAATTTTTGCTGGCGTGTAAAATTGCCTGCCTGTAATTGCTGCGTTTTTGCGGGCTCTTGGATCTGTTTGACTAAAGCTGCCCAGGTTTCGTGAAGATCGGTATCTTCTTTGACAGATGCATGGCCAGAGATATTGAGCAGTTTAGGTCTTCGTCCCGAAATATCCCATAAAAGGGCCCTATCATAGCGCATCACGTGAAACGTATCATTTACAATCACGAAGCGCAAAGCTTCTTCGCTTTTTGCCTGAAACGCTTTAATGGCAATGCGATTGATGGCTATCAAAAGCTTTGCTATCGGCGGCAAATTATCCGTCGTAGTGTTGACAGCCATAATCGTTTATATTTAGGATTTGTTTGCATCATTGCTGAAAGTGGCAGTGCCGCTCATGCCGGCGCGCAGCTTATCTGCGCTATTATCTATTTCAGCTTCAACCTTAACCGTAGAGCTTGCGGGGTCAATTACTGCGCCGATACGGGTAATTTTAGCTGTAATTGGTTCGCCTGTTTCTTTAATAAGTATGCTTATGGGCTGGCCAATAGCAACTTTTGGCAGCATATTAGAAGGAAGAAGCAGCTCGCCTATTAACTTTTGATCTTCGACAATTTCAAGGATTTTTTTGCCTACTTCTGCTAATTCGTGTTCTTCAATATTTACAGCCACAACCTTACCCTTATAAGGGGCAATAATGTGCGCGGCATCTAACTCTTTTTGTGCTTTGATGAGGTCGGCCTCTGCAACTGCCACATTGGCTTCGGCATCCTTAATCTCAAATAATGAAGCTACACGATCGCTGAAGAGGCGCTGTTTGGATTCCAATTCGGTTTTTGCTTTAACAAGACTGGCTTGCGCTTTTTTCAAATTAGCCTGAAAGATCGCATCATCCAGCTGGATGAGTTCGTCGCCTTGCTTGAAAGACTCTCCCATGCGCTTGTTAATATATAGAACGGGAGAAACTATTTGCGAAGAGAGCTGAGTTCTATGCAAAGGACTAAGCACAATGCGAAATGCGGGGTCGCGTCTTACAGGCTGGTATTGCTCAGCATAGCTATTTTGTGCCTGAAGAGACAGCGTGAAACAAGCGAGGCCCAACAACAGAGCTGTTTTTAACATGTTACCCATATACACCATTTATGTTCTTTGATTGTTAATAGTCATATAGTTCTGGATAAGGCTGAATTTGCATTTCTTCAGGATATTCTGCCTTAAACTCGCTAAAGGGGTGTTCCTGCGGAGGAAGCGGGACTCGTGTCCGTCTTGTATATTCTGTTTCAATATCTATAATAGGATAGCACCCATCGCATTCATAAAGCGGGATTGTACATTGCCCCACTGGAGGGGGGCCGCTCACGACACCAGTTTGGTACCAGCGAGGTGCGCCGATGGAGTTATTGAGTAATTCCAGCGAAGCTTGCATTTCGCCGTAAGCGCGCATTGCATTGATTTCCGAAATCAAAGTTTCAGCCTCATAGCGTAGAATATCCGCTTCATGCAGCTTGCCGGCTTCTTCTTCTTTACGCGCAGTTCTTAGCAAACGTTCATTGACTTGCCATAAATCATAAGCCATCAAGAATTGTTCACGATTATCCGTAAATACAAACCAAGCCAAGTGTACTTGGGTCATGACACCAATGGAGAGAGCCAGGCGATTGAGGAACATCAGATCGGTTCTTTCTTCAGCTGCTTTTTTGGCGTGCAATAATTGCGGAATAGCTAACAGGTTCCAAGTAGCGCGTATACCGATTGCCAACCAACTTTGGTTGACTAAGAAGCTGTTGCTGTCGTCATATCTGCCATTATAAAGCTCGGCGCCTGGAAGCATTTGCAGCAAAGCCATTCTGGCTTCATCTGCCCAAATAAACTCTTCAGCATCTTTGCCATAGAGTTCTGGCCGGTTTTTAAGAGCTTGTTCCTCTAACAGGCAAATATCGCAAATTGGCACATCGGTAGTGAGGCTGGTAGGCTCTTCCAATTCAAAACTGCAGCAAGGAGGGAAGGCCATTAATCTGGCTAAATCAGCCATGGCTGTATGGTAATCTTTTTCATAACTTTGCAGCTGCAAATTAATGGTAATCAGCTGGTTTTGATTGCGCAGGCCTTGGATTTCAGGAATAACCTTAGCATTCATCTGCTTGTCTATATCCTGTTTCTGTTGATTGGCAGCTTTCATGATCTCGCCCGCTTTATCCATGGCGCGCTTGGCTCCAATGGCTTTCCAATAAGCTCTAGTTGCTTCAAGAATTAAATTTTGTTCTGCTCTTTCATATTCCATGGAAAGAATTACAGCACGGTTTGTTTCTTGCCGGGAACGGTAATAGGCCAAACCGAAATCCAAGACATTCCATACATCGCTTTCATCATTTTTACGCCAGCTGCTATCTAAGGAAACGCTTGGCGGTGCGGGAGGGACCTTGGGATCTAAAGAGAAAGAAGAAGAGCCGGTGTTGTTATTGCGGTTGTAGTATTCTGCATTTAAGCGCAATGCAGGCAGCATTTTTAACATAGCACTAGTGGCTGTCTCGCATTGAATCGCAATTTCCTGCTCCTTCACAATAATGTCTAAGTTGCGCGAGACTACGAGTTCTATGACGTCATCTAAAGTGAGCCGATTCTTGCAAGGCGGTTCGGAGAACAGATAGGATAGTTCTTGAACCATATTGAATTGGCGGTTGTAATCGGGATCGCTGATTTTATGTGCACAACTGGTTGTGAGGGCAATCAAAAACCCTCCGCATAACGCTAGTTTCGAGCAGCCTTTCTTGAACATAATTTCCGAGGGTTACAAATCTATTTAATTGCACTAGACACAAGAGACATGATATACCCAAAAGATCAAATTAAAAAAAGAACTTTATGTCTTATCATCAAAGCTTATGACTAACTGGATTCAAAACGATCGGCCCTTGCCGCAATTTCGCAAAGATCTTCAGTTATACAAAGGTCCTGATGAAATCGACGGCTCGCCGACTTATAATTTGTTCGATCCCGTTCGCGCACAATACTATAAAGTCAGTTGGAGCGAAGCGCTGATCCTGCAGCATTTGCGTCCGGGAATGACGCCTGATGATCTATTGAAAGAGATCAATAGCACGTCTACTCTAAAAATAACGGCAGGGGATATTCAATTTTTCTTCGAAGATGCCCTGCGCCATCATTTGCTTGCTGTGCCCCGCAGCTCTGATCAAGTAGCCTATGAAGCGGAGAAGATCAAACCGCACCCTTTAAAATGGCTGCTGTACAATTACTTATATTTTAGGATTCCGCTGTTATGGCCGGATAAATTTTTAAAGGCCACTTTGCCATATGTACGTCCATTGGTATCTTCGCCGGCGGTCTTTCTCTATGCCCTCATTACACTGTTGGGGCTATATCTCTTAATTGAACGTTTTGACCAATTTTTGCATACCTTTCCCTATTTCTTTAATCTGCAAGGCGTAATTGCCTATGCGCTAGGGCTGACAGCAATAAAAGTTATCCATGAGTTTGCACACGCGTATACAGCTGCTTATTATGGAATTCATATTCCTAACATGGGCGTGGCGCTTATTGTGCTTTGGCCTGTTTTGTATACTAATGTCACTGATTCGTGGAAATTAGCGAAAAGGCGGCAGCGGCTTGCAATTTCAATCGCAGGTATTGCTGCTGAATTGGTGATAGCCGGCATTTCTACATTAGGATGGGCCATATCTCCTCCTGGTATGCTGCAAAGTGTATTTTTTGTGATAGCTTCCATTACCTGGGTTTCCACCTTGATAATTAACCTTAACCCGGCAATGCGCTGGGATGGTTATTATCTTTTATGCGATTTATGGGGTGTGGATAATTTGCAAACACGCGCTTTCAGCATGACCCGCTGGAAATTGAGGCAGTGGCTGCTGGGCATCGACGTTCCGCCCCCTGAAGAAGTGGCTCACAGCAGGATGACAGGTTTTTTTGTCTATACCATCTATACCTGGATTTATCGCGTATTCCTTTACACAACCATTGCTTTGTTTGTTTATTACGCTTTTACCAAGTCGCTTGGCATTCTTTTGTTTATCTTTGAAGTGGTAATTTTTCTGTTGTGGCCAATTTATTGGGAATTGGAGGAGCTGGCTAAACTTAAAACCCACATCCGCATTAATACCCGCTTACTCATTACCTCTATTGTTGTTGGGGTGGGCGCTCTTTGGTTTTTCCTGCCCCTTCCCCATATGGAATACTTTCCTGGAATTACTGTGCCGCAGCAAGAGCAAATTTTGTATGTGCCTGAAGATGCGCGCATCGAAAAAATTTACGTGAAACGCAACCAGCAGGTTAAAAAAGGCGATCCGCTAATTGATTTTACTTCCGAGAAGCTGAACAATAAAATTGCCGTTACGGAAGTGGAAATCGCCCTTATTGAAAAACAAATAGAGCTCTTACAAGTAGAAGATCAAGGGGTTTCTTATATTCCCGAAAAAATGGCGGAGTTAGCCCGTTATCAAGAAGAGCTGACGACTTTAAAAGGTAAGCGAAAAGAACTTTCGCTGCACTCCACTATTAACGGCTTTGTTTATGCCCTGCAAGATTCGTTAAAGCCCGGGCTTTGGGTTAATCATGACAGCGCCATTGGCAAAATTGGAGAAAAAGGGCTTGAGAAAGTAATCTGCTTTGTGCCCGAAAATCGCTTCAATACAATTGTCAAGGGACAGAAAGCCCGTTTTCGCGTTAATAGCGACCTTAAGGTTTATCCAGGATATATTTCAGAGGTTAACCCGGTGCGGTCGCAATTTCTTCTGTATCCGCCATTGGCTTCAATATTTAAAGGCGATTTGCCTGTCACTCAAGAAAAAGATGGCAGGCTCCGCTTAACGGAAAGCTACTATCCAGTAGAAGTCGAATTGAATGTTACTGAAGCCGGGACATTACGCTATGGTGAAACTGGCATGGTGGAGGTTAAAGGGCCATGGCGTTCAAAGTTTTATGAGCTGGTGAGATATTTGTCCGGGCTGTTGATCCGCGAGAGTGGAGTGTAGTTAAAACCCAAGCGTGATTTAGGGGACAACTTGGGGTTTAAAACCTAAATTATGCGCTTAAATGGACAAGCGATAGTTACGACACCATGGACCTTATGAGACAGTTGCATAAGTCAGATTTAGCTATATCAAATGACATTATGGACCTTAACGACGCCAAAGACATTTACGACAAGCAATTGGCGCTTAGTCCATTAAGTCCATAAGGTCCATGGCGTCATTAA
>JAEYWL010000011.1 GCA_023428915.1 Verrucomicrobiota bacterium
GTAAGCTCTACCGAAATTAACGCCTGTGGACAAAGCGGCTCTGCAACCATGCAAAACATGACTGCAACCAGTTTGGATGAAGCAGGAACTAAGCCGTGTATAGATTTGTATACATTTTAGAGAGCGGTGCGCATATAATTCCTTCTCTTCCCGGTAAGTTTTAATGAGAGCTATTCAATTTGCGTCATTTTTCACAGCCTCATAGCATAGCAATCAGTCAATCAGGGCCTTGGCAATGGTATCTTTTTTGCAATGCGGGCTTGAATAGCTTCCAAGTGCGCACGCCTTTTGGAACTGAGGTCTGGCGTATTTAATTGCTTACTTAGGTAAGTTTCAATCTTTTGTAAGGCTGATTCGTAAGTAATCTTGGCGGTAATTTCAATGCCGTCATCTATAAAGTGAAACTTGCCTTGATCATCCATGCATTCAACCCCCATTTTAAGATCCTCTGAAGGGGCGGCTACTTGACGGTTTATCCCTGCATAGACTTGTGTCCACTCGGCGATATTAGGGTCTCCATTTTCCGGTGTTTTTCCGGTGGAGCAGGAGCGCAGTAAAATTGTAGCGTTAGGGGCTAACTGTTCAAAATTAATTTCAGCAATATCTCTATAGCCAAGCCAAGGAGCAGTTTTATCACTTGCGGTTAATGTTTGCCATACTGAGCATCCCATGCTGTAAGGATCGCCATGCATGTCAAATACAATTAGATTAATCGGAGTACCTAGGTCATTTTTTTCTTCTATACATGCATTAATACTAGAGACACTTGTTCCCTTGCCATATTCGATGGAGTAAACTTTTCCCATTTGTTGCTGCATGTAAGTAATTTCTTCTTCCCAAATATTTTGGACACCAAGAGGATCAACAAATGACGAACCGCTGAAAATTACTGCTAAATTGTCTCTTGATGAATCTTTAAGAGCTGCAATAGCCGGTTCATATAATGATTCTAACTTTTGATGCATATAGAGTATGCTTGTTAAAGCAACAGCAGATACACAACCGACTGCAATTTTAGAATAGTTATATTCCAATATGGGTTCGCAATTTTGCAACATTTCATTACAATTTTCAGAGTTCATTATAGTTGATTGGTCCCAGGAAGCCTTTATAAAGGCCGCTAATACCATTTTCGAGTAAGGTCCTGTAATTAACTTCTCTTTGGCCATTTGAAAAGCGCTGGTAACTATACTGCGAGTTGCAATAGTAGCACCTGTAGAGCTTTCCCTAGCTCCATAAGCTGCTGGCTTTACATTTTGTGGAGGATGAGCCGGATTGTATACTTCTACAGTGGGTAATGCGAAAAATGAACTTATTAAATTCATAAAACCTTGTTTTTAATAATATATTTAAAATAATTATAGCGTGTTGTGTTAATAATGTAAATATTTATTTAAATTAAATATATTGTTAGTAATTAAAAAAACAAGACCTGTTAGTAGCTGAACAGGCTTGTTTTATTTTTAATTGTTTAGGGCGCTTTCAATCTTATCAGTTTTAGCTTCCTTTGCTTTAGCAAGGATTCTTTTAGCAAATTGCTCAGCTTGCAGTTGAATGCGTTTGATCAGATCAGAACGATTGCCTAATAATGGAGAAAATTTATTGGCGCATGCCTCGATCTCCAATAACACACCAATCGGGTTTGTATTGGTATCGGCGGCGTTGAGCAAACCATTCTTAGCAGGCACTCCTGCAATTGGGTCTTCCGGATGGCCGCATAAAGTATATTTGTATTCAGCAGCCTGCTCGATAGTTAATACCCCATACTCAATCAAGCCATCGCAGATAGCTTCATTATAGAGAGAAACATATTTTGCAGAGCTCTCAAAAGAGGCTTTCCTAAATAAGAAAACCTCTTTTGCTGCTTGCGTCCTAAGCCCTTCTTCAGCTAACTCCTTAAATAGCACCTCTAACGGTAGAGAATGATTAAGGTGTTTGGAGGCCTTAGCAATACTTTCACCATTTGGGTCTTGGCAAGCAGGAAATGTTTTAGTGGTGCTTGCCTCTAAAAGCGTGCTCATTTGGGAAAGGGCATTAGCAAACATTATCAAATCAGCGAAATCTTCTTTAGATAATTGAGACACAGCAAATTGTTTGGCTTCTTCTTTGCTTGCAAATTGGAGAATAGCGCTGCTGCTTGGGCTTCGTGGATCATTGAATTTAGCGGTTATAAATTGGTTATTTAGTTTTTGCAAGTCAAAGTCTAAGTCGTTATTCAAGGCAGAATTAAGTTGCCGTATAATGTCATAAATACAGGTAATACGTTTATAAAGAGCAGCTGCTTGCTCTCCCAGTTTCTCAATCTGTTTCAAGTGCTTTTGCTGCGATTTGGCATAAAGTTCAGCTTGAAATCTTTGATTAATTTGGCTTAAGGCTTCCAAAACCTTTCCGGATTCCTTGACAATAAGACGGCCAAAAGGTGAACTAATGGTAGTTTGTTCCGGGTTATATTGAAAAGCAGCTTCAGCATGCTCTGCATATTTTCGTCGCTCTTCCTTCAACACAGCAGCAAAAAAATCTTTGCGTTTGCCGGCTGTTTTAATCTCTTCATAATTTTGCTCAAATCTTGCTGTAAATAAATTATAAACAGTATTGTCTCTGAACAACTCTACAGAATACGGCACACGTGTTCCATCTGCTAATTTTAGCGTGATTACACTGTTAGGGCTCAATATGTTAGTGAAATATCCGCTTAGCTGACTCTTTCCGGAAATCAGATCTAGCATGGACAGGTTGTTTCTTATGGTTGTCGCCGGTTGGCTAAAATAGGAAATCTCAGCGGCAGCTTCTTCAAGACGTTTGCATGCAGTGTCATCCAAGTGGTGCCCTGCTGCTTTCATGGCTTTAGAAACCCGTCCGGCAAAGATAGCAAAGCTCACTTCCTTGCCTGCTTCGCCAAAAATCTCTTTTAAAAGTTCACTGTCAGAAGCTTCGTTTCTAATGCTTAACAAGGCCCTGATGATGCGATCAAACCCTTCTTGTATTTGTTTTTTTGAAAAACTTGAAACTTTGCCAGAAACTATTTGGTCCTCTTTCAATGCGATCGTTTCTTCTGCCGTCTGGTCTTTATCAGCAGCTCTGGACATAGCGGAGATTAGAGAAGCGCATGCATTAACCAACTCTAAGCTGTTCGTTTGCCTTTCTTTAAGTTCCTGCACCTTATTCAGCAGCGCTGTTTTATCTTTAATGCCCTTGTTTCCATTGCTGTTGATATAATTTTCGATTTCAGCAGCGAGTTTGCCAAAGAGGTCTTTTCCCTTAGCTTTTTCTTCGGGCGACCATTCTGCCAGGTTAATTGCGGCAATTTCAGCAAGCAGAGTGCGGATAGCTGCAGTTTTTTCAGAATTGGAAAACTCTCCTTTTAAGCCGATTGCAAGCACAGAACCTGACAGCAAGCCTAAGCGCCGATCCGGTTTGGCATTGATTGTTTGCATTAATTTTAAGTGGTTTTCGAGTTTCTCTAGTGGATGTTGTTCGATCTCTACTGCAGTATTATTTGCGGTTTCCTTATGAGAAAGGGCCACTAACCTAAATTTATCTGCAGCGGAAGGTTCCGGGGCGGCAGGAGTTAGCGGCTGGGCTTTACGTGTAACTTCTATCTTTTTCTTAAAATAACCGCTTAAGTTGTCAAGGCGTTTGGCTCTTGCTGTATTAGAGCTTGCAGCTTTTGACTCAGGGGGTAATGCCGTTGCGGACTCTTGTCCAGAAGCCGCGATCACTGTTTTCAGTTCAGAGATTATTGGCGAAAAGCCCGCTTGTATCATTGCGGTGTTTTGATCAACAAAGCGCACTTGGGAGGCTGTTGCAGCGGCCGAGGTTGTTCTAGAGTGTTGCGGCGCATGCTCTTTTTTGGAGGATTTATCCGTGTGGCTGATTAAATGAATATGGCGGCTGAATGAGAGGGTTTTTTTGTGTTTTGGTTTTATGGCGGCTGGAGTATCAGAAATTGGAGTAGCTATTGAGCTTGTGGCTTGATTTGAATGAACTTTAGAAGGTGGGCTGTTAAACATACTTTGCTCCCGGTCGTTATTTTAAACCCGACTTGCTACCTTATAATAAGTCATATTCGAAAGTTTTTTCTCTCTAAGACCCTGATTGCTACCTTCTAAGG
>JAEYWL010000054.1 GCA_023428915.1 Verrucomicrobiota bacterium
CTAAGGGCCTCCCTAGACCCACACGGCCGCCTGTATCCGGAGCAATGCCCATTTGCCCTCTCCATTAGCTTTCTTCCAAACAAAACGCGTTTCGAAAAAAGCCTTAATAATTAATTATGCTGCTATCTCCTTAAATTCGGGATGGGCTTGCAATAACCCCTCCAAGATCACTTCTACCCTTTTTCGCAGTTGGTCGTACTCCGGTTTATTTTCGCATTGCAGAATGCATCTTTTCAGCACTGCTGCCGCCACATCCGGAAGATCCATTTGCAGGTAGCAATCAGCTGCATGGTAATAAGGGATAGGATCGTTTGGATAAATAGCATTGATATAAAAATACATTTCGGCTGCTTTAGAAAAGTCTTTTAACATATGCAAGGAAGCAGCTATACCCATTAAATACTTAACGTCTACCGTTTCAAGAGTAATAAGAAGTCTAAACAGCTGCAGGGCTTGCTGGTAGCGTCCATTATTATACATTTGGTAAGCCATATCGTGCACACGGCTCATGGTTTCGGGAGTAATGCCTATGGCATCTCTTAAGGGGATTTTACGGTCGATCACTTCTTTCATTACTTCTTGGACCGCTGCTTTTTCCTCTTCGGACAGCTCTTTTCCCCATTTGTCTATCACTTGGCGCCGTTGTTCTTGCGATGTATTTTCCATGGCTATTTCCTCCCGCGCTTTAGGGTGTATATAGTGAGGTTAGAATTGTACTTAACTCTTGTAATAGCGAAGTGGCTAAGTCGCCTTGTTGTGAAACTTCCTGGTTTGACTGGTTAACGACAGATTGGAAAGATTGCGATTTATCGGTGACCACATCGCGATAGTTTTGCAGTTTGTTCGTTAAGGCCTGGTTAACTGTAGTGGCTTGGTTTTGCAGCGTGTTTAATTCATCGCTGCTGAGGTTTAAATGTTTCAAGTCGGCATTCGTAACAGTTGGGACGTTGCCCATCAGGTTCGTATAAGCCTGTTGCAGGTTGGCGTAATAAGTCAGGCGATTGGCTTGCGAAGCTGCGACACTTTGCAGGGTGCCGATCATGTCGCTGATAACGGAGAACACTTCTCCGATAAGCTTTGTTTTGTGAGATTCATTACCTTGCAATGAACCGCTCAAAAAGACTGGATCTGAGCTTGCACTTGGTACTGGTGCTGCCATAATTCCTCCAAAGGAAGAAGGTTAGTTTTAGCCGCCTGCCGCTTGCGCCATGTTGCGGATAATGCTGTTTATAGTAGACAGAGCGGATGATGCAGATTGATAAAATTGCTGAAAGAGGTACAACACGCTCTGTGTTTGCTCTTTTTGCTGGTCATTCAAACTTTCTGCAGCTGTAATTGCGGAAGTTATATTGGCCTGAAAATTTTCAGCCAGGTAGCCGGATTGGGAATTTGCATCGGCTTGGGTTTGGTTGTCCAATATCCACTTTTCGACATCGTCTTTGGTAATATCGTGGTGATCGCTGTGGCCGCTTAACATGTCCTTATAGACTTGATCCAGGGTGCTGTATAATGAGTTTGGCTGAGAATCGGAACCTGGATTTGCAGAGAGTATTTGAGGGAGAAGGTCGCCTATTTTCTTGACAAGATCCTGAAAGGCTGTCAAGTCATCGTCGCTAACATGGGTTGGGTCGCTGCCGGGATAGTTAAGCTGCACATCAACCGGCTCGCTAAGGTATTTGGTAATCTCCTGATAGGCTTTTAAATAGGAATTTACGTCGTTGGTATCGCTATATTTATACTCTTTACCGGTGTTGGGGTCGGTATAGTCATTTCCGGCTGCCATGGCATCGACAAAGTGCTGAGCTGAGTCCGGATCCTTTACTTGGATAGGGGTGACGTAATTGTGGATAGTTTGAACCTGGTCCAGCAGCTGCAGGGCGCTATTTGTCAGCTTTAGGGCATCCTTTAGCTGCGACAGGTTATCGCCCAGTATGCGGTTGCCTACCGCAATGTAACCTACTTCAAGCATATTTTGTATGCTGTGATTGCTGTTGCTGGCTTGGGCGCCCATGGAGAGAATGTCGGTCACGCCGAATTGGGCATTGCTTGCCGAGTTGGCTTTTGCCCATTTTCTCAAAGCGTCTTTGATATCGCCGGTTGAACCGCCAAAATCAATGTTATATTGCTTTAACGAAGCATCAAGCCCGCCATACCAGCCTGCCATTACAGAGGTTACTGTCTGGTAGTCGCCATTGCTGACTACCATTCCATTTTCCATTAAATCCTTCAGGTCATTCCAGGCATCGATGAATTTCTGCGTCTCGCTATCATCTATGTTGTCGCCTTTCTTATAGACATCCAGCATATCCTGATAGTCTTTCTCATAACGATCGACCACCTCGCTGCTGGTGGTGTCTTTCTGAACTTGTATGGTTTTATCCCCAAAAGAATAGGTAAGGAAATAATAACCATCTTGATCTTGTGTGATTGCCATAACTTACTCACTTTTGATTTTACTAAATAAGTAATTCAATTTGCTTGCCACTCAAAAAAAATGTATTTCTCTCTAATTTTTATTATAATCTTACTGTTAATAAATAAACATTACTTTTTAAAAAATTACTAATATAAAATCAAGCTTGTTTTTAGTGATTAATTTTAAGTTATACAGCTTGAATACTAGCGCGTTTCCAGCCGCCTTCCATACCTTCATACATGATGCCGACTTTAGTGATCATTATGCCAGGGTCCAGGAATGAGGCTAAGGTGGTAGAAGGATTCTGGGCTTCGGCCATAAAATCATCGAATGCGGCCCTAGATTTATCTTGGAAATCTTTATCCCTGATTTTATTGAAAGTAAGGGTAGCATCGGCAGCAATTCTTTGAGAGTTTTGTATCACTTGCTGCGCATGTTCAGCCAAGGCCCTCTCTATATTCACAGTTTGATCCAGCACAGGCAGGCCGGCTAAAATAGCGAGCTGCGAAGTCAAGCCCATTAAAAATTGCTCGCTAAAAGAACCATAGTCGAGCTTGCGGCCGATTTTAGCAGCCTCGAAAATTTCCTGAATTTTCTTTTGCAGCGCCTCCATATTGATTTCATCTGAATGCAGGGCGTCAATGGCAGCTTTCTGCAAGGGCTTAGTCACTGACTCGGCTTCGCTGCGGCTAAGATTTTGCTGGGATACATGAGAAAGCAGGGTTTGTCTTACGGCAGTGTGTACGGAGGGAGTAAGGGTGAAGTGCAGGCTGTCGCGCGCATCCTGCAGGGCTTGCTGCCTGGAAAAATTGGCTTCCACTTGATTGGCTGCGAAATCCCTTTCGACATTATTTCCGAGAGCAGGGTTAACGGCATCCTGGAGCATTCGGTTATGGGCCACTAAGGCCTCCCTGGTCTGGGTAGCCACTTGCCGGGCTAAGTCGCGGCTATGGGCGAGGGATGAGTCTAAAGCCGCTTGACGTTGGATGGCATCTTCAGCATTTTCCTGGGCAATATAAGCATCCATTGCCGCATCGTAGGAACGGCGGGCAAGGTCTGCCGAGTTGCTTACCCCGTTGCTTTCATAAGTGCTTTGGATGCCGTTGATAGTAGTGCTTTTAAAGGTAGAACTTTGCGAAGCGCTGACGGCCGCTGCACTCAAGCTGTCTGAACGGTTATTATAGTAAGCTTGCAGGGTCTGTTGTGTGGCATTGTAGCGCCTTGAGGTTGCCTGATCGAGATAAGCATTTGCAACCGCAGTTAGGAGCAGCGAAGCAGTTGCGGTCAACTGCTCCTGCAATTGCAGTTTTTGGTCCGCAGAAAGGTTGGCTGCATTGCGGTTAATTAAAGCAGTTATGGCGTCTTTAATTTTGCCGCTATTGATGAAGTCAAGCAATTCTTGCACGCTGCCGATGGCCAAAGCATCGCGCAATTGCTCATCTTTAGCTTGCAGCGAAGCTGCGAAACCGAGGCCGACTAAAGCTCCCAATATGCCAATAAGATCCATAGCTGCCGAGCCAATGAATTTATTTAATTCACCGATTAAGCGGGTTTTCTGAAGGTCTGGCGAAGGGCTGTCAGAACCTGAAACTTCCGACATCCTGGAAACGACATTATTGTTTAAGCATTGCAGCAAATTAGAGTTGCCTAAGCCCAGCACCATAATGGTAGTGGCGACGTCATTTGGCGAAACGTTGGCGCGGGGAAGGCGAAATTCTTTAAAGGTGGTGGGAGAGTTTTTCAAGAAGTCCCGCACCGCAATGGCAAGCAGACCTAATAATTCATTCAATTCTTTAGAGCTTTTAATAACACCGTCCGTGTAATCAGAAAGCTTATCTCCTAAATGTTGCGGCGACACGATAGTTAAATCCGCTACCGGCAGAGGGCCCGGATCTATAGGAGTAGGCAAAGGAGATGGAGGAGTTACAGTGGAAACAGGCATAACGGCTGCCAAAGATACGGCAGTGAAACTAATGGGGGTAATTGCAGTTTGATGAGGTAGAGGAGGCTCGCCTTTTTGCGCCCGATTTATATTTTCCTGGTCGATTTGCTGGTTGGCGATATCGATTTGAGCATTATAAGGGGCTATAGCAGAATTATAGGCGGCAATGGCCTGATTTAAATCTTGTGCTTTTTGGTTAAAATCGGCAATGGCATTATTATAGTCGCTTACGGCCTGATTAAAGGCAGCTGCAGCAGCCGGGTAATCAGAACCGTCTTGGACAGCCTGGTTAAAGGCCTGGACGGCTGCATTATAGGCGTCCCAAGCAGTGGGGTTGCCCTCGTTTAAATCATTTGCAGCTTTATTATAAGCATTTTCAGCTTCTTGCAAGGCTTCCGCTGCATCCCGTACAGGTCCGGCCGCCTGGTTGATGGCGTCGCGGTTAAATTGCGAAATTTCATAGGTTGTTTCCGCATTTTCATAGGCCTCGATCAAGGCGTCAATATTTTCAATGTTTCCCTGATGGTAGCTCATTTGCACCAACGGGTCGGATACCTGCTGGCTTTTAATCTGCTGATTTAACAGCCGCTGCTGCGATTCCGTGGTGATATACCAGTCGAGAATTGAGGGCTCATTTGTCGTGCGCTGCTCAATAGTTGTGCCTGGTTGATAGACAGGATCTGAAGAAGAAACTGGATTCATGGCCGCCTCCTTGAAAACCGCCGCCGAATACAAAAATCTCTTAATTTAAGTATACCACAGCCCTAATTAAAACCCAATACGAGCCCATGCCCGATTACTATTAGGCATTCCAAATAGTGCTCGAAGAGAAAATGGAAAAAATGTAAAAGTAATTTTTCAAATTTTTATGGACAAATATAGGCAAACAGATGTCTTTCGATTTGCAAAGCGGTGAAAAACTTTCTCCTTGGTGGAGGATGATCACTTTTCTTGTCATGATTGTGGGATTTAGTATTTTAGGGCTCATTACAAGTATCGCCTATGATAATACCCCTCCTATTCCAAAGCAAATTGTTGACCAAGATGGAAATGTCCTGTTTACACGAGAACAAGTTATTCAAGGACAAGGCGTGTTTTTAAAAAACAACCTTATGGAGCATGGCACTCTTTGGGGGCATGGAGCTTATCTTGGACCGGATTATAGTGCAGTTCATCTGCATGAGCAAACACTAAGCATGCAAAAGCTGCTGGCCCTTAAGATTTATCAAAAGCCATTCGATCAGTTAAATGCATTTGAACAAGGGGCTGTTTCGCAAGAAATTCCCAAAATCTTAAAACAAAATCGCTACGATCTCGCAACAGATACTTTAGTCTTTACAGAAGAAGAAGCAAAATCTTATGCATATGGCCTGGATTTTTGGAGAAACTACTTCACCTCTGGAGAAGCCCCCGGTTTGCCTAAAAACTATATCTCCGATACAGAAGAATCAAAGGCCCTTTCTTCCTTTTTTGCATGGGCAGCCTGGGCTGCAGTTACGAATCGTCCTGGAGAAGAATTTACCTATACCAATAATTTCCCCTATGACCCTTTAGCTGGAAATTATCCAAGTACGGACGCCTACCTATGGAGTGCTCTGAGTTTGATTTTCCTTATCGGTATGACAGGGCTTGTTCTTTTTACTGTCAGCAAATTTGGATTAGGCTGGGGCGGCGGGGTAAAGAACAGGCATGTTTGTGAAACCCATTTAACGCTTCCTCCTCTTACAGATAGCCAAAAAGCGATGGGTAAATATTTTATTGTTGTGGCTCTTTTATTTCTTTTTCAAAGCTTAATGGGCGGGGCTTTAGCGCATTACCGCGTCGATTCTACCTTTTACGGGCTGCCTATTCTTGACTATTTTCCCTATAACCTTCTTCGCACTTGGCATCTTCAGCTTGCAATCTTTTGGGTCGCCACGGCTTGGGTTGCAGGAGGTTTATTTATTGCCCCTCTCTTGAGCCAAAAAGAGCCCCGCTGCCAAAAATTCGGCGTCAACGTTCTTTTTGGAGCCTTATTACTTGTTGTCGCAGGAAGCATGATTGGAGAGTACCTAAGCAGTAAGAATTTTTTCACCGGCGACTGGTGGTTTTGGTTTGGCAATCAAGGTTCTGAATATTTGGATTTAGGCAGATTTTGGCAATATTTGCTGATTGCAGGGTTTTCTTTCTGGCTGTTCCTTCTCTTTAGATCTTTAAAGCCCGCTTTTCTCATGCCAGGAAGAAAAGAGTTGTCCATTCTGTTCTTTTTAGTCGCTGCCACAATTCCTATTTTTTATGTTCCTGCGGTTTTTTATACTCATGAAACGCACTTTACTTTGATCGATAACTGGCGTTTTTGGATTATTCATCTTTGGGTGGAAGGTTTTTTTGAAGTTTTTTCTACTGTTCTAGTGGCGATTATTACCGTACAAATGGGCATTATCCGCACGATTACAGCTTTGCGCATCATTTATTTAGATGCCATCCTTTACCTGCTAGGCGGAGTTGTCGGAACGGGCCATCACTGGTATTTTACAGGACAAACCAATGTAAATATGGCCTTGTCGGCTTGTTTTTCCGCTATGGAAGTCGTTCCCTTGACTTTATTAACCATGGAAGCTCGAGATTTTATCCGCATCTCGCAATCAAAATGCGAAAAATGCGGGCATTTCTTAGCTGAAAAGCAGCAATGGACTATTTACTTTCTCATATCTGTAGGAGTATGGAACTTTGTGGGAGCAGGCATATTTGGCTTCCTTATCAATCTTCCAGTTATTTCCTATTTTGAAGTTGGCACAAACTTGACCCCCAATCACGGGCATGCAGCGATGTTTGGCGTGTTTGGCATGCTGGCCCTTGGAACAACAATGTTTTGTATGCGGGCTATGCAAGATGAAGCGTTATGGAATCGCACTAGAATGTTTATTAAGATGGGTTTTTGGGGGCTGAACATTGGCATGGCCTTGATGGTTATTTTAGACCTTTTCCCATCAGGAGTGCTTCAACTATGGGACGCAATGCAAAATGGCTATTGGCATGCAAGGGAATTAACGTACCTCATGTCTGGCACCTTTCATACATTGGAGTGGGTTCGCATCTTTGGAGACCTCACATTTATCCTGATCGGGGTTGTACCCATTGTTTTTGCCATTCTGAGAACCTTTTTGACCATTGGATTCTCCTCATCACGCTTATTGGAAAATCAGAAACAATCCTTCTAAAACACAAACTCAAATAATTTTGAACTCCTTTCAGACATGAGTAAAGAATTGCCTTTTCCGACCTCAATTAAAGTCAGAGTTTAAAGTAATAAGATCGAACTTTGCTATTCAAGAATTCTTGAATAAACCTTTGATTTTTGATATTCTTATTCTAAGATCCTTGAATAGCGGAATTAAAAATCATCAGTTATTCAAGAATTTTGGAATAGCAATATGAAAAGAAGCGGACAATATATTAATCAGTTAAGTGGCTATAAAGCTTTCATTCCCTCTTCTTTACCTAATCCCCCGGTTGAACTCGATGAGTCAATGAATCATTTGCTTGCTGAAGCAAACATTGCTCTTGGAAGGCTGGATACCATGGGGTACTTACTTCCAAATATTGATTTTATTATTGCCATGTATGTACGAAAAGAAGCTTTACTAAGCTCTCAGATCGAAGGTACTCAGGCTTCTTTGGATGATATTTTCAAGTATGAAAGTCATATTCCTATCAAAAATACTCAAGATGTTGAGGAAGTTGTAAATTATATTAAAGCCATGAATCATGGATTGAAACGGCTTAAAGAATTTCCTATGAGCATTCGTTTAATTAAAGAAATTCATAGTATTCTCTTATCTCAAACTCGAGGTATGGATAAAACTCCCGGGGAATTTAAACGATCACAAAATTGGATAGGGCCGGCCGGTTCGACACTTAAGAATGCTTCTTTTATTCCCCCGCCACCTGCTGAAACCTTAGATGCCATGGGAGAGTTAGAATTATATTTTCATAACTCTCATAAACTTCCCGTCCTTATAACTTGTGCTTTAATCCATTACCAATTTGAAACAATTCACCCATTTTTAGATGGAAATGGGCGCGTAGGGCGTTTACTGATTACGTTCTATTTATGTTGGAAGCAAGTTATGCAGAAACCGTTACTCTATCTCAGTTATTATTTTAAACTGCATCGGCAAGAGTATTACGATAGGCTAAATTTGGTGAGGGAAAAAGGTGATTATGAACAATGGATTAATTTCTTCTTAAAGGGTGTGATTTGGACTTCTGAATCAGCTTTAGACACAATCAAGCAGGTATTGGCATTGGCTGATATTCACAAAAAAAAATTAATTGAAGAAAAGATTTCTTCTCCAATGGCTATCGGATTGTTGGATTATTTGTTTATAAAGCCGCACTTATCCACTCAAGAAGTTGCAGAACATTTTCAAATGACCTTTCAAACTGCACAAACGCTTATAAATCATTTTGTTAACCTTGAAATATTGCGAGAAATCACAGGCAAGAAAAGGGATCGCCGTTATAGCTATTGGCAATATTTAGAATGTCTTTCCGAAGGCACCAATTTATAAGAACACACTGTTTAGTTTCTGCCACCCTTTCGAGGCTGTGAAAAATGAGCAATAGCTTTTGCAAAAGTCTATTTTATAGTAATTGACCATATAAATTAATGAAGCGCGGTAGCGCTGACAGTGGTTAGCCCCGCGTGAAGACATCTGCAGGGGTCTCCCTGCAGATGTCGGAACGTGTGGTTAAGATGAAAAAATACGCGTGAGCTGCGGTAGCAGCGACAGAATAAGTGTCGCTGCTACCGCAGCTCGATATCTTTTTACATATTTACCCCACGTTTCAGCACGCCTGCGGCGGGCTTTCACGCGGGGCTAACCACTGTCAGCGCTACCGCGCTTCTAGTATATTTTTTAATAAGAGATTGTTGAAAGCGCCTATTTGTAATTTTGCCGAAGCTATCATTTTTCACAGCCTCGTAAGAACGGCAGAAAACCAAATAATCAGGTCATTTTTCATAGTCTCGTAAGGGTCTTAGGAAAGCGCCCGAATGAAGCCTTTTGCTTGCAGCAGGCGCATAAGCTGTGGGCGTTGGAATTGATAATTCATGTTGGGGAGCTCAAGTAACAGTTCTTTGAGATGTTTTTGGTTTTTGCTATCAGGATTGAGCAGGCAGGTTTTGCAAATTGCTGCAAAGTCTTTATCACTCCCTGCTTTTTGAAGCAAGACCTCCAGGGCTTGCGGGTGGCGGTCTTCAAACAGGGCGCTCCATTGATTGCGAAGAAATGAGATAAATTTATCCGGGGTATCAGCCGCACGCAATGTTTCTAATATCTCATAATCCTCTGCCGCAAGGTCTGCAAACATGTCGATAAACTCACTGCCTGGGCTAAAATAGACGTCCTTGGCAAATTCTTCGCCGCGTTGCCGTTCTAACATATCGGCCAGAATTTCATTATAATTGGATTGAACCGCCATCTTTTCAGCCATCTGTCTATCGACAGGCACTTTTTTTTCTTTTAGAAACGCCATGACTTTGGAACCTTTTTCTACCTTATCCAATTCTGCAAGGAGCTTGACAGTAGTTTGCATTTCGTTTGATTTGTAGTCAGGTAATTGTGAAAAGATCCATTCATGGAAAGCTGTTTGCAGGGAAGGGTCTGTGCTGAGCAAAGAACAGCAAGTGCGAAGCCGGTTTTGATCTAAATGGCTATGGGTTTTTGTAAACAGCGTTACTACAAGAGCAGGGTAGTCCTCAGGTTTTTGGCTTGCTTCATAGTCAATCTCTGCCAATATTTCCGCGAGGTTTTCGGGGATGTTTATATCCCGGAACGCACGGGATAGGGGATTATTAGTCATTGGCTGGTCATGGATTTGTTTTATTAATTGCTGCCAGGCGGGATCATTTTGAATTACAGCCAGCTTATCTGCATATTCTTCTTTATGCCAGGTTCCAGGGTTGTCCTTAAACCAGTCGAGAACCGCTGCTTTTACTTTGGGTTTTTCCTCCATTTTTTGCAGCAGATGCTTATACATAGCTGAAGGTGTGTATTTATTATTGAATTCGTTAATGGTTTCTTGTTCAATAACTGTCCGGTTATCGAGATGCTCTATAATACGGCTAGCTCCAGGAATAGCCATGCGTTTGGCCAGCTGGCTGAAGACCGTGCCTTTAGTGTGGCTTTCAGTATCTTTTAGATTGGCAATTGTTTCGGCAATTGATGAGCGAAGCGTGCCCATCAACGCGCCTAACATCTCATCTAATGATTCCGGGGTGCCTTTTAGATCTCGAATGGTATCCTCTACCTCTTGCTGCCAACGGCTGCCGCAATGCTTTGCTGAAATAGCTATGGCAAGGCAGCCGCGGCTGATAGCATCGGCGGCATCCCTTAGGTCTGCTTCGCTTGCATTGGGATCGATTTCCTTTAGGCGTTTTAACTGGTCCATATGGTAAAGCACTTCCTGGTATTGTTCTTTTAAGTTGCTGTAAAACTGTTTTAATTCAGGAGTGCCGCTGGGGGGGGTGCCTTCGTAACCTTGATTATTGGGAATAAAAGTATGGATTAGTTTGTTTAAAGCATCGTCTAACTCTTTTACAGTTATAGGCACATACGTGGTGCCAACGTCATTTTTAAGAGTGTTGGGATCGCGATAGCCTGGCTTTGTCCGGTCGGAGAAATTCACCTGCTTAAAGCCGGAATAAATTTCTTCATAGTTAAAGGGTGCTAAAAGGGATTTATCGATTTCCAGCTTGGCTAATTCATCGACATGCATATGTCGTTCATCAACGGCAAAACGCAGAGAGTCTATCCTATCGTCTAAAGTTTCTTTAAGCTCCGGAAAACGCTTTTCCAGGTCCATCTTTTGCTCTTGGTACTCTTCAGGTGTTAAGAATTTCGTGATTTGTAGAAATAATGCGGGATGGCCCATAAACAGTCCGATTTCAAGCAGCTGCGCCCTGGGCTGAGCTTCTAGGTTTCTACGAAGCTGCGCTACAGTCCGAATATAGCTATTATTAAACTGCTGCAGGCTTGGGTACTGATCAAAACACAGTTTGCGGTACTCATCTGACTGGGCTTCAAAAATTGCTCTAGAACCTTCAGTTTGTAAGGCCAGTGCAAAAGGCAATTGTGAATGTTCTTTTACCAAGTAAGTTAAGAGCTCGTTAGTTCTTTTAGAAACTTTAGGGATTTTTTCAAGAGATTCAGCTGTAAGTAGGATTTGGAGTCGAGAAAGAAGCTGCAGAATATAGGGATTTAGCACATTTACGGATTTGTCAATAAGAGCCGGCATATCTGTATAGCCATTTGATTGAGCAAAATACATTAAATCGTCTAAAAGAGTGGTGTTGCCGGCATGTATCGCTCGTTCTAGGGGTGTTTCGCCCTGCTTATTTTTAGCGCTTAAGAGATTTTCTAAAATTTTTAAGTAAAGAGGGTTTGTAGGAGTTTCTTGAGACTGCTGCATTCCAGTTAAGTAAAAAGCTGTTAAGGCCTCGAGGTTTGTATCGATAAACTCCGTAACGTTATCAATTGTGAATTTTGAAGAGGTCGCGTAGTGATGCAAAGCATGATTGCCGTTTCTATCCACAGCATTGAGTAAATCATTAAATTCAGGAATCTTTTCTTGTAAATTGGACAGAGTACTAAAGAAATCATTTTTTAATAGAGCAGGGATAAACAAGGTATCGGGTTGACAAAGTTCTTTAAGAAATTCACTATGCTTTGAACCAAAGAGCGTCGCTAGCTTGTTATAAAGTAAATCTTCAATGTTAGATGCTGATAAGACCATATTTGTATAGGAGACAATGCTTTTAAACGAGCGATTTTCTGTTCTTTCATAAACTAGGGCTTTGCAGACTTCTTCACCCAAAAAATTCCTTATTTGCTCAATTATGCGGGAACTGCACTCACTCAAACAAAGAATTAAAGCGTTACAAGAAGACATTTCACTTTGCATAAGAGTTTTAAAACGTTCACTTCCTAAAGTGTCCTGCAATAAAGTAAATTTTTCAGTGTAGGCATTCGGAGCGTCATTATTGCTTTCAAACCTTAACATTCTCGATAAGCCAATAATATGCTCTGGGTTTTGTAACAAAGAGAGCAGGTCATCAGGTGAAATTAAAGTGTTAATAAAATTGAACTCTTCATTTTTTTCATCAACCAAGCTAGCTCCCAAATAAGTGATATATCCATCTTCTTGTTCGCTTTGGAGCAAATCAATCACAATGGACTTGCCAAAAGCCTCTACCAATTGCTGCACTGTTTGCTTATCCCCTGAGTTCCAGGCCAACTCTAAAAATAGGCGGGCGGTTTTTTCATTTTCTTTCCCAGGGTTTTTAAATAGAATATCTAAGGGGGTATTGCCTTCCACGTCTGGTTGATGCAGGGCTCTTTCTAATACTTTTTGCAAGTCTTCATTTAAAGCCTTTTGCACTTCCGCTGTACAATTTGGCGACTTCCCTTTGGCAATTAAGTGTAAAATATTTTTATCGTCATTAGTGAGATAAAGACGAGGAGGGCGTGTCCTTTTTACTTCTTCTCCACTCGATAGTTGCCGTGTAGGCTCGGATAAATAATGCGTATACTCTTCTTTATGCGATTTTAAGTATTTTTGAACCATGGGGGAGTAGTCATGGGCTACAGCCACCTCTAAGTATGTCTCTCCTTTATTGTTTATGGTATGGTCAATTTGGTTGTAATTAGCAAAGATATTTTCAACAATTGCAAAATGCCCTTTTTTTATGGCATCTGTAAGAAGGTCTGCAACTTCATAAGCCCTTCCGGCAAACCAACTTTTTTGGTATTGGTGGGTCTTTTTATTAATGCTCATCATGGGGGTAGCTTTAAAGGTGTCATGGAAATCTTTTACCCCTTTATCAAAAGATTGTATGAGTTCCTTAATCGCGCTATCGTATTCCTGATTGATTTCTTTTGCTTTGGTGTCATCCACCGTGTTTAGAATTTTGATGACTTTAAAGGCATCATTTAAGGAGAGCTTCCCGCTTTTAGCTTCACTGGCTAAATCTTTAAGGACTTCTTTTGAATGGCTTTGCAAATGTTGGGCTGCAGCTTCTGGCGGCATGGCAATGAAAGTTTGAGATGTAATGTTTGTATCCATTATTTATACACCTATATTAATTTTTGTAACCATATATTAACTTGTATTAATTATTATAAATTAATTTTTAGTTAATAAGATATATAAAACAAGATGTTATAAAAACGACAGTTGACTTTTTAGGCTAGCTTGCGGATAAAGCCTTGAACTTCTAGCAGGCGCATAATTTCCTTGCGTTGAAATTGGTAATTCATGTTGGGGAGTTCAAGTAACAGTTCTTTGAGATGTTTTTGGTTTTTGCTATCAGGATTGAGCAGGCAGGTCTTGCAAATTGCTGCAAAGTCTTTATCATGCTCTATTCTTTGAAGCAAGGTCTCTAAGGCTTGCGGGTGTTTACCCTCAAACATGTCTTTCCACTGGTCTGTAATGAAAGAAGCAAACTTCTCTAGGGTGTTAGCCGCACGTAAAGTATCTAGTAGCTCATAATCTTCTGTTGCCAGTTCTACAAACTTGTCTATAAATTCACTGCCGGGGCTAAAATAGACCCCCTTAGCAAATTCCTCTCCGCGTTGTCTTTCTAGCATGTCTGTTAGGATTTCATTATAATTAGGCTGAGTTGCCATCTTTTCGGCCATTTGTTTATCGACAGATACATGTTTTTCATTTAGAAATGCCATTATTTTCGAGCTTTTTTCTATTTTATCCAATTCTACTAGAAACTTGGTGCTTGTCTGTATTTCATTTGATTTGTAGTCAGGAAATTGTGAAAAGATCTCGTGAAAAGCTGTTTGCAGGGAAGGACTGGTACTCAGTAAAGAACAGCACATGCGAAGCAGCTCCGGATCTAACTGGCTATGGGTTTTTCTAAAAAGCATTTCTATAAGTTTTGAGTAGTCTTCAGGTTTTTGACTTATTTCATAGTTAATGTCCGCCAAAATTTTCGGAAGATCTTCGGGGATGTTTATATTTAGGAAAGCCTGAGATAGGGGATTATTTATCGATAGTTTGTTCTCGTTATGGATTTCATCTAATAATACTTGCCAAGCGGGATCCTCTTTAATTGCAGCTAGTTTGTCTGCATATTCTTCTTTATGCCATGTTCCAGGGTTGTCTTTAAACCAGTCGAGTATGGCAGCTTTTATTTTAGGTTTTTCCTCCATTTTTTGCAGAAGGTGCCTATACATGACTGCTGGGGTATATAAATTATAAAAAGCTTCAACCGTCTTTTCTTCTTTTACTTTTCTATCCCGAAGGTGTTCAATAATGCGGCTAGCGCCAGGAATTGCCATGCGCTGGGCGAGCTGGCTAAAAACTGTGCCCCTGGTATGGCTATCAGTGCTGTGAGTTAAAGCAATGGTTTCAGCAATAGAAGACCTTAAGGTACCCATCAAAAAATGCAAAATTTCTTCTAAAGAAGCAGGTGCGCCTTTGAGATCGCGTATGGTATCTTCAACCTCCTCTTGCCAGCGGCTGCCGCAATGCAAGGCTGATACAGCTATGGCAATAAAACCGCGGCTGATGGCATCAGCTGCATCCCTCAGGTCGGCTTCAGTGGCATCCGGGTTAGTCTCTTTTAGCCGTTTTAATTGATCCATATGGTAAAGGACTTCCTGGTATTGCTCTTTTAGGTTGGCGTAGTATTGTTTAATTTCAGGAGTGCCGCTAGGCGGCGTGCCTTCAACACCCTGCTTGTTTGGTATGCGGGTATTGAATAGCAAATTTAACGCAGCATCGAGCTCTGGAACTGTGACTGAAACATAGTGATCCCCCACATCATTCTTTAAGGCAGCGGGATCTCGATAGCCAAGTTTAGTTTTATCAGAAAAGTTTACTTGTTTAAAGCCTGTGTAGATGTCCTGGTAGTTAAAGGGCGCCAAGAGAGCCCTATTTATCTCTATTTTTGCTAGCTTCTCAGCTTGCATATGGCTTTCATCTATGGCGAGATGCACATTGTCTAACTTATCGGTGATTTTTTCCCCTAATCCCGGAAACCTGCTTTTCAAAGACGCGAGTTGTTCTTTGTATTCTGCCGGTGTTAACAATTTAGCCGCTTCAAACAAAAGCTCTTGATTGCCCAGCAATAAGCCAACTTCCAGTAAAGTTTCTCTGGGCTGTTGGTTAAGGGTTTGTTTGAGCTCTTCTACTGCCTGGGCGTAGCTTTTTCCTTTGGCAATTTCAAACAGCTGGGGATACGGAGCCAGGAATTGTTGAAAATATGTGTCCGATGGAATATCCCAGAGAAACTTGCAACTTCCAGCATGAATGGCGCTGGCAAAAGGCAGTTGGGGATGGCTGCGAATAAAAAAATCGCGGAGCAGCTCAACTCCTTTAGCGTACTTATTCTCTATATTGGGATCATGCAGCAGGATAAACGTATCAAGAAAATGGGGATCTTGCATATTTGCAGATTGGTTAATAATTGCCGGCATCTGCTCATACTTATAAATCTCGGCAAAATACATTAGCCCATGCAGTAGCTGTACATTGCCTGCCTTCATGGCAATATTTAAAGGGGATTCCTTATTGTTATTTTTTGCAGATAAAAGTGCTGCTAGTTGCTCTATAGGAAATGCAGGTTGCGGCGGAAACTGGTTTTTTTTTAAATGGAGTAAGGTTCTGGCTGTTGCTACATCGGCCAGTCCTATACTCAAAAATTGCAAGAGTTGATAAACGGAAAATTGGGAATGCATAGCCGCGTAGTGGAGTTGGTGGTTGCCATTTTGGTCCAAACTGTTGAAGATGTTCTCAAAATCAGGGACATTTTCTCTGATAGCTAGCAACAGAGAAAAGCGGTTAGAAAGGGCTAAGAGGGGAAGAATGTGTGCCTCTGGCCGGCATATGTCAGCTAAGAAAGCGGCATGCTCACTGCCTAATACCCAAGCCATTTTTTCAAATAATAGCTTGTGATCATATGGTTCCAGGGCAATATTTAATAAGGCAGCTAAGCTTTTAAACGGCCTTTCTTTTTGCTGCCCGTAGATCAGAGCCTTGCACAACTCTGGACCTAAAAAGTCTTTTAGTTGTCCAATAATCTTTTTGTTACATTCGATTAATAGACTTAAAAACGCATTGCTGCCAGGATAGGCCTCAAATTGCATGAAGCGGGCAAATCGTTCTACACCTAAAGCCGCTTGCAGTACTTGAAGGATTTCAACACTTTGGTCTGCAGCGTTTAACCAATCTCGCGCCTGTTCAATATCATCTCGAGAATAACTATTCTCTTGTGTCAGTGCTTTCTTTAAGGCGGCAATATGCTCTTTGTTTTCAAATAATTGTAAAAGGCCATCTGGGGAGAGAAGGGAAATGATGTATTCCAAGCCAGCCTTATTGCCCCATGCCAGGACTGTAGAAAGTCTAGTTTTACTGGAGCTGGAGTCATTGGGAGTGGCTAGTAAATCTATCAGCAGGGATTCACCAAACGCCTTTATGAGTTGATGAGTCGCATGCCTGTCCCCTACATCCCAGGCTATTTCTAAAAATACACGTGCAATTTTTTTGTTTTCTTCTGAAGGGTTCTGCAGAAGAATATCAAGGGGGCTAAGTCCCCTATTATCAGGTTGGTACAATGCCCTCCCAAATGACCCAACTAAATATAAATAGCGATCGTTGGTTACTGCATGCTGCAGCTCTGCTAAACACTGCGGAGATTTAGTTTCGACGAGTAGATGCAATAGATTTTTCTCATCATTTGTTACATGCAAAGGAGGCGGGTTTATGCCTACTTCGACCCGCTTTCCAGCTGGAGTCAAAATAGAGCGAGTGCCGCTGGTCAAGCTAATATCGCTAAGGCGTTGGCTCAAGAATTTTTTAACAACGGTAGAGCAGTCATGTGCAATTGCTACTTCTAGAAGTGTTTCACCCTGGCTATTTCTTAGTTGATCTATCTCCGCGTAATTACTAAAGGCAGATTCAATAATCTCTAAGTGCCCCCTTTTTATGGCTTCAGTCATTAGATCCGCAGCTTCATAAAGTTGCCGATTCCAAAACCTCTGTGTTGGCTTGTGTGTCGTTCTATCAATGCTAGTCATTGGCATGGCGGTAAAAGTGTAATGAAAATTTTTTACCTTTTTATCGAATACCTGCAAAAGCTCCTTAACGGCACTGTCATATTCTTGGTTGATTTTCTTGGCTTTAGTGCAATCGACACTGTTCAAAATTGTAATAATTTTAAAGGCTTCTTTAAGCGTAAGTTTTCCGGCATTTGCTTCGGCTGTTAAGCCTTTAATTATTTCACGGGAGTTATTTTGCATTTGTTCGGCAGCTAATTCAGGCGTCATTGTAATGAAACTATGTGAGGTAATGTTGGCCATATTATCCTCATAGTAAGTTTTATTTTATTAAAGCAATAAATATGCCAATAATTTAATTATAAATTATTAATAAAAATTATTGTTGCTTTATTTGAAAGGGAAGGATAATTAGCTTATTTTTTAAGAAAGTGGAGTATTAAGCTGCCTAATTCAGAAGTTAGAGATCGCCTCGCATTAGGAAGCGATCTTTTCTTGGCGCTTGATGATAGGGGATTTGCCGTCCAGGACTGTTTCTTTTTCAATGACGACTTCTACAATAGAATTATCGGAGGGCACGTCGAACATAAGCTCACGCATCAGATTTTCCAAAATCATGCGCAGCGCGCGTGCACCTGTAGCGGAATCCAAGGCCTTTTTAGCGATGGCTTCCAGGGCTTCGTCGGCAAAGGTAAGCTTGACGCCTTCCATAGCGAACATGGCGCTAAATTGTTTAATAACCGCGTTTTTAGGCTGGGTCAGAATTGAGACCATATCCTCGATCTTCAACTCGTTGCTATTGACGATATTGCTGAAGCGCCCGACAAATTCGGGAATCATACCGAATTGGATCAGATCCTCAGGCTGTACTTTGGCGAGAAGCTTGTTTTTTTCATTAGTGTCGATGACTTCATTTTCCGATTGGGTAAAACCGATCTTGTTACTGCCCAAGCGGCGTGCGATAATGCGGTCCAGGTTGACAAAAGCGCCTCCAACAATGAACAGGATATTGTCGGTGTTGACCTTAATATAATCCTGATTAGGGTGTTTGCGCCCCCCTTTAGGCGGCACGTTGGCAATGGTGCCTTCGACAATTTTTAGCAGGGCTTGCTGCACGCCTTCACCGGATACATCGCGTGTGATGGAGACGTTTGATGTGGTGCGGTGGATTTTATCGATCTCATCGATATAGATAATCCCTTGCTCAGCTTTGGCTACATCATAATCAGCGGCTTGCAGCAATCTGAGGATAATGTTTTCGACATCCTCGCCGACGTAGCCGGCCTCAGTCAGAGTTGTAGCATCGGCTATAGCAAAAGGCACGTCTAAGATTGCCGCTAAAGTCTTGGCTATTAAGGTTTTTCCCGAACCGGTAGGGCCGAGAAGCAAGACATTGGATTTATTGAATTCGATAGCGTTTTCTTTGTTCTCTGCATTTGAGCGGATCCGCTTATAGTGGTTATAAACGGCAACAGCGATCGTTTTTTTAGCACTGTCTTGTCCAATAATGTACTCGTCCAGCTTTTCTTTGATTTCTTTTGGCTTAAGTACCTTAAAATCGTAAGAAGCGGGTGTTTTATTATCCAAAATCCCTGTACAGAGGCGCACGCACTTGTCGCAAATGTATACATTAGGGCCGGCAATGAGTTTTTCTACAATATCTTCAGTGCGGTTGCAGAAAGAGCAGCTGGCTAAATTTCTGGACGAGTCTTTTTTTGTCATACTAAACCGGTTTGTTTGTTCTTGGCATGATTACTTCATCGATAATGCCATAGGCCTTAGCTTCTTCTGGGCCCATGTAAAAATCTCTCTCAGAGTCGGCAGCAATTTTTTCAACGCTTTGTCCTGTAGAGTCGGCCATGATTTTATTTAGAGTGTTTTTGAGGGCTAAAATTTCCTTAGCTTGGAGCATCACATCTGATGACGTGCCGCCAACACCGCCATAGGGTTGGTGGATCATAATACGGCTATTGGGAAGAGCAAAACGGCGCCCCTTAGTGCCGGCAATTAATAAGAGGGCTCCCATGGAGGAAGCTTGACCGATGCAATAAGTATTAATGGTGCAGCCGAGGTACTGCATGGTGTCATAGATGGCCAGGCCGGCAGTAATATAGCCGCCTAAAGAGTTGATGTAAATGTGAATATCCTTCTTAGGATCTTCCATTTTTAATACAAGCAGCTGAGCTACAACCACATTGGCTACATGATCCGTAATTTCTTGCCCGATAAAGATAATACGGTCTTTTAAAAGACGTGAAAAAATGTCCATGGAACGCTCGCCGCGTCCGGTGTCTTCGATAACGTAGGGGACCAATGAATTTTTCTGCCTGAAGTCGTCGCTCATCTGTTTTTCCTTAAGTTAAACGTTTTACTCTATCATTATTGATAAACCGTTCCTATTCGGATTGTCAATGGGAATGTTGATGCGGTTCAGAGCTATTTGCGCGCTCAATCAGCCAGTCCAGAGCATTATCCCATACTAATTGACGGCGCAGATTTTCTATGATTGCATCATGAAATTCTTTCGCTTCTTTGCGATTGAGATCTAAATTATGCTCCCTTACAAAGTTAAAGTAGCGATTCACCAATTGTGAAGGGTCATGTGTGATGTTTTCCTCATTGATGATGGCATGGACGAGGAAGTACAGCTTAAGCGCTTTTTCAGCTTCAACTTCAGTGGTTTTTTTGAGTTCTTGTTTGGATTTTTCAAGCTCTTCTCCGCTGGTGCCTGCTTTTTTAAGCTGGCCTAAAGCATTTTCCAGGCGGTTTTCAGCTTCTTTTTTGATAAAGGAGGCCGGCAGGTCAAAAGAGAAGTGGTGCAGCAATTCTTGCTGAATGATTTCGCGCAAAGTGCGGTCCACTTCTTCTTTAAAGTTTTTCTCCATCTGCTTTTTGATCCCTTCTTTGAGCTCTTCCAAGCTCTTGACGCCAAATTTGGCAATGAAGGCTTCATCTACGGCCGGAAGTTCGGCCTGATGGATTTCCTTTACGGTGAAGTTATATTTGAATGTTTCAGCAGTGCCGTCAGCTTGTTTTTGCTCATGAGTGCCGCTTGCTTCCCCGCCTACTTTCATGCCCTGGATTTTTTCAAAAATATAAGGCGGCATTTCTTTTTCAACCACATAGAATTGAGCGTTATCATACACTTGCGGCTGTTCTCCATCCGCCTCTGGAGCAATCTCAAGGTGCAGCGTTATGCTGTCGCCGAGTTTGATTTCAGCTTCATTTGCTGGTTTCCAGTCTGCGGAGCGGTAGCGGAGGAGTTCGAGCTGGTTTTCTACTTGCTCATCGTTAATTGGAGATTCCGGGCGAGGGGGGATATGCAATTCAGCCGGATTAATTTTAGGGATATTAGGCAGCTTTTCAACTTCGACCACAACGCTGCCGCCTTCTTTAGAGACTTTAGCTGATTTGCAGCTGGCGCGCTCGCCTTTTACCGGTTGAATTTTGGTTAACAGCAAGGCTTCATAAAGGGATTCATTGACAAACAGATCTTGAAATTCGCGCTCAACATCTTTTGAGAATTTACTTGTGATTAGCGCTTCAGGGGCTTTGCCTTTGCGGAAACCGGGTATGGAAACTTCTTTCGCAACATTCTTCAGGGCTTTTTTGTGCAAGTCGGCGGCAAAATTAGGGCGCACTTGGATAGTGAGTCGCACTTGGCATCTGGGATATTGCGCAACAGCAACTTCCACCAGATCATTTTGAAATGTTTGTTCACTTTCTGACACTTTAACCCCCTAATTTACCTAAAAAATGTAGACCTAAGCCATAATGCTCGTGATTAAGATTAGCGGGTGATGAGGTTCGAACTCACGACCCTCACGTTGGCAACGTGATGCTCTACCGCTGAGCTACACCCGCATGTTGAAAAGACCACTGTCTTGTTTGAAGCTTAATATGTTTGCTATTGCTTCATATGTATATATATAGCGGGTGATGAGGTTCGAACTCACGACCCTCACGTTGGCAACGTGATGCTCTACCGCTGAGCTACACCCGCATAGGACGAAAAGGAAAACTATAAGCACTTGGCTAATTTTGGGCAATAGCCGCCGTGATTTTTTTTATTTAGGGTGTCCGGCATTCTTATAAAAGTTTTGTTTATCCTTATGGAAAAGGGACATTAAAGACAATTAGTCCCTTGTCCCTAATGTCCCTGGCGTCGTTAAGAGACAGTTGCATAAGTCTGAGTGAGGCGCTTAAATGGACAATGGACCTTAATGACGCCATGGACCTTATGGACTTAATGGACTAAGCGCCAATTGCTTGTCGTAAATGTCTTTGGCGTCGTTAAG
>JAEYWL010000056.1 GCA_023428915.1 Verrucomicrobiota bacterium
GTGTTAACCCAATGTCATCTTAAGAAAATCGATTTGGAGTGCGGTGACTCGTCACCGCTTTAGTCGTGTTTGACTTGTCAAACACTTCAGAATAGGTATTAAACAGGGCTCTTTTATGTTCGACAAGTCGAACATAAAGAAAGCTGCGACGAGTCGCATTTTTCTTGCCCAAATCACAAGAAAACAAAGCCGTGAATGTGGCATAGAACTAGCCGTAAGTGTTAACCCAATGTCATCTTAAGAAAATCGATTTGGAGTGCGGTGACTCGTCACCGCTTTAGTCGTGTTTGACTTGTCAAACACTTCAGAATAGGGATTAAACAGGGCTCTTTTATGTTCGACAAGTCGAACATAAAGAAAGCTGCGACGAGTCGCAGCACTCCAAATGTGTAAGAAGTCTCTTAAAGCCTTTTGTTCTCTGGTTAGGGGATGCCGTACTCGGGCCAGCGGCGGGAGACCAGGGCATCGGTGCCGGCATCGCATTCCACTTCCGGCGGGTAGCTGGGCTTCATGCGAGCATCAATGCAAACGGGGCCTGTGTAGCATAAATGGTGCCGGTAGACTTGGCTGATGGCGGCATGCACATCAGCAGCCGGTTCAAAACGGGTAAAGACTGTCCAGAGGAAGCTTTCATCGTTTTTAAGCGTTTTATCGAGATCGTCTACCAGTACGATTAAGGGCCAATCTTTAAATACCTCTTTGGCATAGATTGCCTGCAGGTCAGCAAACTCGGTATAGCTTGGTATCTCTAATACAAGGCAGCCCGGACAAAAAACGCCGACTTTTTTACATGGCTGCGGCAGCTTGCCCTGAAAATGCTCCGGCAGGTCGCGAACTTTATCGCCAATCCCCAGCATAATGCCTCGAGAGCCTTTATTGAGTTCAGGTCCCGAGTAATCTAGGGTGTCCAGAGATAAATTAGAAAAAATAAACAGGTCTGTTTCAGGTTTAAAGCGCTCCAAGATAATTGGAAGGAGCTTTTTAAAATCACGAAGGCTTGCCGGCTGGTCTGTAACCAGCAAGAACTTGGTCAGGGCAAGCTGCCCTTCGCCTAGGATGCGGAAAGCGGAGACCATAGATTCGCGGTAGAACCTTTCACGGACCACAGCTGCTCCAAGGGAATGAAATCCGGTTTCTCCGTAGCTCCAAAGATCTTTTACGCCAGGCATGACCACTGGAAATAGGGGGGAGAGCAGCTCTTGCAGGTAGTCGCCGATGTAAAAGTCTTCTTGGCGCGGTTTCCCCACCACTGTTGCCGGGAAAATGGCGTCTTTGCGGTGATAAATGGCTTCGCAATTAAATACAGGGAACTCATGCGCCCAGCTATAATAGCCGTAATGATCGCCAAAAGGGCCTTCCATGCGGCGCACATTAGGTTTAGCATGGCCCAGAAGCGCGAATTCGCATTCGCTGATAATTGGATAAGGCGATTCTGCAACTTTGCCGACCTTAAGCTTCTCTCCTTGTAATAGAGAGGCAAGCAAGAGTTCGGGTACGTTTTCCGGCAGGGGAGCGATCGCGCTTAAAATTAGCGCTGGAGGGCCTCCAAGGAAAATTGACACGGGCAGCGGCTTGTCCTGCTGCTCTGCCTGATGAAAGTGAAATCCCCCGCCTTTGGCGATTTGCCAATGCAGGCCTGTGGTTTTTTCATCGTAGCGCTGAATCCGGTACATGCCGAGATTAGGGGCGCCGCCGCCAGGAGGTTCCGTGTACACTAAAGGAAGGGTCAGAAAACTGCCGCCATCGATGGGCCAGCTTTTGGTAAAGGGCAGTTTTTCTAAGTCGCATTGCGCCATTCTGGATTGCAGCACAGGGGCAGAGCGTCCTCTGTTGAAGCCTATGCGCAGGCACTTTTTTAAAATAGAACGCTGCTTCCACAGGGTTGAGAGCTTTGGGGGAAAATCCCTGGTCAAAAGGCGCACCAGGTTTTCCACAAGCTCTTCGGGACGATTATTAAAGGCTGTAGCAATTCTGTTTGGCGAACCAAATAGGTTGGTCGCTACCGGAAAAAGGCTGTTTTTAACACGGTGAAACAAAAGGGCAGGCCCATTGACGGCTGCTACTCTGCGGTGAATTTCGGCCAGCTCCAAATGCGGATCGACTTCGCAGTGGATATCAATAATGTCTTTTTGAGAACGCAGGGCGGAAATAAATTGGCGTAAGTTGATCATAGGGGATCCTTGCCATAAAAAAAAGCCTGACTACTGTCAGGCTTAAACTTTGAACTATAAGCAAATGCTTAGATGCATTCGCCTTGTGCGCGCATTTGGCAGACAGCTTCTTTCAAGCCGATTTTATCAATCGTGCGGATAGCTGCTGCTGATAATTTTAGCGTAACAAAGCGATTCTCTTCCGGGAACCAGAAGCGCTTTTTAATCAAATTAGGTAGAAAGGATCTTTTTGTTTTACCAGTCGTTTTTAGACCGATACCTTTCTTTTTCTTGGCAATACCGCGGATAGCATAAGTGTAGCCACGTGTGCGTTTTTTGCCGGTAAGTTGACAAATTCTTGACATAGTATTCTCCACAAATCGATCATCAGAAAGGAGGATAATAACATAGCGCCAGTTTTGACAAAAGAAAAAAGATAATTTTGATTCAAACCCGACTTGCTACCTTAATAATAAGTCATATTCAAACTTATTATTAAGGTAGGCGACATAAGTTTGAAGAAATTTGAATGTAAAAATGGGTAAAATTGACAGATTTTAAGAAAAGTGGTTTAATAAATCTAGTTAGACTAGTCAGAATTGGGAGAAATGATATGCAGAAAAAGAAACAAAAGATTCCTAGTCATGATAATATTTGGCAATTACAAGAAGCAAAAGCTAAATTTTCTCAGCTAGTCGAAACTGTTTCCTCTGATGGTTACCAGGTAATAACAAAAAATGGAAAACCAGTAGTGGTTGTGTTGTCCAAAGAAGCTTTTGATCAGATGACACGACCAAAAAATTCACTTCTAGAATTTTTTAACGAGGCTCCCTTGCCGGAATTGGATTTAGATGTAGAGCGTTCTAAAGAATTGCCGAGGGCTATAGAGTTATGAATTTCTTACTTGATACCTGTATACTATCAAAAATGCGTAAAATAAAAAAATATCCAGATGAAAAGCTGTGTGCATGGTTAATGAATCATAATGAAAGTGCTTATTTTATAAGTGTTCTTTCTCTTGGTGAAATACAGGTGGGGATTGCAAAATTGAACATGCGTAAAAAAGAGGAAAAGACACATAGATTAATTTTAGAGAATTGGTTTAATGATCATTTAATACCTAGATTTCAAAGCAGAATTCTTGTTGTTGACCATAATGTGGTCATGACTTGGGGAAAATTAACCGGTGAAAATCAACAAAAAGGAATTCAAGTACCCATAGTAGATGGTCTTCTCGCTGCAACAGCTTTAACATATAATTTAAGTCTTGTAACACAGAATGTGAGTGACTTTATTGAAACAGGTGTCAGGATCACAAACCCTTGGGTATAATTTCTACTTAAGGGGTAGCCAGTTGCGGTTGACGTTGTAGCGCTCATTTTTTTGCTTTTTGCGCTGCTTTTCGATGATCTCCTGGTCTGATTCCGGCGTGAGTTTTCCGTGCAATTCAGCTTTAAATTGCCCAATTTTTTCATAGATAGTTTTTAAAATTTCCCAGTCAGCCGGAGTCAGGTTATTAGGGGATTCAAAGAGACGTTTTATTTCATCGGGAGTAAGTCCTAATTTTTCATAAAGGGCGGGATCATTTTTTCTAATTTGCTTAATTTCAAGATGGAGCTTTTTAAGGGCTTTGATTACGGCGGGGTCTAATCCTGGTGAAGCGCCCTTTTTAGGTTGCGAGCCCAATGCGGAGGCAATATCAGCGAGCCGCAATAAGCTGGCGATTTGCATTTTGATAAGCCCTTCTTGCAGGGATTGCTCCACTTTAGTGTAATCAATTTTTGCCATAACCCTTTACCTTGTTAAACCCTTGTTGTATAGTCAAATTATTTCTATAAAAGAACAAGAGAAAACTCAGAGAACCCTTAGAAGGTAGCAATCAGGGTCTCAGCCGCTTCTCATAAGGTATTGTAGGGTATGATGCAACATTTAAAAGCCGATCTAGTTGTGATTGGCTCCGGCCCCGCTGGTCAAAAAGCTGCGATTCAGGGCGCAAAGCTGGGGAAAAAAGTCATTATCATTGAAAAAGATCGCGACCCAGGCGGAGCCTGTCTTTATTCCGGTACAATTCCCTCTAAATCTCTGCGGGAAGCCATTATTGACCTGACAGGGTTTTATGAGAGAAGCTTCTACGCCAAAGACCGGGATATGCAGGATATAAAAGAGGTCTCTATTAATTCTCTGAACTTCCGCCTGCATAAGGTGATCGAGGAGGAAAGGAGTATTATCTACCGGCAGCTGAAAAAAAATGATATCCAGCTTATCAACGGAACAGCCCAATTTGAAAATCCCAAAATGGTCATTGTGTTTGACGAACAATACCGCATGACCCACCAGATCTCTGGAGATTACTTTATTATTGCGACAGGTTCCAAGCCGAGAAATCCAAATAATGTGCCATTTGATGATCAGGTAATTTTGGATTCCACCCGCTTATTGGCCATTGATAAAGTACCTAAAACCATGATTGTTCTTGGAGGCGGCATCATTGGCTCTGAATATGCTAGTTTTGCAGCTGCTCTAGGGGCTGAAGTGACTGTAATCGATAAAAAAGACCATATGCTTCCTTTGCTTGATGCAGAAATTGGCATTCATCTTCAGACTGCTTTAACTGACATCGGTTTGCGCTTTATGGGAGAAAAGGAACCGGAGGAAATTACCCGGGTGAATGACCGTGCCTTTGTAAGATTTAAAGATGGAAGCACTCTGGAGGGGGATGTGCTGCTGTATGCTTTAGGCCGAATAGCTAACGTGGATACGCTGCAAATTGGCAATGCCGGCCTGGCAGTTAATGCCAGAGGATACATTCCCGTAAACGCTCTGTTCCAAACTGTTGTGCCTCATATTTATGCAGTAGGCGATGTCATTGGGGGGCCGTCTTTAGCTTCTACCAGCCAGGAACAGGGACGATTGGCAGCACGCCACCCTTTTGGGGCTGAGACACATCACTTTCCTACTTTATACCCTATCGGAATCTACACAATCCCGGAAATTTCAGCTTGCGGGTACACCGAGGATGAATTAAAAGAATTGGGCTATCACTATGAGGTTGGCCGCGCCTATTATTATGAGATAGCCCGCAGCCACATTGCAGGTAGTAATGTGGGACTGTTTAAGATTTTATTCCATGCCGAGACTTTGGAAATTCTTGGCATCCACATTATCGGCAGAGGTGCAACCGAAGTAATACACATCGGACAAGTTGCTATGAGTTATAAAGCACACATTGACTATTTTATCGACCAAGTATTTAATTATCCTACATATGCTGAGGGTTATCGTATTGCAGCATTAAATGGCGCTAATAAAATTAAACGAAGACCGAAGTCATGACTATTTACAAAATGCCTCCACAAGAGCCGCCTTCGGAAGAAGGCAAAGCAAAAGAGCCGGAAATCATTATCGTTGAGAATTCAGATGAGCCTTATGATAATTTTTCGCATACAATCCACCCTCAACAACCCTCGAAAGCCAAATTGGGATTTAGAATCCTGGCTTTGATCGTAGGGGCTTGTGCTGCAATATGGACAGCTTTTTTATTATGTTTATTTGCGCTGCTGGCTGTAATCGGCGCTTTTTTTCTATACCGCAATCCGCAAATCAATCAATCGATTAGCACAATGTGGGTATTTGTCAGGGTCGCTGCTGCTTTATCTACAGGGTTGCTAATTGCAGTATTTAGCCCGACATTAGGGCTAATGCTAATTTTAGCCTATATAGTCAGCTTAGACGAAAATTGGCGCCATTCTGCCATGATGCGCACCCTGCGCTCCCGCGTAGAAACTTACATGGACTAATAGACGTGTAATAAAAAAGCGAAACCCCTCTTAAAGAAGAGTTTCGCTGCCATAAACCTCAGCTAAGGCCTCTCTTAGTGGGCAACAGCTGTTTTATTTACCATGATTTTATTTTGCACATTATTGACTCCTTGAAGAGCCTTGACGCGGTTTTCAATTTTTGCTTTTAACGCGTCGTCGTTAACAACTCCAAAGAGCACTAAGTTGCCGTTGCAGTTTACAGCATCAATGCTATCAGCAAATGGTGCCATAGCTGGGTCAGCCACAATCACTTCTCTGACCTGGTTATGGAAATCGCGGTTTGTGCCAAAAAAGAAGTCATGCTTAACATCAGGGCCATTGCCGTGGTCTAGTACATTTCCATGTTCCATATCTACATTCACGTCAGAAGCGCTATGTCTGAATTCTGTCGTAGAGGGAGTGTCACTTGCATTGTTAGCGTCAGTGTTTACAGGTGCGTTCATAAATTCACCTGTTGAAGAGGTTGCAGAAGGTGCAGTAGTTTTGACATCTGTAGTGCTTTGCGGCATATCGGCAGAATTATGCATAGTTTGACCTTGCATAAACTCACCGGAGGAAGTTGTGGCGGCATTTGAATTAACGCTGGCATTGCTATCGGTCATTTGTGCATACATGCCGCCTGTAGTCAATACTAATCCGAGTATTGCAGATAAGAAGAGTTTTCTATTCATACAAAACCTCCTGGGAATGATCATATATGTAATCTTCCCATTTGGTATTATACATCAGAATTGAGTTAATTTAGCAACTCGGCAAAATCAATTTTATCATAAGCTGCTTAACTACAATTCTTTGAGTTGAAGAATATTTTTATGTTAGCAGTTTAAAATTGACCTCTTCATCTTTTAATACTAATTCTATCGCACTATTTGATTGGATTTTACCTTCAAGAATAGCACTGGCTAGCATGTTTGTTACTTTGGCCTGAATCAAACGTTTTAAGGGGCGTGCTCCAAAATAAGGATCATATCCTTCTTCGGCAAGATACTGTAAAACCGCCTTATCCCACGTAAGCACGATATCGCGCTCTTCCATGCGTTTAACGAGCTGGTTCATTTGAATTTCGACGATTTTGATCATATCTTCTTTCTTCAAGGGAAGGAAAGGCAGAATATCGTCAAGGCGATTGAGAAACTCAGGGCGGAAATATTGACGTAAAATAGGCTCAAGCAGGGCCATTAAGGCCTCTTTTGTAAAGCTGTCGCGGGATTTTTCGAGTTTTTCGAGCAGCACATCCGAGCCAATATTGGAGGTCATAATAAAAAGGGCGTTTTTGCAATTTACAGTGCGTCCCTTGCTGTCGGTAATACGGCCATCGTCGAACACTTGCAGTAGAATATTAAATACATCGTGATTAGCCTTCTCGACTTCATCCAGCAGCACAACGGCATAAGGTCTTCTTCTTAGAGCCTCCGTCAATTGGCCTCCTTCATCATATCCGACATAACCTGGAGGCGAGCCGATTAGCTTTGAGACGCTATGCTTTTCCATGTATTCGGACATGTCCAGCCGGATCAGGGCCTCTTCCTGGTTAAAGAGCTGAATAGCCAATGCTTTTGCCAGCTCTGTTTTACCCACCCCGGTAGGGCCTAAGAAAAGGAAAGCGCCGATTGGCCTATTAGGATCACTCAAGCCTGACCGCGAGCGTCTAATGGCTTCGCTGACAGCTGTAACAGCAAGGTCTTGTCCTACAACCCTTTTTTCCAGCTCTTTTTCCAAGTTAAGCAGCTTCAGAGCTTCTCCTTCGAGCATTTTTTGAACCGGAATGCCTGTCCACTTAGAAACAATATGGGCGATTAGATTTTCATCGACTTCTTCTTGAAGCAAGCGGTTGGGTTTATCCCGCAACTTCTCTTCGGCAGCTTCAACTTCTTGCTGCATCTTTGGCAGCACACTGTAGCGGATTTCGGCTACTTTATTGTAGTCCGCCTTTCTTTCCGCTTCTTCTTCCTGAAAGCGCAGCTGCTCCATTTTATTTTTCTTTTCTTTGACCTCCTGGATAATCTTTTTTTCCTGATTCCATTGCTCGCGCAAAACAGCAAGTTCTTCCTTAATTTGGGCAATGCGCGTTTCAAGTTTATCCGCCTCTGCTTTTGAGCTTTGGCTGCCTTCGCGTTTTAAAGCTTCTTGATGGACGATTAGGCTGGAGAGTTCGCGTTCTTTTGTATCAATGGGAAGAGGGCGGCTTCCCAGCTGCATTCTAATCAGGCTGGCTGCCTCATCAATAAGGTCTATTGCTTTATCCGGCAGATGACGGTCAGTTATATAGCGATTGGATAAGAATACAGCAGCGTGCAGGGCTGATTCGGTAATTCTCACGCCGTGATAGATTTCGTAACGCTCTTTTAGTCCTCTCAAAATGGCAATAGTATCTTCCAGAGAAGGTTCCCGCACAATCACAGGTTGAAAGCGGCGTTCCAGCGCAGCGTCTTTTTCTATATATTTTTGATATTCATTCAGCGTAGTTGCTCCAATACAGTGTAAAGTGCCTCTCGCTAGCGCCGGTTTTAGCAGGTTGGCGGCATCCATGGCGCCCTCTGCAGCCCCTGCTCCCACCAGGGTGTGCACTTCGTCGACAAATAGAATTGTCTGCCCTTCGCTTTTTTCAACTTCTTCTAAAATCCCTTTTAAACGCTCTTCAAATTCTCCGCGGAATTTTGTGCCGGCAATGAGCGAGCCCATATCTAAGGCAAACAGCTGTTTTTGTTTTAAAGAATCGGGTACATCTCCTGAAACGATACGCTGCGCCAATCCTTCAACGACCGCTGTTTTTCCGACACCGGGATCGCCGATCAGCATGGGGTTATTTTTGGTGCGGCGGCTAAGTACCTGTATGGTTCTCCTAATCTCTTCATCCCTGCCGATTACAGGGTCGAGCTTGCCATTTTTAGCTAAGCTGGTCAGGTTTTTACAAAATTTTTCGAGGGCTTGCAAACTAGCTTCAGCGGTAGGAGAATCCATATGACGATCACCTCTAATTTTTTTTATTATTGCTTCTACATCTTTTACGGTAGCTTTGCTTCTGCTTTTCCAATTTGAAAATGGCTCGCCGGCACTTTTCCAATAAGCTAGAAAAAAGTGGTCGCTGCTTATGTAAGTGTCTTTCCAGCTATCGGCAATGCCCTGCGCCTCTTGGATGCGCGCTTGTAAATTGCGCGCCGCAGCCGGTGCTTGCTCTGCACCAGCATAGGTAGGCAGCTTTGTCAAATGTGTTTCTACATCTCGTAATAAACCCTTGCTGTCAACCTGCAATGAAGCAAGCAGGGTATTAAAGTATCCATCTGGCTCGGCTAAAAAAGCAGCTAATAAATGATTTTCAGTAACTTCAGTGTTTTTTCTTTTTTGGGCATCAGTAAAAGCTTGTTGAAGGCAACTTGCGGCTGCGTCTGTGAAACTTTGTCCCATAGGAAACTCCTCCGACCCTTGGAAGGCAGCACTCAGGGTCTCTGAGATGATTTGAATAATTATGTCTTTTGCTTTATGCTACTCACTTAATAAATTAATTAATTTGGGCTTTTTATGAAATATTGCAATTCCATTTATCAAACAATTCGTAAAAAAACCCGCGAAGTCATGGTTGGCAACGTAGGGGTCGGCGGGAATAATCCCGTTAGAATCCAGTCAATGACAACATCGAACACCCGCGATGTGGAGGCGACGATTGAACAAATCGTTAAGCTTGCCGACTACGGCTGCGAGATTGCCCGAGTGACAGTGCAGGGAATGAAAGAAGCCGATGCTTGCGAAGAGATAAAAAATGGCCTGCTTCGCAAGGGGTATACTATTCCCTTAGTGGCTGATATCCACTTTTTTCCACCTGCTGCCATGAGAGTGGCTGATTTTGCTGACAAGGTCCGCATTAATCCCGGCAACTATGTGGATAAACGGGCAAGTTTTAAGGTAATTGAATATGACGATGCCTCTTATCAGGAAGAACTGGAGCGCATCGAAGAAAAATTTACTCCGCTTATCGAAAAATGCAAAAAAAATAAGCGCTCTATGCGGATTGGCACTAATCACGGTTCCCTTTCTGATCGTATTATGAACCGCTATGGCGATACGCCTGCAGGGATGGTTGAGTCCGCCCTGGAGTTTGCGAGAGTTTGCCGTAAAAATGATTATCACGACATTATTTTTTCTATGAAATCCTCTAATCCGCAAGTGATGATTTTAGCATATCGCTTATTGGTAGCGGAAATGGAAAAGCTCGGCTGGGATTATCCTTTGCATTTAGGTGTAACGGAAGCGGGCGATGGCGAAGATGGACGTATAAAATCTGCCATGGGAATCGGGGCTTTGCTGCTGGATGGTATTGGCGATACAATCCGAGTCTCGCTGACTGAAGATCCCTGGTTTGAAATTGATCCTTGTAAACGCCTGGTCAGTTTTGGCGAGGCGTATTTGAATAAAGGGATTGCCCCTTTTGAGGAGGCCTGCCGCAATTTTGAAAAAATCGAACGCCGTTCTGTAGCCTTGCCTAAAACACTTTCACTGCATCGCGACGGTTCGGTTATTGTGAATGTATCTGAAACCTCCCTAAAAGAAGATAGTATCTTTCATTCCTTGGATTGCTTAGATAATAATGGGCGTCTTAAACTTAAAGTAGCTACTCCTGATGCTTTATGTATTCAAGCATGGCCCTCGGATAAGGCTTCCCAAGAAAAATTGCAGCAGCTTCAGGAGCTTGGTGTAGGAATTTTTACCAAAGAGAATACTGCTTTTGCCGCCTCTATAATTCCATTAAAAACTGCTTATCATGAAAGTGTTCAAAAAAAGCAGACCGAAAGGTTTCAGATTACTCTAAGTTCTAATGAAGGTGCCAAAGCTATTTTGGTGAACGAGTTGGATCAGTGGGAAGAGCTGTTAAGCTGTTGTCCGGGAGTCATCTTCTTTGCGCCAAATGAAAACAGGGTGCATAACAGCCGTAAGTTTTTTGAGTGGCTGCAGCAGCATAAACTTCAAATCCCCGTCATTTTGCAATTTGCCTATAACTGCTCAAAAGATGACCTGATTATCCAGGCCGGTGCTGAATATGGAGCTCTATTGACAGATGGTTTAGGAGAGGGTGTTTATTTAGAAGCGCCGTTTGATGTGCAGTTCTTGCGCAATCTAAGTTTCTCAATCCTGCAAGCCGCACGTATGCGTACCTTTAAAACCGATTTCATTTCCTGCCCAAGCTGTGGCCGCACATTATTCAATTTACAAGATGTCACAAAGCGCATCCAGCAACGGACAGCCCATCTTCCGGGCGTGAAAATTGCCATCATGGGCTGCATTGTGAACGGACCTGGAGAAATGGCCGATGCCGATTTTGGTTATGTGGGCTCAAAGCCAGGTAAAATTGATCTATATGTCGGCAAAACTAAAATCGAGAGCGATATAGATTTCGCCGACGCTGACGAGCGCTTGGTGCAGCTCATAAAAGCCCATGGCAAGTGGCAGGACAAAGAATTAGAGTAAGTCATTCACTAGTTCTTTACGCCTTCACTTGCTTGTGATGCTCCCATAAGGTTTCTGGTACGCCTGTAAGATGATTGACCATTCTAGAAACCATGAACAGGTAGTCGGAAAGCCGGTTTAAATAAATTAAAATAGCCTCCGGAACCTCTTCATTTTGATAGATAGGTATAATTAAGCGCTCGGCTCTGCGGCAAATACTGCGGGCAAGATGCAGCATAGCTCCTGCCGGGTGTCCGCCAGGCAGGATAAAGGTTTTAAGCGGTTCCAGCTGCTCTTCGATCTGATCCATCCATTTTTCAAGCAATTCGACTTCCTCTTTATCGAAGCGCGTCTTTTGCAGCTTGCTTTTTTCGGCGGTAGTGAGGGGAGTTGCAAGTGCAGCGCCCAGGTCAAATAAGGCGTGCTGAATAATTTCAAGCTGTTCTCGATATGGGGCATATTTTGCTTCTAGGGGCAATTGAGATAACGCAGCGCCGATTGCACAATTACACTCATCAACAGTACCTAAACTGGCAACGAAAGGATTGTCTTTCGAGACTCTTTGTCCTGTAAACAGGGAAGTTTTGCCCTTATCGCCAGTGCGTGTGTAGATTTTCATAATGCCTCCTCTAGTTTTGTGACGAGGATACGAAGGAAGGGGGAAAAAGGCAAGCGAAAGGGACTTATCTTTTGGTTATTTGTTTTTTTTGAGTTCTTCGTTTTCTTTGGTTGTTTCTTCCAGACGAATTTGCAGCTCAATGAGTTTTTGCTCGAGCTCGGTGACTTTTTCTTGTTCCTGGAACATCTCTTTAGCAAGATGAGTGATAGATTGGTCTAATTGGGTATGAATACCCTCTTTCTCAAGCTGAAGGGCGATGATTTCCTTTTTAAGAAGATCATTTTCTTCATTTAGTTTAGAATTGATTAAAGAGATTAATTTTGTTTTGAATTGGTAAAATATATTAATCATACAATTAATATTTTAATTAATTGTATGATTAATATCAATATTTTTATATGCCATTTCGTTGTTTGCTATTTGGCTGAGCAGCGGCTAATTTGCAGCATTCGCATGGAAGAGGTCTTTTTTGAGTTTGGGAAAGAATAATCGGTTGCGGGTAATAAATGACTCGTTCACGAATAATTTCACGTTGCACGGGCACTTGTACAGGTACATACATAGGGGCCGGGACTGCCGGAATCACCGGTACGGCAACAGGAACAGGGGCAAAGCAAGGTTCCGGGGTAAAGATCTGATTAAAAAAAGCGCCTACGTTAAAGGAAAGATGGCATTTTGCTTGCGCCGGCTGGGTCAAGGCTAGTAATGTTAATATTGAGAGAAATAAAAAAGCTCTCTTGTGTTTCATATATTATCTCCTAAAAAAATAAACAAACGATATTAGTATTAAATAAAAGATATATTTAGGTCAAAACTATTCAGGAGATAGAGTGGTTAATTCTTTGCGAACTAACCTTAACGCTTTAGGAAAATGTTCTCTTGCTGCAGTTAATAATTCTGCTGCTTGCAAGTGCTCCCATGCTTTTGGGTAATTGAGCCGTTTACCGTGCAGTACTGATAAATAGTATTCCACAGTAGGGTCTTCGGCATAGATATCATGGTATTTTTCAAGGAGTTCTAAGGCTTGTCCTTCCTGATGCAATTGAAGAAGTGTATTGGCTAATGCCAGCATCCCTGAGCGAAATTCAGGGTATTGGGCGATTACTTTTTCCAAAGCTTCTTTTTTTTCGAGCAGGGAGTTTCTGTCTTCATCAACTTTCATATAACAGGCTTTAATTCCATTTGCATCTGCTTTGCCATTAATGAAATCTTCAGCAACAGTTTCTTTACTAACTGCATAATCGGGAATATGTTCAGTCAAAGCAGCGAGAATTGCTTTTCCTTTTTCTGTTTCCCCGATAAATAAATAATTATAAGCCATCAGCTCCATAAGGAGAGGGTCTTCACCCATGTATTTCCGGGCGATAGCGTAAGAATCTAAAGCTTTATGATGCTCATCATTTTGCCAATAGACCGAGGCTTGGTTAAAATGAGCCAAACCTATGGTTTCACGAATATTGCGCTCCTTTAATTTTCGCGTATTGACGCTTAAGTACATTTCAGAAGGAGGATTGATGCCTCTGGCTGTCGTTTCAATATTGATGATTATCTCTCCTTCGCGATACCTTACAAAAATATGGCCTGGAGGAGTTATGATTTCCAAAGGCAGCTGCAAGCGTTGTGCAATGCAAAGATACAAGATGGAGACGCCCAGACAGACCCCTCTGCGCGAGTCTAAAACCGAGGGCAAAAATGTATACAAATCGATATCTTTGGCATAGGTGCTTTTAGCAGGAAAGCGAAAATCCAAATCTTCAAAGATGAACTGATTGATAATGGCTATTTTTTGTGCCGGCGTCGCCCCGGGAGGGATTTTGGCTAATAACTGCAAAACGATGAGGTCGATTGCAGCTTCATAAGACCTAATTTTTTGCATTTTTTGGGGCTCATCTGGCAGCTGGCTTAAAAAAAGGCCGCGTGCCAAGTCTATTTGCTCATTGGGAAGGTTAAGAACCTCTTCTTCACTGGTTGCGTAATGGCCGCGCAATTTGGTATGCGGAAGTCTGGCTGCCAGCCGTTCAATTATTTGTAATTCCTGTTCTTCTAAAATAATCGTTTCCTGAGGCTGCTTATTCACCATGGCAATTAGGTTTTGCAGCGTGGAGCTGGATTGAGGCAGGGGGATTGTACTGAAGTTCTGTATATTATTTCCGCCAGTCAACAACATCCAAGCTTTTTGCAGGGCTTTTTTTCCTTCTTCTGTATCTGGGTAGAGCTCGTATAAGGCTAAATGCTGTGCAATAGAATTAGGGTTCAAACTGTGATGCAGCGTTTTAACCTGGCCAGGGGAGACCTGTGCAGCCGCCGGACTGAAAAATAAAATTGATGTGAAAAGTAAAAGCTTTGTTAATTTTCTTATCATAATCTCAGGGTCTTAGGACCAATTTGGAGTGCGGTGACTTGTCGAACAATTCATGATACAAAATAACAATGGTTGATAGAATTGGTAAAGCTGAAAATAGTTTACGGACTTAGGCAATGGGTGATGGCGCCCTGAAGGGGTAAGCTGGAAGTCCATTCTTCGATCGCAGGGCGAAAACGATATGTCCAGTTATGGCCATTGAAGGTGCCCGGAATATTAATTTTTTCTTCTTCTGGAGACTCCCAGGAGAACTCCGGAAAAAGCGTGAGGTATTCTTGCAGGAGGTTGATATGAAAAATGCTATGGCTTTGATGGCTCATGCGTAGAATTGCAAGCTGCTGTTCAGAAGATAGTTTTTCTTCATAAGACCAGCCTTGGCTTGCAGCAAATAGCTTTGCATCCTCGGGAGAGTCTTTCCACCATAACTGCAGGGTGTCTGAATCGTGAGTAGAAACAGTAGTCATGCTTAATCTGGGGTAGCTCTGCACTGGAAGATAACTTTTATCTCCATGCCAGTCTCTTTCCCAACGCATGACTTTTGTGCCGCAAATGCCGAGGCGCGTTAGGGAATTTTTTACACGGTTGGGGACGACCCCCAGGTCTTCTCCGATAGGAAGAAGATCGCTGGAAGACAGCATCATATTCATGATTTTTTCCCCATGCTCAAGCCAAAGAGCTGGGTTTTCGGGTACATAATGCCCTTCTATGGCTTTTTTCCCTTCGGGGATAGCCCAAATTCTATAAAAACCCACAATATGGTCTAAGCGATAGAGGTGATAGAGTTGGCTCGCCACTTGCAAGCGATTGGTCCACCAGTCGTAGCCATGCTTTTCCAATGAACGCCAGTTGTAAATCGGGAATCCCCAATATTGCCCTTCAGCGCTATACATATCAGGAGGGGCGCCGGCTGCAAAATGGTGGTAAAAGTATTGCGGGTGGCACCAGACATCTGCGCTTTCAGCACTTATGAGAATGGGGATATCCCCTTTGATGCGAATGCCACCGGCTTCAGCTTTTTGCTTGACCTCTCCGAGTTGCTCAAAGGCAAAAAATTGTAAAAATTTATGGAAGCCGATCCGCTCTTTATGCATGTCTAGCAATTTATTAAATAATTCCTGGTTGTGTTCAGGATGCTGCAATTCCCAGGCATGCCAAGATTGCCAGTTGCTGGTTTCTTTAAGGGTTTTAAAGAGGGCATAGGGGGTCAGCCAGTTGTTTTTACTCTCGAATAGCTGATAGGCGCTGCTTTGAGCAATTTCTTTGCCATGAATTTGTAAATACTCTTGAAAGAACTGCTCTTTCCCCTTTCTCACAGCCTCATACATTACTCTTTTTTCCGAATTTAGGGCCTGCAGATCTGCGTAGATCTCTTTGAGTTTTTCACTGGAATCAAAGCCTGGCAGGCCTGCCAGGCTTATGAAAAGGGGATTGAGCCCGTTGGCTGTTAAGCTATTGTAGGGGCTGGTGTCGAGTCCCGTGTCATTTAAGGGCAAAAGTTGCAGGACATCCATGCCGACTTCTTGGTGCCAGTCCAGGATTGGCAGAAGATCCAAATATTCGCCGATTCCGGCGCTTTTTGCGCTGCGCAGAGAAAAAATTGGAATATTGATGCCGTGATGGTTCTTTGTACCTATCTTTACCCACTGCTTAGTTGCGGCACAGGAAGAAAGATTGGGCGGTACAGGGTTGATAGTCGGGTCGTCAATGTCTTGATACTTCTGCTGATCCATGGTTTACTTTTAAACAAATTCTGCATAAGCTACAAGAATTAATAGGTAAGAAAATGGACCATACCCTCACCTGCGAAAATCCTTGGTTTACCAAACTCAAAAATGGAGAAAAAAGAGTTGAAGGACGCAAGGGATCTGAAAAAAATAATGCCATTCAAGCTGGCGATCGCATTTTGTTCAACAGCCCTGATGCACAAGACAGTTTCTGGGTGCAAGTGGAAAAGGTAGAACGGTATTTAAGCCTTGACGAGTATTTAAATGCGGTTACCTTAAAAGAAGCTTTGCCGGGGGTATCGACTGTTGAAGCGGGCAAGGCAATCTACCATCAATGGAGCAGTCCGGAAGAAATAGCTGAAAAAGGGTTTTTAGCTATTTGGGTCAAAGTTGTATAAATTTTTTTATTTCCACAAGGCAGTCTGAAGTATTTTTCAAATTTGATGCATCCTTAATGTTTTGTTAACACAGCAATGTTAGTATATTGTCATGAAAACAAAAGTTGTTTGTATTAATGCATAAGTGAAATTAGTAATACATTATTAGTTTAATAAAAATAAAGGAGAGTTAATGCTATGGTAGTTGGTTTAGATGGGAAAGGGCATGCCCCTGTTCAAGATCTCGAAGCTCAAAACGGGGCGCTGCTTGAAAATCCCAATGAAAAAGATCCTTATTCTCATACCCAATTGGATAAGCTGCAGAGAGGGTTGAGTATTGCCCAAGCAGTACCTGTTTTCGGTCCGCTTATTGTTTCTCCCCTAAAAGCTCTTGTGAGTAAGGCGCAGTTTGTTGCAGGCCTTGCATTCTATGCCTACGGCAAAGCCATGATGGCTATGGGCAATAATTCCGAGAAAATGAGGGAGTTTGTTAAAGAGGGCAAGCACCACATGATTGAAGGAGCTAAAAGTTGGCTATATGCTGTTGCTAATATTACAACAGGCGGCCTGGCTGGTTTAGCGATTGAAATTATCCGCCTGCCTTCAACAATCGTGTACTTTAAGGATCCTGAGAACCCAGGCTTTATTGATCAGTATATCGAGCCGGCTGTTAATAAAGTTAAGCAGCATGCACCCACAGTGGAGTATTTTCTGAAACCTGTAGTTGATCCCATTAAAGAGAAAATGGATCCTTATTTGGATATGGCTAAAGAAAAAATGCATCAAGCGCAGCATTTGCTTAATGCGGGTTATGACAAATTTGTGCATATTTTTGCATAAGCTTGCCCATAATTCTCAGTTTTAGCGGAAGAGTTCTTCTTCCGCTTTTTTATTGTTTAAAATTTCTCAATCTTAATATTGATTTAACATTACCTTATTATTATTTCGCTTGTATTAACTTAATTAATAGGCGAGATATTTAATTATGGCAAATCCAATAGATTGTTTGTTAGTTCCTTTTAGAACACAAGCATTTCATTATACCCATTCTTTAGTTGAGCAAGGACAACGTGTCTTAAGTCTTGCACAAGCTATTCCAGGAGTTGGAGTAGTTACAGTAACGCCAATCAAAAGTACAGCTAGTTGTGTACAAATGGCAGCTGGTGCAGCTTTTTTTATTTTAGCTGTTATTTTAAAGGGCGCAGGTGTTAACTTTATGACTCGGCATGATTTGCAGCGTGCAGGCTGTTACCATTTTAGAGAAGGTGTCAAAGGCTGGCTATATGCAGGTGCAAATACTGCCACATTTGGTATAGTTGCTGTTGTGGTGGAAGTGATAAGATTGCCGCAAACAGTCAAGTTTTTTCAAGCTTGCAAGTAGCAGTCCTAATCAAAAATAATATTACGGTTTATTATGCATGCAGATTATTCAAACAGTGAAATCGATAGGCTGCAGCTCGGTTTGAGTGCAGCGCAGGCTATCCCGATATTTGGACAATTTGTAGTATCTGAAGCCAAGTTAATTGTCAGCCAAGCCCAAATCATAATGGGGGTTGCCTATTATGCGTTTGGCCAGGCTCTGACAAAATTTGTTCAGGATTCAGAAAAAAATCGCGAATACATAGCATGCGGCAAACACCACATGCTTCAGGGAGCTATAAGCTGGATGTATGCAAAAGCAAATCAAGGCCCTGCAGCAATTATTTGTATGTTCGTAGAAGTGATCAGATTGCCGAAAACAATCCCGATGATATATGCCAATGAAAATGAACAGCCTGCTTTTGTAAAACAATATCTTGCGCCCTTTAGCGATTTGATAAATCCTTACGCCGTACAACTTGAAGCGTATGTCAAAGCTGAGTTAAATCGCTTCGTTGAGTGCGCTGCACAATTCAATAAACCAATCGACAAACAAGCTTAAGCTTTGAAATGGACAATAGGGACGCCGTGGACCTTATGAGACAGTTGCATAAGTCTGAGTGAGGCGCTTAAATGGACAATGGACCTTAATGACGCCATGGACCTTATGGACTTAATGGACTAAGCGCCAATTGCTTGTCGTAAATGTCTTTGGCGTCGTTAAGGTCCA
>JAEYWL010000080.1 GCA_023428915.1 Verrucomicrobiota bacterium
CAAGTTGCGCCCCTAAATCACGCTTGAACATTGCCGAACTTGACAAGTGAAAGGATAAGTCCCGAAGAGCCAAGTCGTGACTTGGCCGAGGGGCTTAGCGTTTCAATTGGCAAGTGCAGGCCTGTTCAAGCGTGATTTAGGGGCGCAACTTGGGTTTTAATGGACAATAGACAATAGGGACACCATGAACCTTAGAGACTTAATGGACTAAACGCCAACAGCTTGCGGCTTTATCCAGCTATATTTAGCTACAGACAGAGCAGCAGAATACCCCAGCAGCAAATAAGCTGGCAGGCCAGCGCCAAGTACTTGTATAACTCCAATAGCGGCGACATTTAATACTGTACTGCATGCCGATAAGCTATGGGCAAACATTTTATATGTGTACTGCTTATTCAAGTGCGAATTGGCATTTAGCTTCTGGCAGCAAGCTGCTATAGCTTTACCATGGCTATAGACACTTAAAGCAGCAAAACAAATGCCAAGCAGACCGAAGACCGCTAGCGCAAAAGGCGGGATTAAGGGGTTAAAGCCCAAGAATGCATGACAACCTTTATACAGTTGAAAGCATTGCGCTGATAACGCACCGATCCTATTGGCTACCTGTTTTTTTGTTACAGTAATGCATCTTTTTTTTTCCCTGATCGCTTTGCTTAAATCCTCCACTAGTAAAGTTGAAGTCATTGGAAGCCGCAAAACAGCTAAAAAATAGCTTGCATGGGCCGTTCGCAATAAAGCAGCGGGTATTGGGGTTAGAAGCCCCCCTATTTTGACACCATAGCGGAAGATACGGGTCAACGCGTTGGCAAGCGCGACAGGATCTTGCCAAGCGTTAAGAAGCTGCGTAATGCGATAATCATAGGTAATGTATTGCTGCTGCTTTGCGGCTATTTCCAACTTTATAATCCTTCATTCATCTGATCTGAATGTTAAATTCAGGGCTTACCTCCATCAAGGTGAAAAGTTTAAGTTATAAATTATTAAAGATCAATAAGATTAGGATTTTAAAACAAGGGGAGAACCTGTTTTAAAATCTCATCCTAATTTTTTTGCGCTATTCTCTCCTTTCTTTTAATAGTTATTAATAAATTGGCAGGTAACATCCATAACGGATAAACCCTTTCCCTGCTTAACCTTATAGCTGACAAATACAGAGACTTCAACAGGCTGATAAAGTGACTGATAGCTGGCTGTTTTCCAGAAAGCATTAAAAACCTGGGGATCGTTATTTTTGTTTTTTTAAGCAGTGCAAGCGGATCTTTTTTAGCTATTTTCCAGATATGCTGGGTTAAAACACATGCATGCACCACGACTGCTAATGTTCCATTAGCTTTTTTATGGTGCAATAAAGCGGGTAAATACACCACGCCGGTACTCCAAAATTTTTCATAGACTAAGGCTTTATAAGACTGCTGGCCGTTTTGTTCAACCCACACCCCTTTCCAGGTGTTGAAAGGAAAATGAAGTGCGGTAAGAGTTTTTAGGCGAAAAGATTTAGGCAGGTTGCGAATTATTTGAAAAATTGCGCCTAATACACCAGTGGGTTCAGTTTCCCACATCGATAAACGATACATGTCGGGCAGATTTTGTTCCCCTAATTCCTCTTCTAATTTATCATGGGTCCATTTTGCACAGTTTTCCGAGTGAATTTGGTAGATGAGATTTCCGCCCCGCGACAGCTCCATGTCGCGGCGGATAGATTCTAATACGCGACGCCCCTGCCCCTCCGTCAAGATAAAGGGATGGTAAACAGTTTGCCTCTGACTGTAAAATACATTTTCATCAGGGTAGGCAATTGTTGCAGTTTGCACAATGCATGCTCGAGTTAACTTTTCTATAGGACGCAATGGATATTCAAAGCCAAATTTGCCAAAATTATAAATGGCATAGCTCATGCCCTGCGGAATTGCTACTTCAAGAAAGGCATGAGTGTTTTCCAGATTTAAATTAAGAAACTCTCGAGTAGCGCTTGCAGCGACAATCCAGGGCAATCCCTTTAATTGAGTACTGTAACGCGCTTCCACCTCCTGAACACTAAGGATTTCAAAAGCAGGCAAATTTTCCCACCAATTATGCTTATTTAGATCAATACGCTGATACTGTCTTTCTTCTTCATCCCAATACCCCAAGTGGTGCACGCTCCAGTTGGTAATGCCGCCTTGTAAATATTCCAAATTCCCTGCATAAAATTCTTTTTTGGCAAACACTTCAAAAATTTGCATGATTGAAAGAGTGTATTGCCCTCTAAAAGTAATTTTTGCTTCTGGATTTAGAATGGAAAAATATTTTCCTTCAAAAGGAAGGGCTAAAATCTTAACGCCATTTTTTTGCAAAATTTTGAGGCCGCTATCTTTTAGTCTGCCTATGCGTTTATCAAGCCCTGCAGCGATCAGTTTCCTGCTGGTGGCAGGAAACTCAATCAAGGCCTCTATTGGATTGCGGTTTTGGATAGACCATTGCATGGCCTCTTCGAATATTTCTTTATCCGAAAGGAGAAGGTTCCGATACTGAATATAACTGGCAAGCATCTCAATATTTTGCAGTTCATCATCAGTCAAAAAATTTTCCTTAAAAATCCGGCGTGCCATTTTCCACTCTAATGCCCGATGATAGAGCTCGACAAATTCTTGAGAGTGTACTTGTAATTGCCTTTGAAAGATTGGCATTTGCTGCTTTGTTCTGTAACCATACGCCAGGAATGCAAGAAACAATTTTTTATAAATAGCTTCATTGGCAAGCAACTTGCATTCTTCAATACCTATAGTTACCGCCTTTATTATGACTGAGGACAAATTGGAATTTGCTTCCTCTTCCTCAAGCATGGAAAGCAGGTGATTACAGATGGCTCTTAATCGGATTTTTTTAAAATATGCCACAGAAAATAATAGTTTTTCAGCAAAACCGCCTTCATGCCATTTGCCATTGCGAGAAACCATTAAAAATTTGCCGGAACACAAAGCTTCGGCAAAAGCTATCAGACATTTGTTCATAATGAACTCTCCCTAAAATGTCATAGTAATGCTTTTGCGAACAACACAAGTGCTAGATACAAGATTTTATTCTAAGAACATAACAATAATTAAACTAACCACTAATTTCATAATAAAAAATCTAACTTTTATTTTCAAAATAATAATACACACAAACTTTGCTCGTCTGCTCGTTATAATTATAAATTTAAATTCACCCTAGTCAAAAAATTCCCATATAGTTAACTTGTTACCGTAATAATAATTTGAAAATTGACACGAAAGGAACAGGTTATAAGAATGGAAAACATCAAAAATATTGGGAATGCAGCAGGCTATCATCTGCAACAAGCCGCCATACCATTTAGTATAGGCACTCTTAGCGGATATGCCATAGGCTTTATAGCTCCCTTGCGTTTAGGTGCTATGTCAGGCTTAACCCAGATTACCTATGAGCTTTTTAAAGAACTTCTTGCAAAACAGTCGTTTACAACCGAGTACATCAGAAAAATAACGGACTTTAAATACGGCATTTATGTGCTTAAGGCTGGCGGTTATTTAGCAGCTGGAGCTTTCGCAAATGGCATGGCAGTCATTTTAGGCGCTCCTTTAACTCCCGTAGGGGTACTTGTGGCGGCAGCGGCTGCGCTCATAGGCCAGCTGGCAAATGAAAAACTGGGGCAATATCTCCTCGAAAAACTAAATCCCCAAAATGATTATTTAAACAAAAGAGAAGCCGAAATAGCCCGTCGTGAAAGGGATTTAGAAAGCGGCTCTCAGAGCTTGCAAAAAGAAAAACGGGATTTTAAAGAGCAAACCCTCGGTTATGAAAGATTAAAAAAGCAAATTGAACAAGAAAACAACGAACTTAACGAAAGAAGGATACAATACGCTAAAGATTTCAAGAAGCTAGAATCTGATAAAACGGATTTAGCAGAAGAAAAAGCTCGGTTTGAACGATCTAAATTGGTTTAATTCCTTTTTACGGATGTTCAACAGAACATCCGTAAAATCCTAAGACCTTGCTTGCTTCTTGCACATAAAATCTCTATGATTGTGCGAGAACTTTTAAAGCAAGGTGGCTTCCATGACAACCCAACCAGAAGATGAAATTCCCAAAGCTTACGAGCCTTCAAAAGAGACCGAAATCTACGAGTTTTGGCTAAAAGGCGCCTTCTTTAGCTGTGATCCCGCTTCAAAAAAACCCTCTTACTGTATTGTCATGCCCCCGCCTAATGTCACAGGGGCGTTGCACATGGGTCACGCGCTTGTCAGTACGATTCAAGATATTCTCATCCGCTGGAAACGGATGTCCGGTTTTGAAGTTTTATGGGTTCCAGGTACTGACCATGCAGGGATTTCTACCCAAACAGTAGTGGAAAGGCATCTGATCAAAACGCAAAATAAAAAGCGCACCGATTATACCCGCGAGGAGTTTTTAACCCATGTTTGGACCTGGAAAGAAGAAAAGCAGGACCGCATTCTCTCGCAATTAAAAAGGGTGGGTTCATCCTGCGACTGGGAGCAGCTGCGCTTTACTATGGATGAGGGCAATAATCGGGCTGTGCGTGCCATGTTCAAAAAACTTTATGACCAGGGGCTTATTTACCGCGGCGACTATCTGGTAAACTGGGATCCTGTGACGCAAACGGCCATTGCCGATGATGAAGTAGAATATGAAGAGCGGCAATCCTCGCTGTGGTATTTTAATTACCCCTTAACCAATGGCTCCGGTTATGCCATGGTAGCCACTACACGCCCTGAAACAATGCTGGGAGATACTGGTATAGCTGTTTCCCCGTCAGACCCTCGCTATAGCCATCTCATTGGCCAAACAGTGCAGCACCCCTTCTTGAATCGGGAAATTCCGATTATTGCCGACCACCGCATTGATCCGGCTTTTGGCTCCGGCATGGTGAAAATTACACCGGCACACGATCCTGTCGATTACCAGATCGGCCTCCAACATAAATTGCCCTTTATTAATATTATGACCCCATGCGGCAAAATCAATGAAAACGGGGGGCAATTTGCCGGCTTAAGCATGGAAGAAGGGCGCAAGGCAGTTGTTGAAGCACTTTCCAGCAAGGGTTTATTGGTAAAGGTCGACCCGCACACACTTCGCGTCGGCTTATCCTACCGCTCAAAAGCAGTTATCGAACCCTACATGTCTAAACAGTGGTTTGTGCGCATGGATGGCTTTGCCGGAAAACTGCGTAGAGCTGTCGAAAATGCAAAAGTGCGCCTTATTCCTGAGATGTGGGAAAGCGTATATTTCCATTGGGTAAATAACTTGCGCGACTGGTGCATCTCGCGCCAGCTTTGGTGGGGCCATAGAATTCCCATATGGTATAACCGCGACAATCCGGAGGAAATGGTTTGCTTTGAGGGGCAAGGCGAGCCGGAAATAGTCAAGCTGCAGCCAGGCCAATGGATACAAGACGAAGATGTACTGGACACTTGGTTTTCTTCAGCTTTATGGCCCTTTTCTACTCTTGGCTGGCCGGAAGCTACCCCTCTATTTGAAAAGTTTTATCCAAATTCTGTCTTAGTTACCGGATACGATATCTTATTCTTCTGGGTGGCTCGCATGCTCTTTATGGGAGAATACGCCACAGGCAATTTCCCATTCCCGGATGTATTTTTACATGGCTTAATCTATGGCAAATCTTACTGGAGAAATAACCAGGGCGGCGGCATCACTTATGTTAGCGATGAAGAACGCTTAAGCTATGACCTTGGCAAACCTTTTCCTAATGATGTGCAGTGTAAATGGGAAAAAATGTCCAAATCAAAAGGCAACATTATCGACCCGGTGGAGATCATTGAGCAATTCGGCACGGATGCCATGCGCATGGCGCTTTGCGCAAGCTCTCCTCAAGGCAGAGAAATTGATCTGGATCGCCGAAGATTTGAAGAGTATAAAAATTTCGCCAATAAAGTCTGGAATGGCGCACGCTTTGTGTTGTTAAACTTGCAAGATCTGACAAGCGAAGAATTTGGCCGCGGACTTGATTTAAGCATACTGAAATTAGAAGATCGCTGGATGCTATCCGCTTTAAACCGAACCATCAATCAGGTGAATCGCAATCTAGCGGCTTATGCTTTCGACATGGCTGCCTCTGAGGCTTATGAATTTTTCTGGAATCAGTTCTGCGCTTATTACGTGGAAATTTCAAAGCCTATTCTATTTGGTAAAGCCGGCACCTCGGAAGAACGCATCAATAAGCAGAAACTATTGACTATTGTGCTGGTAAATTCTTTGCTGCTATTGCATCCTATGGCTCCATTTATTACGGAAGAATTATTCCAATTAATAAAGAGCCGTTTTCCTCATATTCAATTGAGTTCGGCTGACACCTACACAAAAAAAACAGTTGAAGCCTTGCATTGTCCGGCTTGCATGGTCGCTCCTTTCCCTATGCTGATTTCCGCTGAAGACATCAATAAAGAAATAGATGAAACGTTCGAACTTATGGGGAAGATCATTTACACCATCAGAAATATTCGCGGTGAAATGAAATTGCCGCCAGGAGCTGTCACAGATGTCATAATTACAGCCCCTGCTTCTCATCCCGCTAGAGTGGTCGCAGAAACAAATCAAGCAATCATTACAGCATTGGTTAAAATCGGCACTCTTCAATTCAGTGAAGAAGAATGCATAGAGGGGTTAAGTGCTACAGGCATCGTTGATTCCCTTAAAATCATTATTCCCCTACCCAAGGAAATGGTTGAAAAAGAAAAGGGGCGGTTGGCAAAGGAACAGGAAAAACTTCAAAAGGCTATTGAACGGATGCAAACGCAACTCAATAATGTCGATTTTACCAGTAGAGCGCCTGCCGAGCTTATTCAAAAACAACGGCAACAGCTCCGCCAAGCTGAATCAGAATTGTTAGAACTATCTAAGAAGTTGGATAGACTCAATTAACTTTGAAACTATGCTGCTTTCTGCTTGCGTTTTTTTGTAAAACTGACAGCAAGCAGCATAGAACCTAGCAGAAGATAGGTTGAAGGCTCAGGTACACCTTGAGTATAGGTATAAGTCAGATAGATTAAATCCGCAATTTGCACGCCGCTATTAGGATTTAGCGATTGAATAGAATAACTAACTACAGCAGAAGTCGATGTCACCAAATGGGCGGCTATCGTTTCAACAAGTTGCAAAGTGGCTGTCCCAGTTCCCAAAAAAAGGCTTAAGGCTGGCAAGCCGCCAGTCCACGTGAAGGTTTGAGAGGTAACCTTACTGCCATGCGAGGCCTCTGAAGTTGTGATGTGAGGTAAAGTTACTGTTTGATTGAAAGTCTTAAAAGATAATCCGATAGTTGAATCAGTGACTTGTTGTACCTTGCCAGTCGTCACATGGCTGGTTTTCCATTTAACGATATCAGAAGGTAAAGTTAAGCTCACTCCGGTAAGTGTGCCGCTGGCAGGATTAAATAAAGGGATAGTAAAATTAAACGCTGTTGAAGAACTTACACTATTATTTAATGTAACTGTTTTTTGGGGAAAAGCCATTGTACTAGCACTATTAATAGTGTAATTTATTACTGCTCCGCTTAGCTGTATCTGAATCCCTATCAGAATTATTAAAAAACTAAGTAAATTTTTCATAACACCCTCAAAAACATTATAATTAAAATTTAATTAATTATCAATCTAATTAAAAGCTAGGTTTATTCAGATAAAAAGCGAATTTAAAGTTTTAAATATGTTTTTGACTATTGTTTGCTTGCTTTCTGCGCATTTTAGCATAGTAAACAGCCAGTAGCATGGAGCTCAGCAAGAGATACGTAGAAGGCTCAGGTACTGCTTGAGAATATGTATAGGTCAAATAAAGCAAATCCGCAAGTTGTATGCCGCTTGCAGGATTTAGCGATTGAATAGAATAACTGACAACAATAGATGGCAAGACTGCCAAATGAGCGGCAATGGTATCTACTAATTGCAAAGGAGATGTACCAGTACCTATAAAAAGATTTAACGCCGGAGTTCCGCCCGTCCAGCTAAAGGTTTGGTTTGTTGTCCTGCTGCCAATAATAGCATTAGAAGTCGTTATTGGTGTCAGATTGATAGATTGGTTAAATGTCTTAAAAGACAATCCCATTGAGGAAGCTGTTACCTGCTGTACGCCAAACAAGCCGGTTGTAATCCAGTTGGTTTTCCAAGCAACACTATTTGAAGGCAGCGTTAAACTTACCCCTGTAAGGGTTCCATTTACGGGATTAAATAAAGGAATAGCGAAGTTAAATACAGTAGAAGAGCTTATGTTGTTATTTAACAACACTGTATGAGAAGGAAACGCTGTTGCATTTGAGCTGCTAAGTGTATAATTTAATGTTGCAGCTCCAAGATACTGATAAAAACCTAATAAGATTAGCAACAGTAGATACTTTCTCATACTTGATACCCTTTCCTATTATTACTATATAGAAATTTCTTTAAAATTTCAAGTAAGGAATAGTTTTAAGGATAACGTTATCTTTTAAGTTTGCCGGCCTCTTTCTCTAATTGCTCCTGTTTAAGGATTTTTATAAAGTCATTACTCTCTTTAATGACTACTCCAGAAAGAGCGCAGAGTCCAATAAGGTTTGGGAATGCCATGAGGCCATTCGTAATATCTGAAATTTTCCAAACAACGTCTAACTCTAAGATTGCTCCAGGGATAACCACTAAGGAAAACAAGATCCGATAAAAAGGGATTGATTTTTCACCAAGCAAATACTCGACACATTTTTCACCGTAATAAGCCCACCCAATTAAGGTAGTGAAGGCAAAAAAGATTAGGCCCACAGTAACCACATACCCACCCCAAGAATAGACTGAATGAAAGGCTGCAATAGTCAATGAGGCACCTGTCAAGATGCGGCCATTTGCATCTATTACTCCTAAATGATCAGTAACACCTAGCACTAAACCAGTAACACTGCACATGATAATGGTAGCTAAGAAGCAACCAGTCATTGACACTAAAGCCTGACGGCCAGGGACATCAGTTTTAGCAGCCGCCGCTGCAATAGAAGCCGTACCTAAACCTGCTTCACTTGTCATTAATCCACGGCTAACACCTACTTGCAGGGCTGTTGCCATGGTAGCGCCAAGAAAGCCCCCAAATGCGGCCTGCCCGCTAAATGCCGAAGTAAAAATCATTGAAAGAGCTTCAGGCACTCGGTCAAACTTTAGGACAATGATAATGCTGGCTCCTCCAATATACAAAAAAGCCATAAAAGGAACGAGCCAGCTAGCTACTGTGCCAATGCTCTTAATCCCCCCAATCAAAGTTAAAGCTGTCAAGATTGCAATAACCACGCCGGTAATCCACGGATCGACATTAAACATGCTATATACGGCATCAGCAACAGAATTAGCCTGCAGCATATTGCCGCCGCCGAAAGAGGCTATGGCCCCAAAAAGTGCAAAAGCTATCGCCAGCCACCTCCAACCGAGCCCCCTCTCAATAAAATACATGGGGCCGCCGGACATCTCGCCGCGCTTATCAACTATGCGGTACTTTACAGCTAAAACAGCTTCGGCATACTTTGTGGCCATGCCAATTAACGCGGTTACCCACATCCAAAATAAACCGCCGAATCCCCCAATTGTAATGGCTGTAGCCACACCGGCAATATTACCAATGCCAATAGTAGCAGCTAATGCAGTCATTAACGACTGAAAATGACTGATATCCCCTTTCCCTTCTTTAGCATGCTGCCAACCAAAAGCCAATTTAAGCGCATACCCCAAATATCGAAACTGCAGCCCTCGTAATGCAAAGGTTAAATACAACCCGATCCCGGTTAGTAAAATTAGGAGAGGAGCTCCCCAAACCCAGCTATAAATTGTATCTAATCCCTTTAGCAGGGAAATATAGGTAGAATCACTCATCGTAGTTTAAGCCTCTTCAGGTTTAAGATTGATAGTTTCAATAAAAGATTTAGTCTCAGCTTTAATCACTTTTGTTAATGCAATCAGGGCAATTAAGTTTGGTATTACCATCAAGGCATTAGAGATGTCGGCTACATGCCAAGCCAATTCCAAGTTGATTGCAGCTCCTGGAATTACCAGCAACGTGTAAAGAATTCTATAGGGAATAATAGCCTTTTCACCGAGTAAGTATTCAAAGCATTTTTCGCCGTAATAGGCCCAAGCAACTACTGTCGTCCAGGCAAAAAGCACTAACCCTATCGTTACAATGTATTCGCCCCAAGGCAATGTACTGCTGAAGGCTTCAATTGCTAGCGAAGCGCCGTTTAAGGTATAGCCATCGCTATCTGTTTTTCCAACCACTTGCGTTACGGCCAGAACTAATCCAGTAAAAGTACAAACGATCATGGTAGCCACAATGCCGGTCATGTTGATCAATCCCTGCCTTGCAGGTTGATCCGTTATAGCCGCAGCAGCAGCAATCGAAGAGATGCCCAATCCAGCTTCATTGGAAATCACACTCCGCGCTACCCCCATTTGTATGGCCATCATGACTGTAGCACCGGCAAAGCCGCCGGCTGCAGCCTGGCCTTCAAATGCACTCGTAAATATCAGCTGAATGGCCTCAGGCACCAAGTTCCATTTTAGAAAAATAATGACGACACCGCCGATGATATAGAATATTGCCATGAAAGGCACTAATACACCCGCCAGGTGGCCGATACTTTTAACCCCGCCAATCAATACCAGGCCGGTTAAAATGGCAATTGCCGCACCCGAAACCCAAGGATTTATAGACCATACATTCTCTAAGGCGTCGGCAATAGAGTTAACCTGTACAAGATTGCCTGTGCCTATAGCGGCTATGGACCCAAAAAGGGCAAACAATAATGCCACCGTTTTCCAGCCAAGACCTTTTGCGATATATTGCATGGGTCCGCCTGACATTTCACCGCGGCTATCTACACTTCTATATTTAACTGCCAGCATCGATTCGGCATACTTAGTGGCCATGCCAAAAAATGCTGTAATCCACATCCAAAATAATGAACCAAGCCCGCCTACAGCTACTGCAGTAGCGACCCCTACTATCGTCCCTGTACCAATGGCGCCCGCAAGTGAAGTCATTAACGCTTCAAAGTGGCTGATATCTCCCTTGGAGTCGGCCTGTTGCTTGGCAAATACTTGCTTTGTTCCATACCAAAGGTATTTAAATTGCAGCCCTCTTAAGATAATAGTAAGGTACACGCCTGTACCCATGATTAAAACAAGTAGAGGAGCTCCCCATAACTTGTTTTTTACAAGTTCTAAAATAAGTTCTATCTGATCCATGGCCTACCCAGTTTAGAATAAATTTCGATTATTATAGCTTAGCCCCTGATTTTCATCAGCTGATTTAATTTCCTATTTCTTAATTACACTGCATGTATTATCCAACGAGAAGGGATGCTAAGGACGCCAGGAACCTTTAAGGACAAAGGAGCAATTATTTTTCTAAAAAGTTATTCAAGATACATTTTAGAGGCTATTTTATAAAATTTTAAAAAATCGCTTGTTGATTAATAGGAGAATTGTGTATGTTTATCTTTCGTTTTTCGAGTGAACGGAGTATAGCGCAGCTTGGCTAGCGCGGCTGCTTTGGGAGCAGTAGGTCGGGGGTTCGAATCCCTCTACTCCGACTCTAAGGCTCCTTAACCAAAAGTTAAGGAGCCTTTTTTTTTGAGGTGTCAATGCTTGCTGTATTATCTTGGGATCCAGATCGAGTTCTCTTTACAATACCCTATATAAATCACCCAATTGGCTGGTATGGCCTGCTCTTCGCATCAGGCTTTCTCCTCAGTTACTTTATGCTGCTCTTTCTAATAAAAAATGCCATTAAGCAAAACCCTAAACTTGCCGCTCCCAAGTATGCTTCTTTATCCGCGGAAGATATAGCGCAAATAGTGGTTGACAGATTGTCTTGGTATGTAGTGCTGGGAACAATTATCGGCGCCCGTCTAGGTCATGTGCTTTTTTACGATTTAGACTATTATAGAGCACACCCTATGTCCATTTTGTATATCTGGGAAGGGGGGCTCGCTAGCCATGGCGGCACGCTAGGGGTTTTGCTGGCATTGTTTCTCTTTTACCGCAAATTAAAGCAAGTCCTTCCAGGATTTAGTTTTCTGGCTTTTATGGACACCTTTTGCATAGCCGTCCCTATTGCCTGCTTTTTCATTCGCCTGGGAAATTTCTTTAATCAGGAAATACTGGGCACGCCAACACAATTGCCCTGGGCTATTAGTTTTGGCCATCCAATGGACGGCCAAGCCAATATTCCCTCGCATCCGGCTCAACTCTATGAAGCCGGAGTATATTTCTTAGTCTTCATCGCCCTATTAATTTGCTGGAAATATATTCGGGAAAAGATTGGCACAGGTTTCTTTGTGGGCCTTTTATTCCTCACTATATTTGGCTCTCGCTTTCTGATCGAATTTGTCAAAGTCCACCAGCCCAATATCTGGGATAGCTCTTCCCTGCAGATGGGGCAATGGCTAAGCCTGCCTTTCATTATTGCCGGTGTTGTTCTGTTCATCAACTCCATCAAAAAAACACCCGTCAGAACCTAAAAAAACAGCAAATACATAATTCTGGCTAACTACCGCCATCGCTGCCGCAATGACGGGCTTATTTACCAGACTCCTGAGAAGTGCTTAAAGGGACAATGGACCTTAGGGACAATATCTTGATCTTAATCTCGATCTTGATCTTAATCTTGATCTAATTTTTGAAAGCAAGAAGCGAATACCAAACCCTGAATTAGGCGCTTAAAGGGACAATGGACCTTAGGGACAATAAGGACGCCAGGGACAAAGGGACTAAGCGCCTTTAAGGTGGACCCCAAAGTTTGGACAGAAATGAGGCTTATGAATGTCCTCGCGCCAGTCTCTTTGTCCCTGGCGTCCCTATTGTCCCTAAGGTCTCTTTATCACTAAGGTTCTTGAATAACTTCTAGCTAAATCTCTTGTGGTCAAAATAAAAAAAAAGGCCAGTGACTTTGCAATCACTGGCCGGAAAAAAAACTGGCGGCGTCCTACTCTTCCACACTCTTGCGTGCAGTACCATCGGCGATGAGAGGCTTGACTTCTGAGTTCGGGATGGGAT
>JAEYWL010000095.1 GCA_023428915.1 Verrucomicrobiota bacterium
TTATGGAAATAAATAAAAATGCAGATAGTAAAATATTGGAATGGCTTGAACAGCCTCAATTTTTAAATGAGAATACCGCTTCTGCTATACAATTTTTCGACTGGATCGAAGAACATCACGAATGGACCAGTCAAAACCACCCTCTTTTGGAGCGCACCCTCTTTAAAATAGAAATAAAAGATGATGCCCTTGCTCAACGCCTGGAAAGAGTTATTGGAAAAGTATGGTCGGCTGAATTTGCGGAGCTGGAAAATAACTGCCGCCCTGGGAACGCTGAGAGTTTTCTTCAACTTTGCGGGCAAATAGGAGACAAGTCGCCCGATATCCTGCACTATTTCCTCTCCCATCATGATGATATATTTAATACGTTTCCTTTTAAAACCGTAGCCGGAAAACTGTTGCAGATGTTTGCTGCGCAGGATAACCAATTGTTTGCCCTTTGGGGCCAGCGTTTTCTGCAAAAGTTTCCCGATTTTTTTCTCGAGCATAAAAATGCCCTGCATCTGGCTTGTATGGAAGAAAACCCGCAGGCTGTGGTACGCCTATGGCAGATTTGTCCAGCAGAGCAGAAAGATGAGCTTTTTTCTAAAGTAGGGGGCGAAAATCCCTTGCATGCAGCTGCACGCAATGTAAATCCCGAGGTGCTAAAACGCGCAATAAACTTGCTGGGCGATTCGGCTTTTGCAAAGCTTTTAGAAGAAGATAAAAACGGCCATACAGTATTGCAAAAAGCAGTCTTATTTAATCATTTCGTTCATATTCCCATTATTTTTAATGCTGTTCCCGAGCATCGGAAGCTGGCCTTAGTGCAGCCTAATAGCTTAGGGTTTTCTGTTATGCAATACGCTATTCAAAAAGGAGCTGCAGATTCTATTTCAGCACTATTTGTTAATTGCCCCCCTGATTTGCATAAGGAAATGCTAGGGGTAGGTACAGAAATGCCTGCTTTAGCGTTTGCTTTGCGCAATCACCCTGCTATGGTTCCAGGCATTCTAGCCGGGGCTGCAATTTCCAAGAGTGCCCTCATTGATAAAGAGTGCGTAAATTTAATCGACACTAGTAACAAAGAGCTGTTTGTTCATATCCCATTATTTGAAGTCCCCCTTAGGCTATTTCTGCGTTTGACGGAATTAGCAGAGACGCCTGAAATTGCCTTTAAAATATTACATGAAGCTTTATCGCTTGGCATCCTTTCTTTAGATTTGCGGCGCGAAGAAATTCTGCAAAATGCTGCCATCCAATCATTGTTATTGACGCCGCAGACTCATCAAGTGGTAGAGCTGCTGCTAAAATACCCAAGAGTTTACTTGCTGCTCTCCGGGAATAATCTCGAAGGGCTTTTTTCACAGATAGAAGTCTCTCAGGACCTGCAAAGAAAGCTTAATTTGCTGCTTGCAAAAGTTGCATTTTCCGAACTTGCCCGCGAAAAAATGCTAAATAGCACACTAAGCGCTTTACCTAGCCTTTTAAGCATGCCCAATAGCGAACAAAAAAAGGTGCAAATCATTGCGTTCTTGGTCTTTATGGAAGAGCAATCCCCTTTGACAATCGCTTTTGCGGCCACAAAACCAGATTATGCAGCTCATTTTGTTAACTTGTTCGATTACATTTTTAACCAGTTCTCCAGTGAGCTTTTAGAAGCAAGCCTAATGCCGATATACACTATCGTTCCCAGATTGCCGGACTCCCTTTTTGCTGCCCTTGCCTCAGGGATAGAGAAAATTGATGAAAACAAAATGGCTGTTTTTCTGGCCGCTTCCAGCTTAAGCCAGCGCAAAAAATACTTTGCAGCCAACCCTTTTGAGCTTGGCCGAACACCTCTTCGCTTGCTGCTTTATTACCCTAACGAGGAATTTGGGAAGTTGGCCAAATTAAAAACTTCTGGTGGAGCGACTTTGCTGCATGAAATTGCAGCTTCCGACTTGTTAGAGAAGGAGATGCATATGTTGATGAGCAATTTTTCCTCGGCTGTTGTAGATGAGATGTTTGTTGAAAATAATTTTGGGTATACCCCTATGCATGCTGCAGTTATTCAGGAAGATGTTGAATACTTCTCAATATTATTGCAGCTGCGTAAAGATAGCCTCATCCAAGATTTATTCTACACAATGGATGCCGAAGGCGATACTCCAGCGGATCTGATTATGAAAATGCCTTCCTCAGAGTCGATGCTTTTTTTAGAGCAACTCCCCCAGCATATATGGCAAATAGGCTCGTCCCGCTTTTTTAGAAAGGTGATTGCTTTGGAGGAGGAGAGTTTTGAGGTTATTGCGGCTGCATGCCCTGCTGCCTATAGAATTCCTTTGATACTTAGTGCATTCTACAGTGCAAGGCAAGGGCCTTTAATAAAAAAAATGATCGCTGGTGTCATGGCCGGCAGTGATAAAACAGCATTTTTAGATGCTATTTTTAAAAGCCCATATGAGGATAGGGTCTATTTAGCCCGTGCACTATATTTATCCCACTTTCAGGACTTAAGAGAATATCTATTAGTTAACCGTACTGCAATACCAGAAGATGTCTTTACAATTGAACTGCTCGCTTGTTTTCCTGCTGCTCTTATAAAGTCTATTGTAGCAGAGATAAACCCTCTAGAAAAGGAGCAGAGGCTTCAGGAGCTTATTACTCTCCCGGCTGGAGAGCTTATGAATGAGGCGGGCGATCCGATCGGCCAATTCCCGGCCTGGACCATGCTTCCGCAAACAGCCTTCATCTTGTACTACAATGAATGGGTGAGCAGAATCCCGGCAGGGGCCGGTGCTGACCTAATGCAGCGCAAAGTACGCACATTTCTGAATAAAATTTCTCTTGCCAGCTTAGCCGTATACACAGCAGAGGAAACATTGAGGCCTAATGTGCTAAAATTTGCCCCCTATTTTGTAGAAAAAGAGATCATTGCCATTGTGCCAAATATTCCGGTGGAAGAGTTTACCGGATTCATTAATCAATTAAATAACTTGAGCTTAGCCGGCAGATTTCTTGAAGTTGCCACAAAAGAACAGTGCGACGACTTTATAGCCAAAGCTGATATAACGGGGTACTATTTCCCTAATTGGAAGCAGAAAAAAATAGAACTTGAAAATTCCCTAAAAGCTTTGGAAAAAAAAGCTGAAAGTCAAGATGTTGAGGAGTTTGCTGAACAGTTGCGCAGCTTTACTAAAAAGCCTCAGGTATTTCAGCTAATCCTTCAAGAAGTAAATCGCCTTTACAGCCAACTTGACGCCCCAAAAGAGCTTTCAACTAAAACCATAGCCAATTTGCAAAAGGTTTACCGCACTTTGCTAGAATTTCAAACCCGCTTAACAGCCTTGGAAACAAACGAAATCGAGCCTGATGAGGATACCCCCAAGGAATTTCTCGATAATCTAACACTAATGCCTATGACAACCCCTGTAATTGTCCCCAGCCAGCAGAAGAAAAGAAAAGTTGATGAATTAGAGCAAGAGGAGAAGGTGCGGGTGGATCGGGCGATTAT
>JAEYWL010000093.1 GCA_023428915.1 Verrucomicrobiota bacterium
GTTAATGCCCGGCGATATTACGCAAAACGACCCTGATTTTGGAGCCTTGGGCAAACTCTTTCCCGAAGTCTATTCCTATTACCAATCGCGTCTAAAAGAGAGCAATGCCCTTGACTTTGACGACCTGCTTTTCTTAACGGCCCGCCTCTTTAGGGAGCATCCCGATGTTTTAGCCATGTATCAGAAGCGCTGGCGCTACCTATTAATCGACGAGTATCAAGACACAAATTTTGCCCAGTACGAAATGGTGAAATTGCTTGCAGCTAAAGAAAAAAATCTATTTGTCGTAGGCGACCCTGACCAATCAATCTACTCTTGGCGGGGGGCATCGATTACCAATATTTTGAATTTTGAAAAGGATTATCCCGGCGCCAAAGTGATCAGGTTAGAACAGAACTATCGCAGCCACGGCAATATCCTGCATGCGGCCAACACCTTGATCCGCAACAATTTCAGCCGCTTTGAAAAAAATCTTTGGTCCAGTAAAGGCGCCGGTGAAAAAATTAAATTTTTTACCGCACTGGATGAAAAAGCCGAAGCCATTTTTGTAATCAACAAAATGCTGAACTACCATTCTGAAGGCATCCCCCTAAATGAAATGGTCATTTTTTACCGCACCAACTTCCAGTCGCGCGTATTCGAAGACTTCCTTCTCCGCAATCGCATCCCTTATACCATTGTCGGCGGCATTTCCTTCTACCATAGACGCGAAGTAAAAGACATTCTCGCGTTTTTACGCATGGTGCAAACCAGCGCAGACTTTGTCGCCTTTACCCGCACCCTCAACCTGCCGAAACGCGGCATCGGACCCACTACACTAGAAAAATTGCGTTTAGCTGCAATCCAGGAATGTTTGCCAATTTTTGATTACTGCAAAGCCTTAGCCGAAGAATTCCCGCTCAAAAGCAGTGTCAAGCTTTCCGCTAAAGTAAAAGAAAGCCTTAAAGAGTATGTGCAAATTATCTCTAACCTCAAGCAAATTGCCAAAGCAGGCGATCTTGCAGAACTCGTCAAAGCAGCCATTTATAACACCCATTACTTAGATGTCTTAAAAGAAGAAAAAGACACCTTCCTCGATCGCAAAGCCAACGTTGAGGAATTAATCGCCAAAGCTTACGAATGGCAGCAATCTGCAGAAGATCAAACCCTGGCAGCATTCTTGTGCGAACTCTCCTTAAAATCCACTCTTGACGAAACCAGCATCCAGCAAGAACATATTAAACTAATGACCCTGCACAACGGCAAAGGCCTGGAATTTGAACTCGCTTTCCTGGTAGGCATGGAAGAGGACATCCTTCCTCACGTCAACTCTAAAGATAACAGCGACCAGCTCGAAGAAGAGCGGCGCCTCTGTTATGTCGGCATCACGCGCGCTAAAAAATACCTTTACATTTCCCATGCCCGGCAACGCTTCCTTTGGGGCACCACCCGCTACATGAAACCCAGCCGCTTCCTGGCAGAGATCCCTAAAGACCTCTGCGAAACAGTATATGCCAGCCGCTACCGCTAAGACCCTGTTGCCGCCCAAACTTGTCATATAAAGTTTGGGCAGCAATCTGGATTCCTTATTCATTTCGGTTTAAGAAAGCTCCTTATCAGCAAAAACCCTCATGGCTTCTGCCATGAATATAGCTAAACCTGGATGAATCGGCTCCAGCTGTTTCTTATACTCAGGGTGCTCAGAATACAGCTCTGCCAAAGCTTTATAAACACTCTTCGACACATTGTAAAATCTGGCTGCAAATTGATAATGCTTCTCAATTAATTGTTGAACCACTTGAGAATCTATTTTCAGCCCTTTTTCCAGGCAATCTGCAATTTTTGCATACAAGGCATTGGCTTCTTTCGCCGCTTCCCTCTTTTCCTTCTCTGGCATACTTTCAGATCTGCTTTTCAAGCTCTTCAGCGCAATCGTCTCTGCCTGGTAATAAGACTCTTTTTTACCAGCCCGCTTAACCAAGCTGAATCCATCAAAAAATTCCCGGTCTCTCATCTGCTTTTTCCCTTTTATATGTGCAATGGTCTTATCGATGGTTTTTAACAAACAGCCAAGCTTTGCCCATTCCTGGCTCAACGCCCGCTTATGTGAGTAAAGGGCTGCAAGCTGGTCAAAATCGCTTTTGCCAAGCACTTTGCGAATTTGCTGCAGCTTAAATCCAAGCTCCTTAAAAAACAGGATTTGCTGCAGCTGCAAAAGCTCCTCTTCCTCGTAATACCTGTAGCCATTAGACCCGTAATAAGCCGGTTCTAATAGCCCCTGCTCTTCATAAAAGCGCAGAGTGCGGGCCGTAACTCCGGAAATTTCGCTCACTTGCTTTACTGTATATGCCATCGACTATCTCCTTTAAACCCCTTTGATTTTAAACCCGACTTGCTACCCTCTAAGAGTCGGATTCGAGCTCTTAGAGAGAAAATAATTTCGAATATGACTTATTATAAGGTAGCAAGTTGGGTTTTAAGGATGATCCCATCATAAAGGATGCCGTGTACGTCAAACTCAACTGCCAATTACAAAAATGTAATTTTTACGGCTAGTCTTTAACAGCTTCCATAATAACTTTTTTAAGTTGATAAATAAGGTATAGAGGAAGATTTACAATCTTCTCTTTTTTCTCTAGTGGGTTTTGTGACACACGAATTCCGACAGCAGATTTTTTTTCGGCCATAAACTGCTTTAACGATTTAAGATGCCCCCCTTTTCCTGCCTTTACCTCAATAGGCACTATTTTTGTTGCCACTTGTGCGACATAGTCCACTTCAGCAGTTGAACTTACTTGTTCCCTCTCCCAATAGTAAAGATTCGTACTCTCATAACTGTTTCCGTAGGCCAATAACTCCTGCCCAACGAATTGCTCAGCTAATGCCCCTTCATTTACCTGCCAGATATCTTCAGTTAATATTATGGTGGGATCGATTTTATTCGCATTTTGCATTAAGCCTATATCTAAGAAAACAAGCTTAAACTTTCTTTCATTAACCTCAGCTTCCAGTGGAATGCCATTTGCAGCGGTCTGAAATACTCTCTTAACTAAACCTGTCCAACAAAGCTGTTCAAGAGCTACTTTGAGTTCTCGCGATCTAGCTTCTGGATCCACTTTTACATATTTAAAATTTGTCCCAACCAGAAAAGGAGCTTTATCAAAAAATTTTTGCAGGTATTTAAATTGTGCTTTACTAGCATACTTGCCAAAATCGTTCCTGTAACTTTCCAGTAATGCTGATTGCAGACGATGCACTTCAAGAAATGATTTTGTTTCGAGATACCTACTTACAACCGCCGGCATTCCCCCTACCAACATATACTCTCGCACAAGTTTTAAAGTGAACTCATGCATATATAAGTCCATTGGCTGATTTAAAGAGATATTTTCAATGACTTGCAAAAGCTTATTATTCCCCGCATTCAACAAAAATTCATAAAATGATAGAGGCCGCATGTATAGAAACATGACTCGCCCCACAGGAAATGAAAAACTTTCTTCTTTTAATGCAAACTCCAACAACGAACCTGCTGCAATTACATGCAACCCTGCTCTTTTCTCTTTAAAGTAGCGCAATGCAAGAAGGGCCTGAGGGCATTGCTGGATCTCATCCAAAAATAATAAGGTTTCCCCATCTATTACATCCTTTTCAGTCATTAGCTCAATCCTTGAAATTATACGATCGGGATCGAGCGATTCAAAACAACTTACAAAATCGGGTTGCAACTCAAAATTAAGAATTACTAGATTTTTAAAATTTTCTCGTCCAAATTTTTCAATTGTAAAGCTTTTTCCAACCTGTCTTGCACCCCTAATAATTAAAGGTAGCCGATCACCTTGCTTTTGCCATTTAAGGAGCTCACTCTCTATTATTCTGTACATATTTTCTCTAAAATATAGTTTTTCTCTATAATCTCCTAAAAATGGATATTTTAACAGGTTATTTCAGCCAGTTTTTGGCTAAAATAACAGGTAAATGCCAAAAGCTCCATTTAAGACAATGTCACACTCCAATCTTCTTTTACAAAAAATATCCCTTCTTTAGCATAAGACCCTTACCTGCCTAAATAGCTCAGCTGGTAGAGCAGCGCATTCGTAATGCGAAGGTCGTCGGTTCGACTCCGGCTTTAGGCAACCCCTTTCAGGTAAAAGGCATGCTTTCTCACAAGAAGGAAATGCTTTTTTTTCTATTTGATACTTTGCAAATGATATAGCATTAGCTATAATAGATGACTTATAAAAACTATTACATTTAAAGACTTAGGCATGAACAACCAAGAACCCGACGATTACTCCAAGCGCATTAAATCTATCCGCCAACAGCTAGGACTTAGCCAAGAGGAGCTAGCTCACAAATTAGGCGTAAGTTTTACAAGCGTCAACCGGTGGGAAAATGGGCAAACGAAACCCTCCAAATTAGCAAAAAAACAGATAGACCTTTTGAGCAAGAAAACAGAAAAATTGAAAGACCTTACAGGAGCTGAAAATGGCAATTAAGAAATCGGAACTCTATAGCTCCCTATGGAAAAGCTGCGATCAATTGCGCGGGGGTATGGATGCTTCGCAATACAAAGACTATGTCCTCGTCTTGCTCTTCGTTAAATATGTCTCTGACAGGTATGCAGGTCAAAAAGACGCTCTCATTGAAGTGCCTCCAGGCGGTAGTTTTGCCGATATGGTTGCTCTGAAGGGTGATAAGGAAATTGGTGACAAGCTAAACAAAATTATCGGAAGACTTGCTGAAGCTAATGAGCTTAAAGGGGTCATTGACGTCGCAGATTTTAATGATGCCGATAAGCTCGGAAAAGGCAAGGAAATGGTCGATCGCCTTTCCGACCTCATCGCTACTTTCAATACACCAGACTTGGACTTTCGAAACAATCGAGCGGATGGAGATGACATTTTAGGTGACGCCTATGAATACCTAATGCGTCACTTTGCAACTGAATCCGGCAAAAGCAAAGGCCAATTCTATACTCCTGCCGAAGTATCTCGCATCATGGCTAAAGTCATTGGAATCAATGCGGCAAAAAGTGCAGATCAAACGATTTACGACCCTACTTGCGGTTCGGGATCTCTCCTTCTTAAGGCGCATGATGAAGCGCGCTCAAATACCGGTTTAGACCTTGCCCTATATGGTCAAGAAAACGACAATGCGACTGCCGCCCTTGCCAAAATGAACATGATTTTACATCACTGCCCTACGGCAGAAGTTTGGAAAGACAACGTTTTATCAAATCCCTACTTTAAGCAACCAAACGGCGGATTAAAGACATTCGATTTTGTAGTTTCTAATCCTCCTTTTTCTACAAAGGCTTGGAGCCATGGTTTCGACCCCTACAATGACACCTACAATCGTTTCAACTATGGTATTCCTCCAACTAAAAATGGTGACTATGCCTTTTTGCTGCATGTTCTTGCCTCATTAAAAAGTACAGGTAAGGGAGCAATCATTCTTCCTCATGGAGTTCTATTCCGTGGAAACGCTGAAGCTGCAATCCGAGAACAACTAATTAAACGAGGATTTATCAAAGGAATCATAGGACTGCCTGCTAACCTATTTTACGGAACCAGTATTCCCGCTTGCATCATCATCCTCGACAAGGAAGAGGCTGACACGCGCACCGGTATCTTCATGATCGATGCAAGCAAGGGATTTATAAAAGACGGCAATAAAAATCGACTACGCGATCAGGATATCCATAAAATTGTAGATACATTTAACAATCAACTGAACATTGCCAAATATTCGCGACTTGTCCCTTTATCCGAAGTTGAGGCAAATGCATACAACCTCAATATCCCCCGTTATATTGACAGCACGGAAGCAGAGGATTTACAGGACATTGAAGGGCACCTAAAAGGCGGAATTCCAGACCGCGACATTAATGGATTAGAGCGATGCTGGAAGGTGTTCCCAAGTCTGCGAGAAGTTCTCTTCTCTCCCGCCAATCGTCCAGGCTACAATCAACTCAAAATTGCACTCGATGATATTAATTCTACGATCTTTGGACATGAAGAATTTGTCCATTTTAGCAAGAGTGTCACTGCTTTGTTCCTACAATGGAAGGAGCACAACATCCTCCGATTGAAAAATATCGGGAGTAGTGACCATCCAAAAATTTTGATCAAAAATCTTTCTGAAAGTTTGCTTGAAGTTTTCCAAAAGGCACCTTTATTAGACCCTTATGATGTTTATCAACATCTCATGACCTACTGGGCTGAAACAATGCAAGACGACGTTTACATGATTGTAGCCGACGGATGGTGTGGTGCCAATAAGCTTAGACTGATTGTTGAAGACAAAGATAAGAAAAATAAAGAAAAGGCAGACTTGGTCATCGGCAAGCAAAAATACAAGGCCGATTTTATTCCTCCCTCTCTGGTCATTGCGCGCTATTTCCCTGAAGAACAAAGACTCTTAGAGCAACTTGAAACGAATTGTAATTCACTCCTCCAGCAGATGGAAGAGCTAGATGAAGAGCATGGAGGAGATGAGGGACTTCTAATAGATGCGAAGAATGAAAAAGATAAGGTGACAAAGGTAAGCCTCAAAGCTCGCCTTGCCATGATCAAACGAGATTCCGATGCCGAAGATGAACGCACCATTCTCTCTAACTATCTTGATTTGATTGAAAAAGAGGCCATTGCGAAAAAGAAACTCAGTAGCGCCCAAGATGAACTTATGGTTAGAGTTGCGGCTCAATACAGAAATCTTACAGAAGACGAAATAAAAACTCTTGTGATTGAGGATAAATGGTTAACAGCCTTAGCCAATGATGTTCAAACGGAAATGAACCGCGTTTCTCAATTCCTATCAGGCAGAATTAATGAACTAGCCGAGCGTTATGCAACACCCCTACCTACAATCGAACAGGAAGTAGAAAGCTACAAACTTAAAGTCGAGAACCATTTGAGAAGAATGGGTTTTGATTGGGAATCTGTGACATCGAAATGTGAAGAGGTTGTTCCATGAGTTATTCCATTCCAAGTTTACCGCTGAATATTGAATTAGAAACAAAGCCCATTCTGAAAAAACTAATGAAAGCCCATCAAGCCCTTGCGGAATTGAAGGGTGTGAGTGGAGTGATCCCAAATCAAAGCATTTTGATTAGTACCCTATCCTTACAAGAAGCAAAAGATAGCTCGGCTATTGAAAATATCATCACAACACATGATGAGCTGTATAAGAGCGACGCCACAACGAAACAATTTGCGAATTTTGCAGCCAAGGAAGTGTATAGCTATGCGGCTGCCCTTCAAAACGGGTATCAACAGGTCAAAAAAACAGGACTTCTAGTAAATAATCACATCTTGGAGATTCAACAGACTCTTGTAGAAAACGGTGCTGGTTTTCGCAAGGTCCCTGGAACGATGCTAAAAAATGATCAGACTGGTGAAGTTGTCTATATCCCGCCTCAAGATGAAGGTCAAATTCGCACCTTGATGAATAATTTAGAACAGTTCATTAATGAGGATTCACTAAGCGATGCCGACCCTCTAATCAAAATGGCGATTATTCACCACCAATTTGAAAGTATTCACCCATTTTACGACGGCAACGGACGAACAGGCCGTATCATCAATATTCTTTATCTGGTAAAGCAAGGGCTGCTAGATACCCCAGTTCTCTACCTTTCACGTTTTATCAATCAAAATAAGAATGATTATTACCGCTTGCTTCAAACGGTACGCGATACCGGTTCTTGGGAACCTTGGATTCTATATATGCTAGAGGGGATAGAGCTAACGTCTCGCCAAACGGTCAGTCTTATCCTTGGAATGAGAGACTTAATGCTCTATCAAAAGCATAAGCTTAGAAGTGAACTCCCTAAGATTTATAGCCAGGATCTATTAAATAATCTTTTTAGACACCCCTACACTAAAATCGATTTTGTCATGCAAGAACTGCAAATCCACCGCAATACAGCGGTTAAATATCTAGAGGAATTGGTTCGGATCGGATTGCTCACGAAGCATAAGCTTGGCAAAGAAAATTTTTATCTCAATTCGGCTTTATTCGATCTTTTAGCCAATGCCGGCCGAGCTTCTCGAGGAGATAGGGAAATATGACAGCTTTTTTAAGTCCAAAAAAGGTTTATTTAAATCTCTCATGCACACGAAATCGCTATTTCTTGTGCACGTTTTATGTTTCATGCACACGTTTTGTCCGTTTTTTGTGTGTATCTTACCTGTCTTACCTAAAAAATCAGCTCCTTTTGTGTGTATTATTTAACGTGTTAAGATTAAAGTATTTGAGGTGTATATGGTGTTAGCTACAGAAGCTCAACTAAGCGAAATCGCCAATGCCGCAAATCCTAAGACTTCAATGGGTTATAAAATGACGGAGTTTGGATTGATTCCGGAAGGTTGGCATCAAGCCAAACTTGGGGATAAAACAGTCAAAATTGGTAGTGGAATTACTCCAACAGGCGGCGAACGTATTTATAAACAGTCAGGCCGTCCTTTTTTAAGAAGTCAGAATATAGGAAATGGCCATCTAATACTAGATGCTATAGCCTACATTGATGAGGAAACACACGAATCTTTCAAATCTACTGAAGTTAAAGAAAAAGACGTTTTATTAAATATTACAGGGGCGTCGATAGGTAGATGCGCAGTGGCTGATGAACGAGTGCAGGGTGGAAATGTTAACCAGCATGTCTGCATCATTCGTACTAATAAAAATGAACTAGACTCTGATTTTCTAAATTATTTTCTTTTATCATCCGCTGGACAATCTCAAATAGACAGCTTTCAAGCTGGAGGCAATAGAGAGGGTCTGAATTTTGGCCAAATAAGGTCTTTTATATTAGCTTGTCCTTCTCTGAAAGAGCAAAAGAGAATTGCCACTGTTCTTAAGGACATGGATTCGTTGATCAACAGTCTTGATGAACTCATTGCCAAGAAGCGCAATATCAAGCTGGCTGCCATGCAACAGTTGCTTACTGGCAAGCAACGACTTCCTGGATTTAGCGGGAAATGGGATGTAAAAAAATTAGAAGAATTATGTCAGCTAAATAAAGGATCTCAAATAAATAAATCATTACTAGAAGCAGTAGGAGAATTTCCTGTTTGGAATGGTGGTATGTCACCCTCTGGTTATACAAACAAATGGAATACGAAGGAAAATACAATAACAATTAGTGAAGGTGGAAATTCTTGCGGTTTTGTGAATTTTTCTTCTCAAAGATTTTGGTGCGGGGGGCATTGTTATTCAGTTTGTCAAATTAAGCAAAATATTGATCATTTATTTTTGTTTCAAAAATTAAAAGAAATGCAAGAAGTGATTATGGGCCTAAGAGTAGGTTCTGGACTTCCTAATATTCAAAAGAAAAATCTGCTAGGTCTAGAAATAACACTTCCAAAAGATTATGAAGAACAAACAGTAATCGCGAATATCTTGTCTGACATGGACGCAGAAATCTCTTCTCTCGAACAACAACTTGATAAAGCTCGCGATCTCAAGCAAGGCATGATGCAGGAGCTGCTTACAGGAAGGATTCGGTTAACATGAAGAACGTAGGACACAATGAGGAAATCACTCAGCAACGAGTGATCAAGCTATTCTGCAACGATCTGGGATATCGTTATCTTGGAAATTGGATTGATCGTCCAGATAACAGAAATATTGACAAAGAGCTCCTTCGAAATCACCTGCATAAGCAGGGCTACGAAGATGTCTTGATAAGACGCGCAATCCATCTGATCAGCAAGGCTGCTGATGATAAGAGTAAGAGCTCCTATGACAGGAATAAAGATGTATATGTATTACTACGTTACGGGATAAAGGTGCGTCCTGAAGTAGGTGAAAATACTCAAACCATCCATTTAATTGACTGGAACAATCCTGAAAACAATGACTTTGCAATAGCCGAAGAGGTTACCGTCAAGGGGACCGATCCAAAATCACATACAAAACGCCCTGATGTTGTAGTCTATGTGAACGGTATTGCTTTAGGAGTCATTGAGCTTAAGCGCTCTACCGTGTCAGTCTCTGAAGGCATTCGTCAAAATTTAGACAATCAGAAATCGATCTTTATTCAGCACTTTTTCTCAACAATTCAAGTCATTATGGCGGGCAATGATACTGAGGGGCTTCGCTATGGAACTATTGAAACCCCTGAAAAATATTACCTGACTTGGAAAGAAGAAAGTGCCATTACGAACACGCTTGATCGCCACATCTCTCAAATTTGCAACAAAGCCAGGTTTCTGGAGCTTATTCACGACTACGTTGTTTTTGATGCCGGCATAAAAAAGCTATGCCGTCCCAATCAATATTTTGGAATTCGCGCAGCTCAAGAATACTTAAAAAGGCGACAAGGCGGAATCATCTGGCACACACAGGGTTCCGGTAAAAGTTTAACGATGGTTTGGCTCGCTAAATGGATTTATGAGAATATTACCGACGCCAGGGTTCTTATTATCACCGACCGCGAAGAATTAGATGAGCAAATCGAAAGAACCTTCATAGGGGTCAATGAGGAGATCTATCGCACCAAAAGCGGTGCCGATTTACTTTCAACTTTAAATCAGACAACTCCTTGGCTCATTTGCTCTCTTATTCACAAATTCGGCGGCAAAGACGAAGAGGAAGATGGAACTGATATTAAGAAATTCATTGAGGAAATGAAGAGGGCAATTCCGTCAAACTTTCTAGCAAAAGGCAACCTATTCGTGTTTGTTGACGAGTGCCACCGGACACAATCGGGCGACTTGCATAAGGCTATGAAAGCATTTTTGCCAAACGCCCTCTTTCTTGGTTTTACAGGAACGCCTTTACTCAAGGCGGATAAACAAAAAAGCATAGAGATTTTCGGCCCCTACATCCATACCTACAAATTTAATGAGGCTGTAGAGGATTGTGTTGTTCTAGACTTGCGTTATGAGGCCCGCGACATTGACCAAAAGATCACTTCGCAAGAAAAAATTGATCTCTGGTTTACCTCGAAAACCAAAAATCTAACGGATCTCGCCAAAGCGCAACTTAAAAAGCGCTGGGGAACGCTTCGAAAAGTCCTTTCTAGCCAGTCTAGGCTAGAAAAGATCGTTGCAGATATACTTTTGGATATGGAAACGCGGGATCGCCTAATGAGTGGACGCGGCAATGCCATGCTGGTTTGCGATAGCATTTTTTCGGCCTGCAAGTTTTATGAGCTCTTTGACAAAACGGATTTGACTGGCAAATGTGCAATTGTCACTTCTTATAAACCATCTTTGGCAGGTATTAAAGGTGAAGAATCAGGCGAAGGAATGACAGAAAAACTGCGCCAGTATGAGATCTATAATAAGATGCTGGCAGGTCAAAATCCGGATGTTTTTGAAAAATCAGCTAAAGAGAAGTTTGTAAAAGAGCCGGGACAAATGAAACTCCTAATCGTAGTAAATAAACTCTTAACAGGTTTTGATGCTCCTTCGGCAACTTATCTCTATCTCGATAAGCAAATGCAAGACCATGACCTCTTCCAGGCAATTTGCCGGGTTAACCGCTTGGATGGTGATGATAAGGAATACGGCTACATCATCGACTACAAAGACCTCTTCAAACACTTAGAAAAATCGGTTAATGACTATACCGCAGAGGCGTTGGCGGGGTATGACAAGGCTGATGTGGCAGGATTATTACAGGACAGGTTAAGCACAGCAAAGGAACGTCTGGAGCAGGCAAGAGAATCTATTAAGAGCCTTTGCGAACCGGTAGAACCGCCGAAAGATACGCCTGCCTACATGCATTACTTTTGTGCTAAGGACTCCGGAAATATCGAACAGATTAAGGAAAATGAACCGAAGCGCCTTGCCTTATACAAATTGACGGCGGCATTCATCCGTGCCTTTGCAAATATAGCCAATGAACTAGAGGAAGCCGGCTATAGCTTGGCAGAGATTAATTTACTCAAGAGTGAAGTCGACCACTATGAAAAAGTACGCACGGAAGTGAAACTGGCTAGCGACGATTATATCGATCTCAAAAAGCATGAACCTGCTATGCGTCATCTTATCGATGCTTATATTCGCGCAGAAGAGAGTGAAAAAATCTCCGCTTTCGATGACTTATCCTTGATCCAACTCATCGTTGAGCGCGGTCCCGACTTTGTACAATCACTCCCTAAAAGTATGCAGAAGAAAGAAACTGTTGCCGAAACGATTGAGAATAACGTCAGAAAATTGATCATTGACGAACACCCGATCAATCCTAAATATTATGAAAAAATGTCAGAGCTGCTAAGTGCGCTCATCGAACAGCGGCGGCAGCAAGCAATTGATTACGCAACCTATTTGGCTAAGGTCATTGAATTAATCAAGCAGGTAAAGAATCCTGCAAACAATACGAACTATCCATCCTCAGTAAATACGGCTGGCAAACGAGCTCTATACGACAACTTGGATGAAAATGAAGAAATTGCACTGGCTGTTCATGAAGCCGTAATCAAAAACCGGCAAGACGATTGGCGCAATAACCGCATTAAGAAAATCAAAGTCCAGAATGCTATCAAGGAGGCTTTGAATAAGCGAAAGGGCTTTATAGTACTCCAAGAATCTGGCACCTATATGGATGAATCGATAGATCCGCAAGATGCATTAACATCTAAAATTCTTGATATCGTTCAAAATCAACCGGAGTATTAAAGATGCACCAGATTGATGTGAATGGTATCACCGTCGACATTGTGCGCAAAGAGATAAAGAATTTGCATCTTGGGGTATATCCGCCCGATGGAAAAGTGCGTGTAGCGGCACCTTTAGCAGTAAATGATGAAGCAATCCGATATGCCGTAATCGGGAAAATGGGATGGATTAAGCAGCAACAGGCGAAATTCACGAATCAGCCTAGACAATCACCTCGAGAGATGGTTAACGGAGAAAGTCATTACTATCTCGGTCAACGCTATCGCTTAGATGTCATTGAAGGTCCTGGACCAGTCAAGGTCATATGCAATAAATCTGTCATTAAGCTCCACATGCCACCTCACAGTAATACCCAACAACGTGAATTAGCCTTGCAGCAATGGTACCGAAAGGAAATCAAAAGTCTCATCCCTCCTATGCTAGAAAAATGGCAGCCTGTTCTAAATGTTGAAGTACAGGAATGGGGCGTAAAAAAAATGAAGACAAAATGGGGCTCTTGCAATGCCAGTGAGCGCCGCATCTGGATCAATCTTGAACTCATCAAAAAGCCAATACAATGCCTAGAATATATTGTGGTGCATGAATTAGTGCACTTACTGGAAAAACATCACAACGCGCGATTTAAAGCCCATATGGACCATTTTATGCCGCATTGGCGCTTGCATCGGGAGGAGCTTGGTCGTGAGCCACTAGGACACGATTGCTGGAATTATTGATGATGCACCTTACAATTGAATCTTTGATTTCCACACTTGGAAATGTTCAACTGAAATTAGGCGACGCTGTAGGTGCGGCAACTGCATTTGAATTTCGTTTGTGGCTGATAGCTGAACTGGAGCCTAAGACATAGTGTGATGGCGCGCTAATAGAATTTAGCCAAAAAAAAAGAGTTGCTCCTTTAATCTGATTAAAAATCAAAACAATCAACGGCCTCTTTGGGCCAAAAGGAGCAACTCATGAAACACTATATAGGATTAGACGTTTCTTTGAAAACTACTGCAATATG
>JAEYWL010000094.1 GCA_023428915.1 Verrucomicrobiota bacterium
ACTTGTCGCCGCTTTCTCCATGTTCGACTTGTCGAACATAAAACGTGCTTCTTAAATCCTGTCTGGAGTGTTCGACAAGTCGAACACGACTACAGCGGTGACAAGTCACCGCACTCCAAATAGAGATCTTCAATAATGAGTCCTGGTTGTATGATCCTCTTAATTGACAATTACGATAGCTTTACCCATAACCTCTATCAGTTGATTAAGCCGCTGTCTCCTAGTTTAGAAATAGTGCGCAACGATCGTATTACTACAGAACAGATTGCACAAATAAATCCTGAAGCCATTATCTTGTCACCCGGCCCCGGTTGGCCTCAAGATTCTGGAATATGCTTAGAAGTAATTGAGAGATTTCATAAGCAACTTCCCATTTTAGGTGTGTGTTTGGGCCATCAAGCCTTGGCATTAGCGTTTGGAGGCAAAGTTGTAAAAGCACCTATACCGGTTCACGGTAAAGCTTCCCTTTTGCATCATAAAGGAGAAGGCCTTTTTAAACACATTCCCTTTTCTTTTCGAGTAGCTCGCTACCACTCTCTGCTTGTGGATAAGCATAGCCTGGATAACTTTGAGATTCATGCTGAAACAGAGGATGGTTTAGTAATGGCCATAGCGCACAAATCCTACCCCAGTTATGGGGTGCAGTTTCATCCGGAATCCTACCTTTCTGAGTATGGAGCGGCAATTATTAAAAATTATCTCACTGTAGTCAATGCATGGGCAGAAAAATAACGTTTTGTTTGCTTGGATTGCTAATTGTATTAGCTATAGGCTATGGAGGCTCGCGTTTCTACTTTCATTTAACGGATGGCTTTTCTGTCAGTAATATCACGCCCCAAGTCCCTCTTAACGACTGGATGGCATCGCCAATCACTACTGAGATTAGGCAAATTCTAGGGCAGCCTTTTTATTATAAAGCCAAAGGATGTCAAACTTATGTACTCGTTAGCGAGGATGGGAACTATGTCCTTAAATTTTTTAAATTTAAGCATTTAAATAAGCGTTGGATTGAGTATTTACCTGGTCTTTCCATATTTGCAGCCAAACAAGAGGCTGCTAGAGCTCGCCGTGAAAAAAAAACAGAGCTTTTATTTAATGGCTACACTTTAGCTTATCAGCGTTTACCTCAGGAAACAGGCATACTTTTTTTGCATTTCAATACAAGCAATGAATTGGGCCTAATTACCACTATTTACGATAAGCTAGGAATTGCACATGCTTTGGATATGAGCCAACAGATTTTTGTCTTGCAGCGCTATGCTGAGCCCCTAACAAAAAAGACAGACCCAATTCAACTGGAAAATGATATAAGGGCCTTAATTACGGCACGAATCGCACAAAATATAATAGATCATGATCCTGCTTTATTGCAAAATGTCGGTTATATTAATGGCAAATTGATCTATCTCGATGTAGGGCAATTTGCTTCCTCTATTCCTTCCACTTCCGTTGATCCTGAAACAGAAATTCAGGTGAGGGTCTCTGAAATTCCAGCCTGGTTTGAACGAAAAAAATAATAAGTGTAATTATTTATTATAAGATAGGGCACACTCTAGTTTGATATTTAAAATGAATTTTACTTTGTTCGCTTAGAATGGATTTTTTTGAAACTTGGAGTAAAAATGAGCTTAGTCATCGCAAAGCGGTTTTTGGAAAATTGGTTTCGTCGAGTATGGGTAGAATCGGATGTATCACACATGGATGATTATTATGCAAAAAAAGTTAATGGAGAGTTTAATCGTAAACCATTTACTCGCAAAAATTTAGAAGAACATTGTCATTGATGCAAGACCAATGAAAAAATCATCAAATTTGAAATTAAAGATGTCATCGTATCTGAAACAAAAATTACTTTTCGCATTCAATATGAATTTCTCGATCGACATGGAATCCAACACGAAGCAGAAAATATAGGGATTTTTCATTTGAACGAAGAAGGAAAAATAGCAAACATCTGGGTCAAATCAAGCGAACAATTTGGACAATAATGGATTTAGAGCTAAAAACAGAACAAGATATTATTGATTTTACCATCGGGTGTTGCTTCTTTGGCACAGGAGGCGGAGGAGATCCGCTTTTTGGACAACAGATGCTGCGGGAGGCTTTAGAATCAGGAAAAAGCATTCGAATTGTAGATGGTAACAAACTACAGGATAATCCATATACAATTTGTCCTTTTTTAATGGGATCCAGTGGTCCAATGTCTGCAGAGCTTCAGAAAGCGCAAACGTTTTATGGGCTTACGAAAAAAACTATATCAAATATGTCGAAAGAGGCAGCATCATCTCTTCTTACACACTTAGGAGTGAAGTTGGGTGCTGTGGTCCCAATAGAACTAGGGGGTGCAGCTACTGCGAGCGCAGTTGCGACAGCTGCATGGTTGGGTGTTCCGATTGTCGATGGAGATTATGCTGGCGGCAGGGCATTACCTGAAATATCTCAATTTCTCCCGGCAATTCATGGATTGAGTTATTCTCCTCTTTATAGTGTTGATGCTTTTAACAATCAAGTTTGTATATTTCAAGCTACAAATTCACGGATGGAAGAAAGAATTGGGAAGCTCATTGCTGGAGCTTCATTTGGTTTAGCTGGACAAGCTGGTCTACTACGTCCCTATCAAGAAATAGAATCATGTATTGTCAAAGGCACATTGACACGTGCTTTTATGCTGGGGAAGGCAATAAGAGAATCGAAAGAAAAAGGTGAAGACATTACTATTGCTATAAAAAATACGGTCAATGCAAAATTAATTCTAAAAGGAAAAATCGCAGGCAATAAATCAGAAGAAAAAGATAACTACTATTTAGGAGAACAATATATAGAGGGAAACGACGAATATGCTTCCTTAACCGCAAAAATTTGGTTCAAAAACGAGTATTTACAACTTTGGCTCAACGATAAGCCATTCATAACCAGTCCAGATTTCATTTGTGTCATAAGCTATCCTGAAGGGCGTCCAATGATAAACAGTCAGATAAAAATAGGTGATGAGGTAGCAGTTTTTGCTATTAAAGCTCCTGAAATTTTAACTTCACAAAGTGCTCTTGAGTTTTTAGGGCCCAGGTATTTTGGATTTAACTTTGATTATCTCAATTAACTGAACAATCGCTATCTCCTCAACAAGCAATTAATAGTGCAGATTTTTTCAATTGCAGGCATTATTATTCTTCTCTTAAAAAGATTGTAATGCTTCCCTCACCCATGCTACTCTCACTGCAATTTAGCTTATGAGGAAATTCCTGTATGATTAGGACAAAGATTATTTGTACCATTGGCCCGGCAGTAAATTCATTGGAGCGGATGATTGAATTGATGAAAGCGGGTATGAATGTAGCGCGCTTAAACTTCAGTCACGGAACACATGAAGAGTATATCTCCACCATTCAGAATTTAAAGGAGGCACGCAGGCATGTGGGCATTCCACTTGCGATTATGTTGGATACAAAGGGTCCTGAAATTCGCCTGGGGAAAATTCAAGGTGGTGAGTTATATCTGCCGGCTACGCATAAATGGCTGTTAGTTAAAGAATCTGTAGAGGGTAGCCTGCAGCGCGTTTCTATCAATCCTGGTTTTGTGCTTGATAGTCTTGAAGTGGGTGCTAAAGTACTGTTTAATGACGGGTACATTTCATCGAAAGTTATCGAAGTGACCCCGGCAGGTGTCTTAGTCCAAATTGAGAATAGCGGCGTTCTTAAGTCTGGCAAAGGGGTAAATATGCCCTACCACACCCTAAATTTGCCTGCTGTAACTGAAAAAGATATCGAAGATATCAAATTCGGCTGCGCTCAAGATATTGATATGATTGCGGCCTCGTTCGTCCGTTCGGCAGACCATGTGCTTGCGATAAAAGAAATTCTGGCAGCTGAGAAGAAAAATGACATTACAGTGATCGCCAAAATTGAAAACCATGAAGGGGTAGAAAATTTTGACAGCATTGTGCAGGTTGCAGATGGGATTATGGTCGCCAGGGGAGATTTAGGGGTTGAGGTTCCTATCAGCCATGTGCCGAGTTTACAGAAGATGATGATCCGCAAATGCTGCATGGCTGGCAAACCGGTCGTTACGGCAACGCAGATGCTGGAATCCATGATCAATAGCCCCCGGCCGACTAGAGCCGAGGCTTCAGATGTGGCGAATGCCATTTACGATGGCACCTCTTCTGTTATGCTTTCAGGGGAAACAGCTGTAGGCCTTTATCCTATTGAAACAGTCAACACGATGCAGAGCATTGTAATTGAGACGGAGAAAGACTTTAATTACCGCGCATTTTTTGAACAGCATTCCCACCTGGTGTATCACGATGTGCCTTCTGCAGTTACTTTAGCAACAGTAAAAACAGCCTATAGCTCCAATGCACAAGCGATCTTTATCTTTACAAGCGGTGGAACTACAGCCAGGTTAATCTCCAGGCTAAGGCCGAAAATGCCGATTATCGCAATGACCTCCAATGAAAAGTGCTTTCACCAGCTTTCCTTTATCTGGGGAGTAGTGCCTTATTTGAATAAGGCCTGTAAAACTTTACAAGAGGCTCTTGCAGCCATAAGCACCTTTGCTATGGAAAATAAATATGTAACTAATGGCGATCTTGTGGTTGTAACAGCGGGTTCGCCATTCGGGGTTTCGGGCACAACAAATATGATGATGGTTGAAAGCATTGGGGAGGTGCTAGTGCGCGGTCATGAAGCGCATGGAACACGTATTCATGGTAATATTAGCATGGTGCTTACTTCTGAGAGCAAGCCAGCTTATGCTGTACGAGGCAGCCTGATCGTCATTACCCGTTTTGACGATACTTATCTTCCTCATCTGCGCGAGTGTGCAGGCGTTATTTTGCAAAATCACATCGATGACGAGGAGTCGGAAAAATACGCCCTCAAAGAAGCCAAAAAATTGTCCAAGCCTATCATTGTGCGGGCAGATGCTGCTTGCACAGTCTTAAAAGAAGGGCAGCTGGTCACCTTAGATCCAGAGAAAATTATTGTTTATAAGGGAGTGGTATTGTAAATAATCATGACACGCAGCGCCCCAATTGGTATTTTCAATGCAACGCCATCTTATATGGTGGAAAATCAATACGAACCAAAATCTGGGTTCAATTTAAATTTTGACTTATCGCAAGGCGAGGGTGCCGGATTAACCGGCAAGTCATGGGTAAATCTGACAAAACCGATTAAGCAAGCCCTGGAGAATGTGCTTGCCCGCCATAAATGGGCAGGCAAAGCTGCAAGAAGAAAGTATTCTCTTGAATATAATTTAGGCCATCATATAGGGATCTTTGGCATAGCCGCGGGTTCTTTTACCGTATTATTCAGCATTTGGACTGCCATTGCTGTCAAAATGTGTTCCGACAGGCAATTTATATCGGGAGAAACCATGCGCACGGCTATGCCTTTTCTTTTTTCCCTGGCAAAAGTTGGGGCCTGCATGTTCCTGTATTTTCCCTTTGCTGTTCTTCCGCAGCACATTTACAACATGCTCAAGGCCAACGTGCAGGTTAACATGATTGTAGAGGAAGTGTGAACCTTAATTATGAATTAAAACCCGATTTGCTACCTTATAATAAGTCGGATTCGAAATTATTTTCTCTCTAGGAGCTCGCAAAATATAATATGGCCCATTGATTTTCAACGCTTCGTGCGAGCTCCTAGAGGAAAAGAACTCGAATCCGACCTTAGAAGGTAGCAAGTTGGGTTTAAAACACGGATTAAGTGTTCAGAAATTGGAGGCGGTAGAGCTTTTCGTAGAGGCCGTTTAATTGCAGCAGCTGCTGATGCGTGCCCTTCTCAGCGATATTGCCATGATGCAGTACCAGGATTTGATTGGCCTTTTGTACTGTTCTGAGCCTATGGGCAATCACTAGTGCAGTCTTATGCACAAATAATTTATCATAGGCGTTTTGTATCAACTGCTCTGTGGCGTAATCGACATTCGCAGTGGCCTCATCCAGCAAGAAAATTTCCCGGCGCTGCGCAACGGCCCTTGCTATTGAGAGCAGCTGCATTTCTCCTGTTGAAATTTGCCCCGGCGAAAGCTTATGCGATATCCCCTCTGTAAATTTAGCTACAAAGCGCTCCAAGTTAGCAAAGGCAATGGCTTGTTTCACTTCGCGCTCTTGGATATGAGTCAAGCCTAAAGTGATGTTATTAAAAATAGTGTCGCTGAATATGACAGGATCTTGAAGCACAATGCTGAAGTGCTGCCGCAATTCTTTTAAAGTATACTCTTGAATATCAATCCCATTTATTCGAATAGTGCCCCTCTGGATTGGATAAAAACGCAACAAAAGATTGACTATAGTTGTCTTGCCTGAACCGGTTGTGCCAACTAAAGCCAAGGTCTCCCCCTGGTTTAATGCAAAGCTGATCCCTTTTAAGACCCACTCTTCATCTTTATAGGCGAACCAGACATTTTCAAATTCAATGCTAATTGCCATGATGCGACTCTACACGTTGGTCAAGGACATCAAAAACCCGGCGGGCTGCTGCGATGGCAGACTGTAAAACATTATAGCGCTCCGCCAAGTCGGCAATAGGCCGAAAAATCATGAGGGCATAAAGGCTGAAGGTAAAATAGGCGCCTGCTTGAAAGGGTTGCTGGTCAGTTCCTAACAGCACCAAACTAGTAAAAACTGTGATTAATAATAAGCTTTGGAGAAAGTCAATGCTTGCGAAAAAGAAAGAGAAGTTATTCAAAGCTTGTACTTGAGCATGCCGATAGTCCTGATTGATCTTTTTGAAGCGGCTCTCTTCGTAGTGTTGAAGACTCAAGTGCTGTATTACTGAAGCGCCTCCTATAAATTCCTGTAAAAAACCATTCATGGCAGAAACTATGCGCCGCACCATTTCATAACATTGCTGCTGCCTTGTTCTGAAACTGCTTGTCAGCAACCATAGTATTGGAATAAGCAGCAAAAGTATGGCCGCAATATGCCAATTGACAATGAATATGCCGATTAGCACGCCTGCAAAGAGGAGGAGATTGCCAATGAAAGGGACAATGCTCTCTGAGAACATTTGATCGATTTGGTCTACATCGTGAATGGTGCGGGTCATTAACTTGCCGACCGGTGTGTTATCGAAGGTTCCGGCTGGCAGGTGCTGGATGTGATTAAATACTTGCTGCCGCATAGACAAAATGACACGCTGCCCTACCCAATTGCGCAAAAATAAGTTAATCCCGTCGATAAGATAAACAACACACAAAAGGGCCATTACAATACCTGCTTGCCACGCTAGTGTGTGGAATAAGGCGATTTTATCCGCATCCGCTTGAGGCAGATGGTTGTCGAAAACCTGCTGCACAATTTTGCCGATAAAAATAGGCACTGCGGCTTCAATAGATCTTGCAATGAGCAGGATTGTAATTGAGAAACCAATCAAAAGGCGGTAAGGCTTGACGTAACGAAAGAGGCGTAAAAGGAGAGTGCGGTCTAAGGCAGCGGCGGCCACCTGTTCCTTTTGATAAGAGTCTGGCGCAGGCATTGTCATTTATTGTTTTCTGCCTCTTGAATACTTACTAGGGCGCTATAGGCCCCTTTCATGGCTAATAATTCCTGAGGGGTTCCCTCTTCAAGGATGCCGCCTTCCTTTAAATAATAAACATAATCCAGCTGCTGCAAAATCGAAGTCCGGTGGGTGATGAGGATAATGGTCTTTGTGCGATTATTGTTTAAAGCCGAAAACACTTTTTTCTCAGTTTCCGCATCAAGCGACGAAAAAATATCGTCTAAAAGCAAGATGGGGCGTTGGCTAAATAGTGCTCTTGCAATAGCTGTACGCTGTCTTTGCCCTCCGGATAAAGTAATGCCTTTTTCTCCTACCACGGTTTCGTATTGCATGGGAAAGGCGACTATTGTGCTGTGCAAATCGGCAAACTCTGCAGCTTCTTCAACTAATTCACTAGGAGGGTTGATCACGCCCAAGGCTATATTTTCTGCTATAGAGCGGGAGAATAAAAAAGGCTGCTGTTCTACTGTAGCCATTGCTTTTCGTATGGCATCTACTGAGTAATTGTGAAGGTCTTCTCCATTGAAAAAGACGGTGCCTTGCGGCACTTCGTAATCGCGGTTTAACAATTTAATTAAAGTGGTTTTTCCTGAGCCCACCGGTCCAGTAATGCCGATTAAGCGCTTGGCTGGAATTCTGCAGGAAAAGTTAAGTAAAGCAGGTGCATCGCGCCCTTTATAAGTAAAAGAAAGGTGCTTAATTTCTATAGCTGCCGGTTCAGAGAGGTTTTGCAAAGGATTTTCTGCTTCAACGATCTCTATTGGTTCCTGGTAGATTTGCCACAAACGCTCATAGGCTGCCCGCCCCTTTTCATAAATAGGCAGCACCCAACCGAGCATTAGGACGGGTATATATAGATAGGATTGAATCAGCATAAATGAAATAAAATCCGCGGTTTCTAATTGCTGATAGCCTAATAAATTGAGATAAGCTGCAAGCAGGACTAAGGATAAGGTCATGCATTTAGTGATCAGAGTGAGCAGCGGGTATAATAACCCTTGCAATAAGGTAAGGTGCAGGTTTAAGCGCAAAAAAACTTTGCAGGCTTTTGAAAATTTTTGCGTCATTTGCTCTTCAACGGCATAGCCTTTAATGATTCTAATGCCGTTATAACTTTCATGAGTGAGGGCGCTCATTTCCGCTAAGGCTTGCTGCACTTTTAAAGAAACGTTGTACGCCCGGCCCTCAACGCTAAACATTAATAGCGGTAAAATGAGCAAAGGTAAAAGAGAAAAAGAGGCTAACAATGGGGATAGATAAAATAGTGCGATAAAGGCAGGGCTCACTAAGGTTAAAAAGTAAAGCGGGTACATGATGCCAGGCCCCAGCACTTCGCGATAAGCTGAGAGATCGTTAGTTAGGCGGCTGACAAGCTCTCCAATACCGTATTTATCAAAAAATACCATCGATTGCCGGCTGATTTTCTGAAAAATTCGCAGTTGCAGTTCGCTTTCCACATCGCGGCTGACAGTAATAAACGAAGTCCGCATTTTGTATTTAAAATAAGCTGAAACTGAAGCTGTCAGTAAAAGAAGGGTTGTCCAGGGCAGCAGATACTGTGCATAAGATCCAAGCAAGCTGCGGGTAATTGTGTAAAGCAAGCCGCCAGGTTTCCCGGAAGAGGGATCCATGGCGATCATGGCCTGTTTAATTAGCAGCGGATTTAGGATGAGAAGGGTGTTGGAAGCTAAAACCAGGACGCACGCAAGCAATAATCTCTTTTTGTAATGGCCTATGACGTGGAAAAGTTCAAAAAGCAGGCTCTTATTCATCTTAACTCACCTTACGCAAACTGGGATAAATCTCGATCATGCTTTTCGCAGATTTCGTTCTGCTGAGTTTGGGCAAAGATCTTAATCTCGATCTAGATTAAGATTATGATCAAGATTAAGATCTTTAAAGTTATGGGTAACAGGATGAGGAAAACACCCCCTTCCCCTTTACCAATGAAACAGATTAGTAAAGATCCTGCTTAGATCATTGTAAGTGATATAGAGGATAAACCCTACGATTAAGATAAAGAAGGGCACTATCAACTTTTCAATGGTTTGCGGCTTTACAGGCCTTTTGGTAATGATCTCATAGGTAAAGAGGCATATATAACCGCCATCTAACACAGGAATAGGCAGCAGGTTAAAAATACCTAAATTCAAGCTGATGGCGGCCATCCAGAAAATCACCTCTTTAAAACCAACCATCCAACTATTATGGACTACTTGGACAATGCCTACAGGACCTGAAATCCATTTAGGACTTAAATGGCCTGTAAAAAGCGCTTCCAATGTTCTCCATATCTCCTCAGATACATCTGTAAAGAGTTGTATAGGGCCCGGATTGTAATGGATTTTCCTATCCGCAACAGCCGGCAGTCCTAACACGAGTTGCTTTTCTTTCGATTCCAGTTGCTGCAGCGCTTGCGCCCGTTTTTCAGGATCTTCGATCGATTCGATTTCTTTTTTTTGTTCGAGCAGGGCAGTATTTAATTGCTGCTGGTTTTCGGGAGAAAAGACAATCTCATTGCGCATTTTGGGAGTCACTGGCCTTAAGAGATAAAGGTCGCCGGCATTTTTTACAGGGTGATTGGTACCCAGAGTTGAGGCAATTTTAGCCACATCTTGCCAATTAACTTCTTTCTCAAACTGCTCATCTGCTGTTTGGCGGTCAGCTGCCACTTCTTGCTTGATGCGTTCCACAATAATATTTACTTTTCTTTGCTGCAGCTGAGCAAGCATCTGATAGGCAGAAGAGACTTGAATACCGTCGACGGCAATAATTTTATCTCCTTCTTGCAAGGGGCCGTCTAGATCTTCAGCGTTAAAGGAAGTAAACTCGACGTTCTTATCCTTTTCAATGAATTTCAAAGGTTGTTCAACTATTGCTTTAGGCGTTAAGTTGTAGGGAATTACATACATCTTGGTAAATTTGACCGATCCTAAATTGGCGGCATGCTGCCAGTCAGTTAACTCGCCGCGCACTTCTTGATCGATTTTAAGGTCATCTACATGCACTCTAGGCACTCTTCTTTGCAAGAATTCATCGCCTCGCTGCACGGTGATAAGTGCGCGATGGTCGTTGAGCACATGATTGAGCTGTTGTAATGAAAAAATCTGCACGCCATCCACCCAAACAATCCTATCTTGCGCCTGTATGCCGCTGTTTGCCATCGGTGCACTTTCCGGAATCACTGTATTGGCTGCCGGGGAATAGATAAGGTAGCTTGCGGAATTGAGGATGCCTGTTGTCATGACCCCTTTGTCAGGATCTGCCGGATGCGGATAAGGTTTGATTTTGTATTCAAAAGGAGTTTTTTCTCCTGTCAAATAATTGACCTTATTGCCTTTAACCGTCATCAGTTCAGAACCAGTCATCGGCGCATACAAATGATCTTTGCTGCCTCTAAAGGCATAATTATCATAAGAGAGGATCTCATCGCCAGGGCGTATACCTTGTGCATAGAGTTCAGATTTTGGATCCACCCAGCCAATTTTGCTGGTATAATCGGAAAAGTTTTTATCTCGTCCGCCTGCCAGGTAAAGAATAAAGAATAACAGCAAGGCAAATACGATATTGACCAAGGGCCCCATTAATGCCACTTGAATGCGTTGCCAAGGCCCTTTACTGAAATAGCCGCCAGGAACTTCAGCCGGATCAATTTGTCCATCTGTATCAGTGCCGGCAATTTTGACATAGCCGCCAAAAGGCAGCCAACCGAGATTCCAATCGACGCCGTTTCGTTTCCAAGTATAGATAGATTTACCTATGCCGATCCCGAAGGAATCTACCTTCATGCCTACTCGTTTGGCCATAAAGTAATGGCCGAGCTCGTGGATAAATATGAGAAATCCCAACCCAATTGCGGCAAGGATTATATAGACAATACTAGTGATCATGTTTCCTCAGTTGAAATGCATCTAAACGCAGGCAGCTTGCATTCTGGCCTCTCTGTCCATGCTCAAAATCTCATCGAGCGAGTTCAGGTTTATGCGCTCATGTGTTTCCATCAAATGTTCAAGTTTGTACGCAATATCTGTCCAACCAATCTGCTTATCAATAAAGCGCTGCACAAGGACTTCGTTGGCGGCGTTCATAAAGCAGGGCAAGCTGCCTCCATGTTGCATGGCATCGAATGCCAGCTGCAGGCAACGAAATTTTTTCTTGTCAGGACAAAAAAATTGTAACGTTTGGTTCTTAATAAAGTCAAACGGCTGTAACATACCCGGCTTGCGCTGGGGATAAGTCATCGCATATTGGATCGGCACGCGCATGTCCGGCTCTCCCATTTGGGACAAAATAGAGCCATCGCAGAATTCGACCATGCTATGGATAATGCTTTGCGGGTGAATGATGACTTCAATTTGTTCAAGGGGCATAGTAAAGAGCCAATGAGCTTCAATTGCTTCCAAGCCTTTATTCATAAGGGTTGAGCAATCTATGGTCACTTTAGGGCCCATATGCCAGTTTGGATGATTAAGTGCTTGATTTACAGTGATGTTCTGCAGCTGTTCCAGAGAGTAATTTCTAAACGGTCCGCCAGAGGCTGTGAGAATTAGGCGGCGCACACTAGAGATAGCTGCTTGCCCCTGCAAGCATTGAAAAATGGCGCTATGTTCGCTATCAATTGGCAGGATTGGTAAATTTTTTTCTTTTGCCAAACGGGTGAGAAGTTCGCCGGCAGAAACTAAGGCTTCTTTATTTGCTAAGGCTAAGGTTTTTCCCGCTTGTAAAGCGGCAAAAGCAGGGGCAATGCCCGCGGTGCCGGCGATCGCGCCGATGACCAGATCAGCCGTATCATAAGTAGCTGCAGCTAATAATCCTTCGCTGCCGCCAAGTACTGGGATATGGGGAAGGCGTTGCTGCAGTTCGCGCGCCTTGGCTTCATGTTGTAAAACGATCAGTTTCGGACGAAATCTACGCGCTTGCTTCTCCAATAGATCGATATTTTGCTGGGCGGCCAAGACTTCAACTGAAAAATCTGAAGGGTGGTGGTCTATAATGGCTAAGGCATTGCGGCCGATCGATCCGGTGCTGCCCAGTAAGGAAATTTTTTTCACTCGTATCTGTCTCTGATGGTTATTCTTACGTAAAAAAAAATGATACACGAAGGGGCGATTTATTTGTTTCTATTTTATTGATTCAAATAAGTTGGGGTAGTAAATTTTGTTTGACCCAAAAAAAAAATTATATATGAGGAGATTACTATGTTATCTTCGTTAGCATCTAAGTTACCAGCTCTTAGCAAAGCACCTTCACCAACAGAAGATTTTCAAATCATTGAAAAGGAAGCCCCTAAGGCCCAATCTACAGTACAAACATCAAGTACATCATGGTTTGGTTCAAAAAAAGTAACGGAAAAAAAATCAACAGATTCATCTATAACAAATCGCCCTGCAACTGAAGCGCCCCCAACACCCCCAAGAAAATTAACTGGATCGCCAGAAACTGCTAAAAAACTTTTAGAGGAGGCATCAACTGAACCAAAAGTAAAAATATTTGCTAACTGGTTTGGTTCAAGCGATAAACCAGAAGCCTCAGCTCCTGCAAGTCCTGCAGCCAAAAAAGAAGTAAAACCTACTGCAGCTCAGGCAGAACCAAGCACCCCTTCTACTATGCAAGCAAAGACCGCTGCAGCAACTGGCGGCGGTATATTGGGTTTTTTTACAAGCAGTGGTACAGCTGTTGAGGCGCCTAAAACAGAGGCTAAAGCCGCAGAACCGGCCGCTTCAACTTCAAGCACTGTAGCTACTGCTCAAAAGACTTCAACCTCTTGGTATAGGTGGGGTAGTTCAACACCACCGGCCGAAGAAATTCCGGTTGTAAAAGTAGAGGAGCAGCCAAAAGAAAAAACTGTAGATAAGCCAAAATCATGGAATTGGACACAGACATTTACTCTAGGGTTATATGGCGCAGAAGTTGAAACACCAGCTCCAGTAACTGTAGCGACTCCACCTTCAGGCGGAGAAGTGGCAGTGCCGGCAGTAAAAGCGTCTTTGGCGAGAAGAACCGGTCAAGCTTTTGTAAGAGCCATTAAGTTCTTGAATCCACTTAATGCAGTGTATCTAGCCAAATCTCTATTTAAAAGAGAGGGCGGCTCTGCAGAAGGCAGCACTAGAAAATGGTTCGTGTTGAAATGGCCGGCTATTTCTATAAGGGATAATCGCGTCACTAATTTCCTGGTGGATAATCGCGTGACTAAATTCCTGGTGGATAACCGTGTAACGAATTCTTTGAAAGCTATCCTGACAGCCTGCACTTATGCCAATGCAAAAGCGGCAGCGGGTACAGCAGGTGCCTATATTGCTACTAAAGGACGCCTTTTGTATACAGGCACTTGTGCTTTACTCATGGGTGCTTATAGACTGTTATGCAAATTGCCAATCCCAAATTTCCGTAAAAAACCAACTCAAGAATTGTTTGAGGATCCTAGCAAACCAAAAGACGCTGCTGAAACAGTAGCTGTTAGCCGTAAACAAGCATTTTTGCAAGGGGCCGGCGCTGGTGCTCTTTGGCTTGCAAAAGGAATTATAGCTTTGCCGCCTCGTTGTGTTGAGCTATTTAAAAAACCCATTCCTATTGGAGTGATAGTGACTGGGGTTTTTGCAGCAGCTGTTGGCCATGCTATTAAAGAGCATAATGCGTAGTAATTTTTCCATGATGGCTTATTAGTACATATATGATACACATAACTTTTTTAGTTCTTAAAACTTTAAGTCCGACGCAAGATAAAGCTACTTTGAGTTCTGTACCTTTGCAAAATACCTAGTTAAAACGACACTACACAGCAAACATACAGGTCCTTTTCAGTGAAAGCATTTACAACTTTTCAATCAACACCTAGCTCTCTGAGTTAATAGAGAGTTAGGTGTCTTCCCACACAGCTCACAATATGTAAACAACATTCAAATCCTGTAGAGGCTGTGAAAAATGAGCAATAGCTTTTGTAAAAGTCTATTTTATAGTAACTAACCATATAAATTAATGAAGCGCGGCAGCGCTGACAGTGGTTAGCCCCGCGTGAAGATATCTGCAGGGGTCTCCCTGCAGATATCGGAACGTGGGGTTAAGATTGCTACCGCAGCTCGATATCTTTTTACATATTTACCCCACGTTTCAGCACGTCTGCGGCGGCTTTCACTTTCACGCGGGGCTAACCACTGTCAGCGCTACCGCGCTTCGAGTATATTTTTCAATAAGAGATTGTTGAAGGCGTCTATTGAAATTTGTAATTACGCCTAAGACATAGTGTGATGGCGCGCTAATAGAATTTAGCCAAAAAAAAGAGTTGCTCCTTTAATCTGATTAAAAATCAAAACAATCAACGGCCTCTTTGGGCCAAAAGGAGCAACTCATGAAACACTATATAGGATTAGACGTTTCTTTGAAAACTACTGCAATATG
>JAEYWL010000012.1 GCA_023428915.1 Verrucomicrobiota bacterium
ACCAAACCCTTTTTTAAAGGATGGGGAGGGGGGAACTGCATAGATTATGGGTGGTGTAGAACAGAAAGCGCAAAAAAGACGGTTGAGGGCAGTCATAATAGGCCTTGTTATTTTAGGTTTATTAAGCCTTTTTGTTTTGGGCTATATGCCGCGTTATAGAAAAGGCCATAAAAATGAAGAGAGGGCCTCACAGAATTTTGCGCCGACAGTGCGTATACAGGAAGCTAAGGCCTTAAATGCACCGTTGTCCATCAAATTGCCCAGCAGCACTCAAGCCAATCATATCACACCGATTTGGGCGCGCACCAACGGGTATTTACAGCAGTTATTTGTCGATATCGGCAGCCAAGTAGAAGAAGGGCAGGTGCTGGCAATTCTGGATACCCCCGATGTCGATCAGCAATACGAGCAAGCTGTTGCCGATTTAGCTTTAGCCAAGGCCAGGCGTGATATCGCTAAAATTAGCGCAGACAGGTGGAAAGAGCTATATAAGGTAAATGCAGAAGCTTTGTCCAAACAGGAGGTTGATGAGCGGGAAGCTGCGTATCTATCGGCTGAAGCCAGTGTGCAGGCAGCTGAAGCAAACAAGGGCCGGCTGAAAGAGCTCATGGATTTTAAATATATTATTGCCCCTTTTACCGGCGTGATCATTGAGCGTAATGTAGATCTCGGTTCTTTAATTACTCAGGGCAGTAGTGGATTTCCGCAAGAACTATTTAAAATTGCACAGGTAGACATAATCCGCAATTATGTCAATGTGCCTCAATTCTTTTTTAAAGATATCCACGAGGGGGTAGAAGCAAATGTGCGCATTAAAGAGTTCGGGCAGAAGCCATTTAAAGGGCGCGTATCCCGTTATGCCAAGGCGCTTAATCCTGTAGCGCGCACATTGCTGACCGAGGTCGATATTGAGAATAAAGATGGCAGGATCTATCCAGGTTTATATGCTGAGGTGGAATTTGTTTTAAAACCGGATAAACCTTATTTCATTGTGCCGGTTGCGGCAATCATCGTGCGGGAGGGCCATCCAAAAATAGCTGTTCTTGATGAACAGCAAGTTGCCCATTTAAGAGATGTTTCCATCAGTTTAGATCAAGGTAAAACCTTAGAAATTACTGAAGGGTTAGAGCCTGGGGAGCGTTTTATCATCAACCCTACTGACCGCATTCAAGAGGGGGTCAGAGTCCAAATAGAAGGCAACCACGAATAGGAATCGTCTCATTAGGTCCCTTGTCCATTTTAGCGGCCCAAAATTAAGATTTTGGGAAGTACCTGCTTGCAAATTTTACTAAAATTAATATTAGATTAACAATTCTTTGTAAATACTGATCTATAATTAAATTAAATAATTAATATTATAGGTTTTGTATATGAATAGTTTTATTGACCTGACCAGGGGGAGCTACAATAAAGATAATGATTTTCACTTTTATTTATATGAGGGCATTTTAAAGCCAGCAGCTGAAGCTGATGTTGATACTGTTATGTTCAATATCGAGGAACTGCATGAGCAATTTTCCGGATGCGAGCGCTATGAACGCGCTATTGTAAAAACAGCTAACAAAATAGCAAAAGCCTATCAGGGTGCAGATAAAGAGGCAAAAGTTAAATTGGTCGACTACCTTTCCAAGAAAATGGAGGGCATTGCAAAAAGGGGACAAGAAAAGAACGTTGACACCCAAAATGTTTCTGTTCGCGAGAGTCCTATAGATAGGGCTCCTGAGAATAAAAGAGGCATATTAGGCAGCTTTTCTTCTATGCTGGTGAAATTCCTTGCCTTGCAAGCTTGCGTCTATGCCGGCCGAAGTATTTACAGCCATATGCAGACAGCTCAAATTAAAAATACTGTTACCGCCATTCAAAAGGACGTAGAAAAGGGGCAAATAGATCTGTGCCAAGTTGAAGCGGCTCGGCATATTTGCCAGAATAATTTAGGCATTCTTCGCGATAATATGCCTCAAGTTGATGGGACTGTAAAAACAAATTACGTTAACTTTAAACGTGATTCAGGCCATGCCGTACGTCAAATTACTCTTAAGGCTGCTAACCTAACGCCTGTTCAGGCGGAAATGAATGCCAAAATCGTTGGCGGCATGGTGGAATCAGCCCTTAAAGGGGGCTTTGACCCTTGTTCTGCGGAAAAATATGGACCTATTTTAGTTGCGAAAAATAGCTTAAGTGAAAGCAGCCACGTTATTGATGGCCACCACCGATTTGCCGCTTGCCATATTTTAGGCGGTAAAATGGAAGTGCTGCAAATCCAGGATGATCCTCAAAAGGTTTTAAAGGAATTGGAGGCCTTTCCAGGAGTCACACGGGCAAGCATGAGCTCAATGAATTATGAGCCTAAAACTGCATAAAGTTTTTTGGGCTTATTGCTTATTTATGTTTTATAGCATTATTCCTGGCCCTATTCCAATCTCTTTCCAACTGTTCCTGCAGTAGTTTTTGCTTCAGCTCTTCTTCATTCAGCTTCTTTTCGGGAGGTAAAGAAGAAGAGGGCTGTTCAAATGGAGGAGTTGCGGAGGGCGTTATGCCCCCCACTGTCGAAGGCTGTATTAGAGGTCTTTTTTTATAAGGCTGAACTTGTTTTACGTCTGCAGCCTCAGGTTGAACTGCAGTTTTATCTTTCACAAACCTAAATGCTTTAGGCAATATAATGCAGGCAATAATTACCGCCGCGATGACTAAACTTGCATTGGCAATTTGTTCGGAAAGTTTATGCTCCTCTAGTTTTTGCTGACAGATGTTTCTAAGGTTCCAATCGGCTTCTTCTGGCGTCATGAAATTCATGATTTCACTTAAACCAAATTTCCAGGCTTTAAAAAAATATTTAGGGTAATCTTTTAAATCTTCATCGTAATAATTAGTTCTAAGCCTATTACTGTCCGGGAAAAATTCAATAGTAACTTTTGTGTGAAAATCTTTTATCGCCGTTTTAAAATTAGCAACGCATTCCTCAACTGTTGCCTCAGAATGCAGCTTGAAGTTAAGACCGTGGTAGATAAAAGCCGCTGCTGCCACTACTCCTCTAAAGTTTGTGAATACAACCATCATTACCTCTTATGTGCTATGTCTAAAATAGACATCTTTCAAAACCCCATTTAGTCGCTAAAATTGCCCTTTTTTGCATCTTTTCCGCAAAATTTTTCGACCATGTATATTTACATGCTCTCAAAATTTTTCGAAAAAGCTGCTCAAAAATGTCTAATTTTAGCAACCAAAGCGAGTTTTGAA
>JAEYWL010000017.1 GCA_023428915.1 Verrucomicrobiota bacterium
AGTTGGACCAGTAGCACCGGAACCGGTGGGGCCGGTGGGGCCAGTAGGACCAGTCGCTGTTGGACCGGTTGGGCCTGTTAAACCTGTCGGGCCGGTTGGGCCGGTTGGACCCGGATTGCCTTTATGGCTGCTCCCGCTATTATTGCCAGCAATAATACCAGCGACAATACCGGCGGCAGCGCCAATAGCTGCCGAACCAATAAAGAATCCGGCTCCTCCGCGTCTGTTATTGTGATAAACTGTCTCGTCATAGTAATAGTCATAAGGCACTTCCTCATAATACATAGGAGTATTCGGACTATCAAAAGCAGTCACATAAGGGGATGTTGCAGGTCCATTGAAAGCGGATTGTGCGGCTTGATATGGCTGTGGGTTTATATCAGCTGGAGCAGCTGTTGCAGGCTGTGCAGCAGGAACCGAAGCTGGCTGAACAACTGGGGAAGCCAGCGCAATTTGCGGAGAATCAGTGCTGCTTGGAACGGAGGGTTGAGCAGCAACAGAAGGAATGGCAGGAGTAGTTGCCGGCTGCATTGCAATGTCTGGCGTAGTATAGGCAATTTGAGGTGCTGCTTGATTTGGAGGTGTTGCTATTATTGCGCTATGGTCAATAAATGGCTTTGCTGGATGGGTATAGCTGGCTGTATAGTTTTGCGGAATCGGATCATAGGAATAACTAGGCTGTGGGGCATGCTCTGAGTGCGTTGGAACGCTAGGTGTTGTTATTGGTGTTGAATAAGAAGCATATGGCTGTGCATAAGTAGCGGCTGCAGTAGGAACACCGGGATGAGCAATAGCACCTGCTACATAAGGTGTTTGAGGTTGCAGAGCATAAGGGTTAGCATATCCTGGCTGGTAGGCATAATAAGGATTTGGCGGTAAATATCCCGGATTGGCGTACGGGTAAGGATAAGCCAAGTATGGCTGAGCCGAATATTGCGGCGGGGCATACGGATAAGCAGCCGGCTGATAAGGTGCAGGTGCTGGGTAATAAGAAGCAGCGATAGGCTGCGTTGGTATTTGGTAAACTTGTCCATAAAGCAGAGGTTGTTGCAATGCAAATATTGCTACAAATACCGTTGAGCATCGTTTAGTCATCGTTTTCGTGTTCATGTGAGATCCTCCTTAAACACATATAAAACAGTAAAACATCGTGATGAGTCTGAGGCATAAAGGCCTCTGCTAATAATTTTGAGTAATGTCCAGCTTATAGAGAATACAATTGTTTTTTGGCAAGAAAACTTGTAAAAAAAATTTTATTATTTTATCAAAAACTATTATTAAAATTTAAATATTATTATGCCAAAAGTACTTTTTCATTTTATTACTCGCAGCTGGCTTTTTTTGGGGTATATCTTTCTTTCTTTAACTCCTGCTTCCCCCTGCAACTATGCTACACTCATGGTTGACGGCGCCCTCCGGCTCAACTTAGAAAATAGCATCAATATAGCTATGACTTCTGAGAGGAGATTGGGTGGGGCTATTGATGCTTTGCAAATGAGTGAAGGCGGCGTTGAGCTAGCTAAGACTGCTTTTGATTGGCTCTACTACCCTAAAGCAGATGCAGGCTATATAGGCGGCGGAAAAGCTGGCGAAGGTGGAACAGTGGGTGCAGGGGTAGAATTCAGCAAGCGGTTCATTACCGGGACGCGCATTTCTCTATACCCCTCAATTATGAAGGCAGCCAAGCATTTTCAAACAAACCTCAAGGCCGTGTTTGCGCAACCTTTATTAAGAGGCGCCGGCCCTGATTTTACTTTAGCCGGCCTTAAAGGCGCTTACTTTGCAAGGCGCACAGCTGCACGCAATTTGTATCAGGCAAAACTTAGGCTTATTTTAGATACGATCGAAGGTCTGCTTGAAGTCGTTAAACAAAACGCCTTATTCGCTTTTGACCAGGAGACGAGTGAAAAACTCATTAAATTTGCCGAGGCTACTAAATTAAAACGCAAAATCGGCCTCAGCGATGCTTTTGATGTTTACCGGGCGGAAGCCGAAAGAGACTATGCCCTTGAGACTGTAATTACTACCCGCGAACTTTTACAAAATGCTAAAGACGCACTCAAGGATATCTTAGCACTGCCGATAGAATTGCCTATCGAAGTCGATATAGTCGTCGAATATCAACCGATAGATGTGGATATTGAAGAATGCGTTCAAGCCGCCCTCAAATATCGCATTGAAATTGATCAAGCTAAGGATGCGCTGCAAGAAAGCCAGCGTTTAGAACGCTTGGCAGAAAAAAATCTCTTGCCTGAAATTAATTTTGTAGTGGATTACTCTTCTTGCAGCCGCGATGAAGTATTTACCAGAGCCTGGACTTGTAAAAGGGAAAGCCGCTGGGGTATAGGATTGACAACCTCCGGTGAATCGATGAATCCGGCAGATGAGTTCTCCTATGAACAAAGCATGATGAATACAGATGAAGCGGCGCGCAACGTATTGCAAACGAAAGATGATGTGGCTTTGGCGGTGCGTGCAAGTGTTCGTAATTTAACGAGATATGAAGCAAAAATTGTGAATTTAGAAGACCAGATTGAGCATGCAAAAAAAGCATTTTTGTATGCGCAAATCCGTTTTAATCACGGGCAAGCTAACAACTTTGACTTGATTCAAGCGGAAAATAATTTACGATTGGCCCAAAGAAGCCTTATTGCAGCAGTGATTGATTATAAACAAGGAATATTCCAGCTTTTGGCTTCGATGGGATTATTATTGGATAAGAGTTTGGCATGCGCGTCAAGTTATTAAAACTAAAAATTATAGCTAGTGTCCTTTTAGTGCAGATCTTAGCAGTATCTCTAGTCTCTATGATCGATCTATCCCCTGCCAGTGCGCCGGAGGATCAAGTGCCTATGGCAGAAGTAGCTAAACGTTCTTTTCCCATAGAAGTAAATTGCATAGGTGAACTAGAAGCAGCCTCTTCTATCAGCGTCTCCTCAAATATTCGCCTGGAACAGGCCAAAGTTATTGAGCTCATCGATGACGGCCGGCAAGTCAATCCGGGGGACGTCCTAGTACGCATTGACCCTTCTCCTTTTGAAATTAAAATTGCAGAACTTCAAGCGCAATTTCAGGAGCAGGAAGCCAAAGTGGCTACTTTTGAGCACGCCTTTAATTGGGAACGCGAGCTTGCAGAACACGAAGCCAAAGCGCTCGATTTGGAAATTGAATCGGCGCAATTAGAACTGAATAAAATCACTTTTGGCGATGGCCCTATGGAAATTGCCAAGCTCAAAGCAGCTTTACAGAAAGCTAAAAGCAAATACGATGAGCTAAACAGCTATTCGGCCGATCTGCAAACTTTGATCGACATTGGCGCCTTAAATGAATATGAGCTTGAGCAAACCAAGAAAAAGCTGCTCGATGAGCAAGAGATCTACGATAATGCTAAAATGCAATATGAAAGTTATCTCACCTACGTTCACCCCATGCTGGTAAAAAAGGCTGAGACAGCTTTAAAAAAACTGCTCAATAAAAAAGAAGAAGCCCAGCGCAGCGGATTATACAATATTGAAAAAGCCAAACTGGCCCTCAATCAGGCTAAGCAGCAGCATCAGGATATCTTGAGGCAGCTTAATGAAGCCCAGGGGGAATTAGCGCAAACTGAAATTACGGCGCCAACTACAGGCATGGTGGTATTGCGCGAAGAATTCCGCTCAAACCAGCGCAGAAAGCCGCGTGTAGGTGATATTTTAGTGCGCAACCAAACCATTTTAGATTTGCCCGACTTAACCCATTTGCTTGTAAAATCAAAAGTCCGCGAGATGGATTTGCATAAGATCGATATGAATTTACCTGTTACTATTGAAGTCGATGCCTACCCCCAGCAAAAATTTTCAGGCAGGATTGCCTTTGTTGGTATTTTGGCGATCACTGATTTGCTGCGGCCGACGGATGAAAAGCATTTTGAAATTAAAATCAGCATTGATGAAAAAAATATCAGGCCTCGCCCTGGCATGACAGCCCGCGCCATTATTCACGCAGGACAGGTAGAAGATCGGTTATGCGTGCCAGTCCATGCTATTTTTGAGGCCGACAAGACTTTGTATTGCTATGTAGCAAAGGATAAGCGCTACTTTAAAGTCCCGGTTCAAATCGGCAAGAGCAATGAAGAATGGACGGAGATCGTTGCCGGATTAGAAGAGGGGGACAAAGTCTGCTTAGTTATCCCTCCTGAAAAAACAATTCTCCCGGCAACTTTCATGGCAAAATCGGAATAGCGATACCTCCCAATGTTGATTCAACTCAAATCCATAAGCAAGGTGTACAAAGGTAAATCGCAGCCTGTTGCCGCTTTAAAAGATATCGACTTGACAATTACCCCGGGAGAGCTTACAGCCATTATGGGGCCTTCCGGATCCGGCAAATCCACTTTAATGAATATTTTAGGCTGTTTGGACAAGCCCTCTTCAGGCGAGTACATTCTTGAGGGAAGGGATATTTCAAGCTTGGACGACTACCAGCTTTCTTTGATACGAGCCAACCAGATCGGCTTTGTGTTTCAGGCCTATAACTTAATTCAGCATCTTACAGTTACGGAAAACGTGGCGCTCCCCTTCACTTATCGCAACAACATACCTGCTAATTACAAAGAATTTGTACTGGGGGCGCTGCAAAGAGTAGGATTAGGGCATCGTTTGACCCATTTGCCAAGAGAATTATCGGGCGGGGAAATGCAACGCGTCGCGATTGCCAGGGCCTTGTCCATTGCCCCCTCATTAATCCTTGCAGATGAACCTACCGGAAACCTGGATTTTGAAACAGGGCAGAGCATTTTGGAGCTTTTAAAGAACTTGAATGCGCAAGGGACCACCGTTTTAATTGTGACCCATGATGAAGATGTGGGAAGAAGCTGCCGGCGTATGATAAAAATGCGCGATGGCAAGCTGGCGAATATTCAGGAGTAATATGCGCTTTTTCGGCAATATCAAGGAAGGCTTGAAAGCCCTTAGCCAGCATCGCCTTAGGACTTTTCTAAGTACCTTAGGCACGCTATTTGGCGTGGCTGCCGTGATCACTATGATTTCAATCGGGGAGGGCGCTAAGGCTGAGGTTTTATCGCAAATCGAGCAGTTAGGCACTCACAATATTATCCTTAAGCAAAACGAATTGGCCGAAGAACAATTAAATAAAACTTCACGTTCAAAGGGCTTAAGTTTGCTGGATGTGCGCTTGCTGAATTCGGCCTTGCCGGAGGTGTCTCTTATTGCCCCCTTAAAAGTTGTAGAAGCGCCTATTTCAAGCAAGCAAGGGGTCATTTCCCCTGAAATTCTCGCCGTAACCTCGGAATATGAGTCCTTAAAGGATTTGCAGCTGACCGAAGGACGTTTTATCTGCAGTTTAGATACGCAAAACTTAAATCGCGTCTGTGTCATCGGCTCTGAACTTTCTAAAGACCTGGGTAAATATGGCCATGTCAAACAAACCATCCGCATAGACAACCGCGAATTTCAAATTATTGGAGTATTGAAAAATAAGCACTGGCGTGCTGCAAAAAACAATGTGCTCTCTACAAGAAACCTCAACAAGACGCTATTTATTCCGCTGGGTGTAGAGCAATACATGGGTAAAAATACGGCTAAGGCCAAACCAGCAGCTTTATCAGAGATTACCATCAAACTTTCTAACAATAAAAACCTGCAAAGCACTGCAAAAGTAATTGCCAGAATTTTAGAGCGCACTCATGGAAAAGATGAGGATTACCAGCTCATCATCCCCAAGGAATTAATGAACCAAGCCTATAAGACACAGTACACCTTTAACTTGGTTCTAGGCAGCCTGGCTGCGGTTTCCTTGTTAGTCGGGGGCATTGGCATCATGAACATCATGCTGGCTAATGTGTCGGAAAGAACCCGGGAAATCGGCATACGGCGGGCTTTAGGGGCTAACAAGCGCCACATTGCCCTGCAGTTTATATCCGAAACAGTTTTGCTTACACTGATTGGCGCAATTTTGGGCATTCTGATAGGGATGCTGCTTTCATGGCTTGTGGGTATATTCGCCGGTTGGACCACAGTCGTTACAAGTTGGTCGATTGGCCTATCTTTAGCCATGGCCATTGCCGTCGGCGGCGTCTCAGGCTTTTACCCCGCCCTCAAAGCAGCTAGCCTGGATCCCATATCTGCCCTCAGGCATACCTAAAACAAACTGAATAATTTCTACCGACCATTCGGGCCTCGAATGTTGTTTACATTAGACGTCTTGCATAATATGCCTCTGCCATCACTTGCCGCCCAATTGTCAAAGGAAGGATAGACAAGCGGCGGCGTCTTTTCATAAATACACCAAATTTAATCTAATTTAGTTATCAAGAAGATAAATAATATAATTTATAATTTAAAATCCGCAATTTTACTTTAGTTTAATAACATCTTTTTAATAAACAACTTAAATTAAATTTTTAATTTAAGTTATATTAGTAAAATTTTATACTCTGCAAAAAAGGTAACAGTATGAAATCGGACCATGAAAAGAAAATTATTCAACAAAAAGTGGAAGAGCTGGATTCCCTGCAAAAAAAAATTACCCAAGAAAATCCTGTATATTTCTATTCATTGCGAGCATTTATTGAAAAATATCAACTCTCAAAGGAAGAACAATTTTTTTTAGTTTCCCAACTAGCCTACGGAATTTACTACGGCGAAATAGACATTAACTCCTGGAAATTAATCGACCAAATACACAATTTCAAGCACTTATTCTTGCAGACTTTAGTCCCTATAATGGACAAAGAAAGGCTTAAGCAAATCACTGCCCTGCAATCTGAACAAGAACTGCTTCTTTTGATTGCATTTCTATATAGCTATTACCGGGAAGGCAGTTTTAAATTGCTTTCTTTCCTGGAAGAATACTATTCCCAACAGGCAATAGGAAGACTAATTAGAGGGTGCACTAATGGTTTTTTTCTCCCGAAAATATACATACAACTTTGCAGGCAGCAGCTAGTTTCCAATACATCTGACATCATCATCCATCTGGAGCAAGAGACCGAAAAACAGATCGGATTAATACATTCTTTCCTGCACGAACTTGTACCCTTGATGGTTGACTCGCCTCTTGTAATCACCAAGGAAATGCTTAAAATAGCAAAGATGGAGCAAACTGAAGAAGTTAAGAGTGCAATGGAACAACAGGCCGTTGTTAAAAAGGAAGAGCTGCTTGAATATTTTTCAATTTTTTACAAACTCAAGCCAACCGCAAAAGACATAAAACGCTTTGCTGAAATTTTCGGTTTAACCGGCCATTACCCCCCCTTAAAAGTCGCAGGTAAAGAAATTGAAGAATTGGCGTTATTAAATAAGCTTATTATCTTACGCCAGCTATTTTCACAGCCTCTATATATGATGCAGCTAAGCCAGCCGGAACTCCATGCAGCATTTGCCTTTGTAAAGCAAATATTGCTCCACATCGAAGCCCTTTGCCAGCTTCCCCTGCATTATCAAGTAGGACTATACCGCACTGTTTGCGCTATTGCTACAACTAAAAACCTGGAAGATTTAACTACGCTGCCTTCTCTCATTAAAGGTTTAGAGTCGCTCTTTACTGTGCTTGGAGAGCGAAAATTCCGCACGCCGCTATCTTCCATGTATAAATTTCAAGAATATCCAATTTTAGTATTTGATCAGTCGCCGCCGGCAACTTTTCAAAACAACGCAGCTTATATCGAAGAGTTGCAAACACGCTGCAATTGCCGCATCCAACACATTTCACAGGAACAGGCCCTCCTCATTGCCCAAAAAATAGGCATTTTGCCGCTCATTCAAACTAACGGGGGGATGCTGGGTTATGGCGGCGCCAGAAATTGCCAGTTTCTTTTAAGCACCCTTATCCGCCGAGCTTCATGGGGAAATAGGACTATTGGACAAATTGCAGCCCTGCCTGAAATAGAGTTGAGAGGCTTCTTTTGGCAAACAGTATTAACGAAGCAGTCAGAAGACAAAGCGGCCCCGCAGGTTGTATTACTTGATGACGATCATTACCTGCCTGAATCCAATATTTTTGGGCATATGTTATTTGCCAGCCTGCTTGGCGGGCAGTACGCCTCTACTTATGGCTATTTTATGGGGCGCGCCACACAAGGCATGCGCCAATATGTGCCTTTATATGAGCTGCTGGAAAATCCTTCAGTTATTTATCTGCACACAAGCTGGTCGAACACCCCTGCTTTAGCTTTGCTTTCTGAATGTTTAACCCATCCCCGCATCACCTTAAACCTGCCTTTTCCTAGCGAAGAAGGGTATTTCCACATACAACCTAAAAGCAACCCTCTCTTAAAGCCCAATTATCATCTGGCCGGTACAAGGTACCCAAAACATCAAATTCCTGTCCATCCCTTGACCGGAATTGAAGAAACCCTTGCCCCGTACTTATCGCATACGCTCATGACAGCCATGGTGCGCAGCCTTTTGAATTTTCAGCCGGATAGGCAACGCTCCATTTTCCCTTGGAATGAGCCTGAGGCATTGGAAACTTTCAGCAGCCTAAAAAACCTGTTGGAATATGTAGCAGACGACACCATAACCCTTTCTATGCAGCAGCGCTTTTGGCAGAATATCAATCACCTGCTCTTTGGCGAAAATATGCTGTTTTCAAATCACCTGCTCGACCTAATCAGCTGCGATAGTCAAGAAGAAATCAACGCTTACATAACCAGCCGCCCTGATTTAGACAAGGCCGCCCTTCACTCCATTCAAGAAATTGCCAAGATTTACGATCAATTACAAAAAGAAGCTAACCAACTCACTGAATATGGCCTGGCAGTGGCAGAAGAAATTCAACAAGCTTTGCCTGACTCGCAAGACCCTTGGTATGTTCGAGTTCCCTTTTTGGGCTCGGAAAAACTGTTAACAATAATCGAGGGCAAAAAAACAATGCATAATATCGCCCCTGAAAACAGCCTCTCGCATGGATTTTACCTGCTCTTGAAAAACATCGGCTGCGCGCAATTCAATGAAGCCGTAAAGACCCTATTGTCCCAATACGCAGGGCTTTGAAGGCATGTTCAAGCGTGATGTAGGGGCAAGTCGGGTTTAAACAAAAAACGGCTCAAGCTCTTTATGGGACAAATCGTAATTAAAAGCTACCTGATGTGTTTGCATCGAACCTAAAGCTGATTTATTGTACTGCCTGGTGTGTTCAAAAGTGATGAAGCAGACCATAGAAAATCTGCCTGTTTTGGCGGTTTTCTCTGTAGCGGCAACGCGGTGATATAGGGCTTTAAGCTCTCCTTTGGAACGGAATTGGAGCTGCATGGCAGGGATAATCACTGTTTGGCTGTGGTCTACAGGCATTGGCTTCCATTCCCTTTGCGCTAAACAGTAATACTGCAACCCTTCATCGCTTTCATAGAGATGCAAAGTAAATCCCCCTTTATCTGCATGTGCAGCAGCAATCTCTGCGCCGGAAGGCTGGTCGCCAAAATAATGCAGGTAGCGCAAAATCCAATACGGCTTGCTCGCAATAACCTCCTCTTCCAATCCTGTAATGGCAAAAGCTTCTTCCATATCTCTTGCAAATGCGCATACAAGCGGCTCTACATTATCCAAGAGCACTTTAGCATCATGTAAAAAGGGGAAAGTTTTATTATTAGCAATTTCCGTTAAACGTTCATGCTGAAACATAGTCACATGAAAATTTTCTTTTAAATCCTTTTTACTGCCTTTTTCCTCTTTGAGTTCATAGCCTGCGCCATCGCCATGAGTGTCCTCTAAAAATGCAAAGGCTAGTTTTTCCTCTTTAGGCAGCTTGCAAAACTCTTTCCAGGATGAAATGGCATTTTCTACAGCTTGACGCAATGGTTGCGGGTAATCGACTCTAACTAGTCCCGTATGCTTGAATTCTTGTCCGTACATTTTGACTCCCAGATTTTTCTGCAGACTATACAACGTTTTAGCATTTTCAGATAAGCAATAGAAAAACAGTTTTCAACAAATCCTATCTATGCTTAAATTTAAGCCATGAATACAACTCGTTCATATTTCAGCATTTATCCATTTCCGGTCAGCCTCATTGCAGGCGCACTCTTTTCTATTGCGGCTTAATTTAGTCCGATAGCTTTTTATACACCCAAACAAATCCATAAAATAAAGGAAAAACCTATGAACACCATAGTGAATTCGCCCCCTCTGGAAATATCGTTGACCTTCCCCGCTGCGGTCCTTACTCTCTTCATCCCCCTCTATTTCTTTTTTATTATTGTGCTCTAGGCACAGATAAACTCTTTTTTTTATATAATATTTTTCCTAATTTAATTTTAATTAAGAGGACAATCATGTCTATACCTGACCCTGCATCTAAAAGCGAAAGCTCCAAAACTTTATGGCAATCAGCAGTTGATTGGGCAAAACCCGGCATTGCTGCCGGGATTGCGATAGCAAATCCCCCCATTACATACGCCTTTATAGCTAAAGGAGAAAGGCAGCGAAGCCAGCCTCTCCCCTCATTCAATTTAGCCGCGGTTGCAAAAATCGGCGCTGCAAGCAGCCCTAGCACAGGCGCTGCGGTGGCAATTCAAGTCAATGCCCAGGATTGGTTATTGAGAAAAATGCAAGGGGAAGCGGAAGCCGGAAAACCTCCCAGCTTTCAAGCTAGTTTCATCAGTTCGCTTGGCGCCGGAGCTATTTCTGCGGTCCCTTACATCTTAATGAATGGCACCACAAATGGACAAAGCATCCCATACATTATTAGAAACATGACAGCCTACCAGGTAGCGGCTGTCTCCGGCAGAGAGACCGGGTTTGTTTTAGCCTTAACCTGTTCGGATGAAGCAAGCAAACAAGCCAATGAACTATTAGGCCAGCATCCGCTTGTTGGCTGGGTTACACGCTTCGCAACAGGCTACTTGGGCAGCGTTGCCGGCCATCCTCTAGATACCTGGTTAACCTTGATGCAGAAAAACATTAAAGTTACCGGCGTCCGGCAATTATACCAGGGCGCTAATATAAGAGGCATTGGTGTAGGCTTAATTTCTTGCCAAATCAAAGTCATATTGGATGCCTGGAATAGCCTGGCTAATCAGAAATAGGCAACAAGGCCCAATGCCATCAACTTAAGAATAGTTTGGAGCGCGGCGATTCGTCGCCGCTTTAGCCCGGCAAATCTTGATCTCGATCTTGATCTTGATCTTGCTTTTCTTAAACTTTTCTAAATCGGATTGATACGCGCGCCAAACTCTGATCGAAAATGTGTGATAAGAAAGATTAAGATCGTGATCAAGACTTGCTATCAGACTTGTCAAACACTTCAGAATGGAGATTAACAGGACTCTTTTATGTTCGACAAGTCGAAGATTAACAAAGCGGCGACAAGTCGCGCACTCCAAATGCCTTTTTAAACTGATGGCATTGGACTGCTGCCTTTGTTACGATAGAACAAAAATAGGACTTTATATAGAAGAAGAGTAAAATGCTATTAGCTTCATGACAGATAATGAGCAATCTGGTAGAAATCTATTAATAAATTTTTATTTTTTATTGGATTCATGCCGGGCAAAATCATTTATTTTTTTACTGGTGCTATTTGTCTTTGTTTCCCACTAGCAGCTAAATCTCTGCAGCAAGAGGCAATTGTCCCTAAAGAGTCGCAAATTAGCGACTATGAAGCACGTTTGACATTGGCCCAAGTGTTATTCTATGACAAAAAATTCAAACGCTCGATTGCCCAATACTTGATTCTGCTGCAGCAAAAGCCTAACGATCCCGATCTGGAATATGAAATAGGTAAAGTTTATATAGCCGATCAGCAATGGCATCATGGCCTGCGCCGCCTCGCCCAAGCTTTGCATCAAAAACCGGATTCTATACCCATTTTGCTTGCTGCATCCCAGGCAGAAACAGCGCTTGGCCACTTTGTAATTGCCGACAACTATCTGCAAAAAATCTTGCAGATTGGCGGCGGCGCTCTTTCAAAAGACACCCTTTTAAGTTATGCCGACCAGTTAATTGCACGCGGCGACTACTATCAGGCAGAGACTCTCTACGAGAAAATGCTGGTTAAAACGCCGCATGACAAAGACTTGATGCAAAGGATGGCTGACCTCTATATCTATTCCCAGAGATACGAGGAAGCAGAGAAAGCCTTGGCTAAATTGCGCTATTTTTACCCTTCCCATAAACCCCTGCTTCTTTCTTATGTCAACTTGCGTCTGCAGCAAAAAGATTTTGTTGAAGCTCTCAGGCACACTGAGGAACTTCTGGCCTTAGAACCTCGAAATAGCGAATTTCTCTTGCTGAAAGGCGATGTGCTGTTTGCCGGCAGGTGTTTTGAGGAAGCTATTGCTGCCTATTTACAAGTAAGCCTCAATAGCGGGCAATATGTCAAAGCGCAGCTTGGCCTTGGAAAGGCTTACAGGCAATTATTTGATTTTGAAAATGCAAATGCGGCTTTAGAGAAAGCGGCATCAGTTGAACCAGAAAATATTGACAGCCGTTATCACCTGATAGAAAGCCGTTTTTATTTGGCGCAAATAGCCGGCACGCAAGATGCACTCTTGCAGGAAGTGCTCGCCAAAGAGCAGTCCCCCCTCCTCTTGTCTAAATGGGCGGATTTATTTCTCAGTATGGGCAAATCTGAATATGCCCGCTATCTATTTATGCGGGCAGGCGAGATAGATGATCTGTATTTTCCGGCCTTTATCGGCATGGCAGATACTTTCAGCATCATGTTTCAATACGATACAGCCATTTGCCTCTATATGGATCTGCTTGAAGATTTCCCGGAAAACAGCAAGCTTGTCATGTCTCTTGCCCGCCTTTTTAGTTGGAATAAAAGCTTTGATGAAGCCTATGCTTGGTACGACTGGATGTCTTCACTCAATCCCAAAGACCCGCTTCCGGTTAGGGAAAAAGCCAGGGTCGCCATGTGGGCCAAGGACCATTGTTTAGCTGTTGAGACCTACAATAAACTGCTTACCCCTGCAGTCGATAGTATTTTATACGAAACCTTGCATGAAAGCCTGCCCGGCTATGAATGGTCTTTGCCAACTGACGATCAGCTTGGCAGCACATACGATGGCTATAAGGGTTATGAAGCTTTTAGCGGCCTTATTGCAGAAGATTGCCTGGAAATGCCGCAAGAACTTGCCGGAGAAATCCAACTGGCGCTATTAGATAATTTAGATCTTTATTTGCTGCAACGCTCAGTTGCTCTAGAGCTCAAAGCCAAAGAATTGGCCTGGCATAAACGCTTTATCCCCTCATTGCCAGTATACCAGCAATTAATTGAGATTGCCCCCGGGTTAGAGGAAGGCTTATTTGATTATGCCCAGGTGCTCTGCTCCCTGGGGCAATGTTCTTGCGCAAGACAGCTCTACAATGACATCCTGGATCTTGACCCTAATCACACCATGGTAAGATTGGCTTTAGACTATAGCCTCCAAAAAGACCATATTGCAGTCGGAAACAACTTTAGCTATTGGAGGGAGATCGGATCGGGAACTTTCTCCCAATCGCAAATTGCCAGGTATCGCAATGACACTTTTATCGAATATCCTTTTTCATGTGATGGCGCCTTGCGGTTTATTCAGCAGGAGTACGTGGAAAATCCCTTTCAAAACTTCAAATACTACCCCGCAATTGGAGAATCGATCGAAGGCGATTACCGGTTTAATGAAAACTTCAAGGGAAGTGCGGGCATAACCTATAAAAACTACTTTGGCAAGTTCAGAGATCGTTTTACTTGCTTTGGGCGCTTTAACTATAATTTCAATGACTGCTTCCAAGTAAATTTAGGAGTCGAGCGGGTCAATGAAATTTACAATTTCTTCTCCTTGCAGCAAGCCATACAGTCTTCAATCGCTTGGTTTGGCTTAACCTCTAACATTACCCGTTTTTGGTATGCTGAGGCCAACTTCCGCTACTTCAGATATAATGACCATAACAGCCAAGTGTGGGTAAATTTGCGCTCTGAATATCAGCTGACCGACGAAAGCCCAAATGTTGTCAAATTGCTATTTGCCGGCAACTACCGCAATACTGCAGAGAATTCGGTCAATATAGTTGCAGGAGATGAATTGGTAAATGTGATCCACCCCTACTGGACGCCGCAGCGCTATTTTTCCGGCAGCGTGGGCCTTCAGCTGCGGCATGACTATCGCGAATTTGAATTCTGTGAAGCCCCTGAGCGTTATTTTGATTTTTTTGTGATTGCAGAACAAGACTCTGTAAATAACCCCTCCATTGAGGCCATCGCTGCCTGGAAGCATGATTTTAGCGGACATTGGGGCTTGGAATTAAAAGGCTTGATCCACCGCTCCAGGCAGTGGAACGCTGAGGGCGCTTGGGCTACGATTAAATACAGGTTTTAACTATGCAGCCAGCAGTCACCGAGTTAGTTAAATTTCCTTTTCTAGGCACTAAACATGATGGCGACCCCTTTTCTTATATTCTTTTATCGATTGAAAATAATGTGGCTACAATCGTAATTTGCAATTGGTTTTTAAACCGCAATAAGCTCGAATTACAAGAGGCTGTCAACCTCTTCATTCCCAACCCTAAGTTCACTTTTGAAGAGCAATTACTCGGTAAAGTTCTGGAAGTTAGCAAAAACGAACAAGCTCACCATGTACTTTACAAAATAGCTCTGCAAACTGAGAGCAGCGAACACTCTGCCATGCTGCCGGCCATAAAAATTCTGACCGACTTTGTTGAAAAGCACAGCGAATTGCCGGAACTGCTTTTGAAGCTGCTAAAGGACTGTTTATTTCTCAAAAAAGGGATTAGAATTTATCTCAAGCACCTTAGCGCATACTTTTCACGTATTTCCAACTACTCCAGGAAAGAATACGTAAGATTCAAGACCATGATTTTAGATGATATTAGAAAACGGATCGATGAAAACTGCCAAAAATTGGAATCTCTGTATAATCGTTTAAGCATGGATTTAAATGACATTCATTCGGTTTATATGGCCATTGACTTAGAGGAGCTTCGCGAATATGTCGAATCCGAAATCTCCTCTGCCCTTTTCGACATTGCGTTTGGTGAAAATATTTTGGATCCGGCTGGAGAGAATAGGCCGGAGCTGCGCGACCGTCTGCGTACCAACCAATACCAAGCCTACATCGACGCCGTCAAAACCCTAGAAGGCCGCCTCTATTTTAGCTACAATTATATCGTCTCAATCTACGCCAAAGCAGCTACCCTCTCCTTCTCCTAACCCTTGCCTCGTTTAATCCTGCGCGCAGGTCCGCGCATCCTATTACCCATATCTTTAATAAAATAACGCAGAGACGCATGAGACGGGGAGACGCAGAGGATTTTGGAAAATAACCATTTTAAAAATCCTTTCTAAAAATACCTTGTAAGGAAATAATTAAAAGCTATTTTTTGGCGTTAATAACAGACATTCTATAGTGGACCCCATTTTTTAGACAGGTGATTATGTCCTCCTTCAAGTATAAAATCTTGAAGGAGGATTTTATGTCCAAGCCACCAAAAAAGCGATCGTCTGATTACAAACTTA
>JAEYWL010000020.1 GCA_023428915.1 Verrucomicrobiota bacterium
ATTCTTGTTGCCCGCCAGGTGGGTCACTTGGGATGCCCGACAGGGTGGGTCATTCTAAGTGCTCGCAAAGTGGGTCATTCTTCGTGCCATTTGACAATCCGGGTCATATTTTATATTTTCTTGCTTGATGCAATACTTCCAGACAATCCAAAATAAAAGAATATATGCAGGTATGATGATGGCTAACATAAGAAGGATATTAGTAATAATCAGCTCTAATTCCTGCTGTGCAATAATACCTCTAGGATGAACTACTAAGGCCTTCTCGTTTGCCAAAACAATAACGATGCCAATCACCCCGATCATTACCACTGCTAAACCTGTCAATAGTTTTTTTGCCATAACTTGCATAAACTTTTATTGAAATTTTATTTAATATCCTTACTTCCCCCATTCTCGTGACTCTGTTCCATAAATTGAAAAAATAACTTCGCCGATGTGATTCTGTCCTGAGATATCTAATTTCCTTAATAGATAGACAAAAAATAATTTAGGCACAATGGTGAAGATGCATATTCTCATATAGTTTAGCTTCAATCTATTACATACTTAGTTCAATCTATACAATCTTTTACATAGCATTCATAAAAAACCTTCCTTCTGTTTGTTGGCATAAAATTTGCAAGGTCATGACTAAACAGGAGGGGTGTTATGCCCGAGCATGAATTTTCTTTACCACCCAATATTTATCAAACTATTCGGGCGCTGGAGAAAGAATCCCCTGTCGAAATGAAGCAAACTCTTACCCAAAATAAGAAAGAATTGCCTAGCCTTTTTAAAGCTATCTACTCCTCATCTTCCATAGTGCAAACAACATTAAAAGAGAAAGAAATCAAGCCCCTTTCTGCAGATGAAAAAAAGATGAAGCAGATTTTTCAGGCCATGGAAGAGGTGATGAATTCAGACAGCAGTTCCTTAATGGAAATAGCCATTCGCGATGGAAACGCAGAGATGGCAGAATTTTTAATTAAACAAAAGCTTGTTGATATAAACGCCCCTATAGCAAATAAAGAAACTTTCTTAAATCTGGCTTCCCGTTTGGATCAAACCCAAATAGCCAACTTTCTGCTGGAAAATCAGGCTAATGTCAATCTGCAGAATGAATTTGGCGAAACACCTTTACATTGTGCTCTCAATACCCCCTATCTTTCTGCTTCAAACGTTGAGCTCATCAAAACCATGCTGCCTAAATTAGCGGATATTGACACTACTGATAACAAAGGACGAACGCCCTTATTTATTGCTGCCGAGAAAGGACATACGCAAATTGTAGAAGCCTTGCTTAATGCAGGAGCCAACCCCATCATTCAAGTCGGGAATACCTCTCCAGTTTTAGAAGCTTGCAAAAAGGGACACGAAAACATAGTTTACACATTTCTAAATCATATGACGGCTGTTGATCAGCAGCTGACCTCAGATGGTAAGACAGCCTTGCATCTAGCTGCAAGCAGTGGTAATGTAGAAACTGTGCAGCTACTACTTGATCGCTTCCCTCATTTAGCCCAAAGCCTAGATATTGAAGGACGCACTCCAATTTTTGACGCTTGCAAAGGGGGAAATCTTAACATTATCAACTCTTTGATGGAAAATGGAGCAGACTTGTTTCAAAGAGATAACAATAATATCCTTCCTTTAACAGAAGCCATGGAAGCTAACCATGCTACTCTACTGGAAACTTTATATTCAGATGAAAGATTAAGCCTTATTGACAATTTAGAATACAGTGAGGCTGAACAATTAGCCGCTGTAATGGCCTCAGCAGGATACAATAATGTGCTTACAGATCTGTTGGATCGGGGAATCGATATCAATGGGAAAAATAAAAATGGAGACAGTTTATTGCATTTAGCTATCTGGAATGGGAAATACAACACCGTTAATACCTTATTAAACTACACCCCTCCTCTAAATATGCAGGAAAATTTTACACCGCTTGATGTGAATGCACAGAATTCTTCAGGACAAACGCCTCTTATCAATGCTGTAATTTCTGGTAATGACTTAATTATCGAGAAGCTGTCTAAAAAAGATATTTCTGTAGAAATTAGCGACTCAAGCGGCCTAAATGCCCTACACTATTTTTTTGCCACAAACGAACTAAGTGTTAGAACATTGAATGAATTTGTTACACCTGAACAAGTAGTTAATACTCTCGTAACCATGCCAATTATTGATAGTTTTACAGAAGAGCTGCGGGAAAGTTTACTTAATGAACCAAATAAAATATTTGACAAGCTAGAAGACTCTGCAGTTAGATTAGCTGTACTGAACTCTTGCGGAGTATTACTTTGGGAAAAAATTAAAAATGAGTTACAGGCTCCCTTAACAGATGAAGCTGCCCGCCTTAGTACAGAAACTTTTGAGCTATATATAATGGAAGATCTCTTAGAAAAATTAGCGGAAGCCTCGCCCCGCATCCAAAACTTAAACTTTGCACGTATGCAAGGCTCAACAACGATAGCTGCAAGCAGTTTTGAAAAAACAGCCAATAGCAAAGCGAAATGGGAAGAAGGGGACAAAATGGTGCGCACATGGGTCGCAGAAAAACGTCCCTTAACTAAAGAAATGCTTTGTGAACTTAATAAAACTATTGATGGGCCGGGTACACTTAGAAGCGAAGGCGAAGAGGTAGCTGCTGGTGGATCAAGTTTTAAACCCTACATCACCAGCTATTTAGTAGAAAAAGAAACCGGTGTTTTTTTAGAATGGCTTTCCTCAGAAATAGAAGCTTATGAATCAGGAAACAAAAACCCCATTGAAATAGCTGCTAGAGCCTATCAATGGCTGGTTTCCATCCATCCCTTTATGGATGGAAATGGACGTACAACTCGTTTTATTATGGACTACATCTTAGAGCGCACATCACTACCGCCTTCATGTTTGGGTGATAATATAAATGTAGCCTTGTTTCCTTTCTTTAATAATGATGAAAGCCCCAGCAGCGCAGTTATAAAAGTAACCAACGGTGTTATTCGATCCAGCCAACTGTTAAACTCTTATAGTGAGGTGTAATATGGCCCAGCCTATCCGCACAATGCCGCAATTTCTTCAAGTGCAAGCCGAAAGAATGACAGAATGCGCCCGTGAAAGCTGCATGTTAGAGTCAACTTTTGTAAAAGACAATGCACAGTATGCTGAAGCACTAGCAAGTTCTCAGCTGAAAGCGGCAGCTCACGAGAGGATTACTGTAAATGATATAGCTGAATGGTATATGCAAATACATAGTACTGCCCTGTGCCTTACACCACTTGCTGAGGGAAAGCTGGAAAATTTTATTCAGCAATTTAATAGTTTGCTCAATAATTTAACGCAGCAGCGATCTTCTGACGAAGAAAAAGTCGCTTTAATTGCTGATACCCTATTTGCATTTCATACCATGAAAATTCTAGAGCCTGGGTCCATTAGCTTAGCTTGCCTGTTAGCTAATTATGTTGTGACCTGGGTTAAGTCGCCTTTGCTTATTTTTCATCCAGACCTGCTGGAGGATGAGCATTTTGCACAACTGGGCAACATGCGTTGTTTTATTGCAGATATGTTTAAAAGTGCTGTGTTGCATTTTGGCAAGGTTGTCACCTTAACAAAAACAAACGGCAACAATAGCGAATACGTAGATGCAAATGGAACCAAAGTCACCATTCAATGGAATACTCTTAATAAAGCCCAAGCTGAATGGCAGCACTACGCCCAATCTAAATATCACCAAGACAATGATTTGGAGTGCGGTGACTTGTCACCGCTCTAGTCGTGTTCGACTTGTCGAACACTTTAAGAGTTAATCTAAAACACGCCTTTTTATGTTCGACAAGTCGAACATGGGGAAAGCTGCGACAAGGCGCAGCACTCCAAATAAGCTTTTAGAAACGTCTTATTTCACAGCTTTGTAATAAATTCATGAACGACTTTGAGAGTCTGAAGCGTTTCTACGAAGATCTCTTGATCAGGTTTTAAGGCATACAAACTACTAAGATCCATCCAAGCAGCTTCCGGTAAAAGAGGCATCTCTTGCACGGGATAACCGACATAAATCTGGTCGATATGCTGGTGGGCCGGCTGTGAACCATGCGGAGGAATTTCCTCCAGTAAGCACAAAAAGGGGCGCGGCAAGCTGCTGGCGTTCCAGCGGGTAATCCAAAGGTTTTCTTGCAGATACAAGGCCGCCCGAATCCCCGTTTCCTCATGCACTTCTCGCAAGGCTGTTTCATGGGGCAGCTCATTTTCCTCTACATGTCCGCCTGGAGGCAGCCATTTGCCGAGTTTTTTATGCTTGATCATCAGGAAACGGGATTGCTTATCGACGATATAAGCAGTAGCTGTGAAATGCCTATGCATGCCTGGCCGCCTCTTGTTCTAAAAAGGCGTTCAAAGCCAGCTCTGCATGCAGCCCTTGCTGTTTGGCCTGTTTTACAATAGCAAATAGCAGCTGCCCTAATTCTTGTTCATTTTTAAATAAGGGAGCTTGTATTTCCTCGGTTTGCGGCAGCTGCTTTAAAGCAGTTTCGGCTTTCATTAAGGCTGGCAATGGCTTGAGCTTCACCTTTTTTGCCTCTGCCTTTTCTTGTTGTTTGGCCTCTTCCCAGCGGCTGAGCGCCTGATCAGCATCGAGCGCCTTTTCAGCTGACCCGAAAATATGGGGGTGGCGCCGTATAAGTTTTTCGGTTATCCCCTTAAGAGCCTCTTCAGCCGTAAAAAGCCCTTGCTTTTCTGCCAGTTTGCAGTAAAAGACGACATTGAAAAAAAGATCGCCCAATTCCTCTAAAAGAGCCGGGCTATCCTGCCTGTCAACTGCATCGATCACTTCATACGCCTCTTCAAGCAGCGATTCACGCATGCTTGCAAAGGTTTGTTTTTTATCCCAGGGACAACCATCCGGCCCCAATAAGTGTTCCAACACTGCCTGCAATTCTTCTAATGATTTTGACATGCATACCTACTAACTAAAGCCGATAATATTAATTAATTCCTCGATTTTAACAAACAATTTTGCTACTATAATTCACTAACTAACTGAATAAAATCTATGAGCCATATAAAAGAAAAAGTAGTTATCGCGATGTCCGGAGGAGTAGATTCCTCTGTCTGCGCTGCCTTAATGGTAGAGCAGCAGTTTGAATGCGTGGGCATGACCATGCGCCTTTGGAAAGGAGCAGAAGCCGAAGAAGCGGCTTGCAGCACTCAAAGCTGCTGCGGCGCAGAATCGGTGGAAGATGCGCGCCTGGTGGCTGATGCCCTGGGCATCCCCTATTATGCCATTAATTTTCGCGAAGAGTTTTGGAACCAAGTAGTCAAAGTTTTTGCCGAGCAGTATTTTGCCGGCCGCACCCCCAGCCCCTGCATCCTCTGCAACGAAAAACTGAAATTCGACACTCTCTACAAAAAAGCGGTTGAGATTGGCGCCGCAAAAGTCTGTACCGGCCATTATGCCCGTATCGAATTTAACGAGGAAACCGGCCGCTGGAATTTGCTGCGAGGGGTCGACCGCTTAAAGGACCAGTCTTACTTTCTCTTTAGCATGACCCAGGAGCAGCTTTCTAAAACGCTCTTTCCGCTTGGAGGAATGACTAAGGACATCATCCGCAAATTGGCTGCCGAGAGGAATCTCGTAACTGCCAAGAAGCCGGAGAGCATGGATATTTGCTTTATCCCGGATGGAGACTATGCAGCTTTTCTAGAACGCCATTTCCCTGAATTAGCTGCAGAAGCTAAAGGACTCTTGAAACACGTCGATGGCAGAATCTTAGGAGAGCATAGAGGCATTCATAGCGTTACACGCGGCCAGCGCAAAGGCTTAGGCATTGCTTTCGGAGAGCCGATTTTTGTATCCGACATTAATCCTGCCACTAAAGAAGTGACTGTCGGTTCCCGTGAAGACACGCTCAAAATGGAACTCACAGCTTCAAGAATGAACTGGATTGCCAAGGATCCACAACCGGGTGAAGAATTTGAGCTTACCATCCGCATCCGTTCGCGCAGCCCTGAAACAAAGGGAAAAGTCATAGCCCTTGAAAACAACCGCGCACGCGTGGTATTTGATGACCCGCAGCATGCAATTACCCCAGGGCAGGCGGCTGTATTTTACAATGGCGAACAAGTATTTGGCGGCGGCTGGATTGATTAACTATGCGCATTCTCATTATCAAAACTTCCTCCTTAGGCGACATCGTTCAAACCTTTCCCGCGTTGGCCTTTTTACGTAAAAAATTCCCCGCTGCTCAAATCGATTGGGTGGTTGAAGAGCCGTTTGCTGACTTAGTAAAAACCCATCCCTATATCGATAACGCCTATTGCATAAAAACGAAGAACTGGCGCAAATCGCTTATAGCAGGCTTTCAGGAAATGCTGCAGTTCCGCCAAACATTGCGCGAAGTAAGCTATGATCTGCTATTTGACTTTCAGAGCAACTTTAAGTCGGCGCTCGTCACATTGCAAGCCAAAGCCAAAGATAAGGTGGGCTATGGCCGAAAAACTGTCCACGAATGGCCCAATTTATTGGCCACTAATAAACGGTTTGACTACCCGCCCGGCCTCAACATTCGAGGCGATCTGCTCTACTTGCCCCAAGCCTACTTTAATGATTTTAGCTCTTTTACTGATGAAGGCATTTCATTAAAAGTGACCCCGCAGCAGGAAGACGAAATTACACAGATCCTGCAACAGCCGGAATTGCAAGAAGGCAAGCAGATGCTGGTCTGCCCCGCTGCTTTTTGGAAGAATAAGCAGCTGCCCAAAGAAACCCTGGAAAAATTCTTGCAATTGCTCACAAAGCACCACTCTGCAAAATTGCTGCTCGCCTGGGGGAATAAGCAAGAACTAGAATTAGCTGAGCAGCTGCATAAGCAATTTCCAAGTGAAAGCATAGTTATTCCCCGCTTGGCCCTTCCCGCTCTGCAAAATCTAATGAGCCGTGTCAGTCTCGTTATTGCCATGGATTCACTGCCGCTTCATTTAGCCGGCACAACAGCCACGCCAACTTTAAGCTTTTTCGGCCCTTCTTCCGCCGCAAAATACAAACCATTAAGCGACAAACACTTAGCTATTCAAGGCAGCTGCCCCTTTGGCCGCACTTTTGAAAAGCGCTGCCCTATTCTTCGCACTTGCCCCACAGGGGATTGCATTCACAACTTCTCTGCCGATTCCCTCTACAAACAATTTAATAATTGGTACAATTTTAATTAAAACTTAACTTTCATAGTTAAAATAATTATAATTGTTTTATGGAAGTTAACAATAATTTAAATATTAGTTTATATGTAAATGAAAAACTCTCAATTAATACTAAGCTGAGAGAAATTGACAAGCGCATCTCTGCTACATCTATTACTTTGCTCGAAAAAGAGAAAACTATAGAAGAATTAAGCTCTCTTAAATCTAGATTGCTGGAAATAGAAAATGATAAAAACAAATGCCTTGGCAAAGTTGACACCTTGCAACAAGAAACATTGCAAACACAAATTGATGAAGAGGAAACCGAAAAAAATGTGCCTTATACCTATGATATGATTGATTGGATAGAGCTAAAAACTGAAAAGATCAACCTTGATGCAGATTTTGGCGCACTTAAGACCGACATGCCGCTATTCTTAAAAAGCCCAAGTGCGGAATTAGCAAAAACACTTATTTATCCACTTCACACACTAACTAAGGCTTCACCTTCAATAAATAAACGCGAGTTTACAAAATGGCTAAACGAGCAAATCATTCAAATGCAGCCAGAGCACAGGACAGCGTTATTGCAAGCGCTGGTCAACTCTCCAGAAGCCAGTAAGAATAGAAGTTTAGCCGCTTATTTTTACCCGGCCAATACTGTAGAAAGCTGGCAGGAATACCTTTTTCTCTTTTTGCAATTAAAATTACAGCTTTCTCCTGATGAGCTTCCTGTAAATGTGGCAGAGCAGTTAAGTTACCGTCTTGAACAAACCCCGCTATTGATTGCAGCCTTAAATAGTTTTAATCCGGAAGACCGTCAGGCTATTATTGCCGATTTGACGGCAGAGCTTCCACGCCAACTTTACCTACCTCTTAATAACCTCTCAGAACTATTTACAACTGCCGAACAACTGCAGCATCTCTGTGCACAATTAAGTATGCCACTCCCTCCCAAATTGAGCGAACAGTTTAAACAATTTCTGCTCACAGCTAATTCAGAAACTTTAGCCCGCTTTAAAAACATTTTTCCTGAAAATTCTGAATTGCATGCATTTGTAGAAAAAGTACAACAAGCTGCATATCCAGAATACTCTCTTAATGCTGCCCAATGGCTGAACCAACTCATTGAACAGCCAGCCTCCGCCAAAGAATTGTTACTAGAAATTGGATTAGAAAATTTTACCCAGCTTATCAATACTTTTGCGGCCGCAAAACTTACTGAATTTAAGGATGAACAAACCAACTCAATTTTTCTCGCTTGTATGGAAGTTATGCCATGGGTAAAAGGATTAAAAAAAGAAAGTAATGGACATATTGGAATCACTGCAGAGGGATTGCAAACTATCATGCAAGAATGGCTGCATTCCCACCCCATCGCCAAAAAGGTGTATCTGACTACCGAACCGAGCGATTTTCATCAGCAATTTGCCGATTTCATTGCGAGCGGAAATTCCTATGGCTATTTCATTATGCAACCAGACATTAGCATGCAAGTCCATTATGCCCCTGTAATTATTCACCGCACTGAAAGCCGCAACTATGAAATCTTAAGCTTAGACAGCACAGGACAATATGCCTATGAAATCTATGAAACACTAAAAAATGAAGGCATTACCGGAAAACTCTACTACAGCACGTTTTCCCGGCAAGGAATGGAATTTGTGTGCGCCTTATTTGCCTGTAAGGATATTCGCAAGGCGGCACGTAATCCTGAAGCTTTTTTTGCACATGCTGCAACTCATGCTACTGAAACACCCATTCCTGACCCGAGGTCAATTCCGGCAGACCCTAACTTTGTAGCTGTAAAACAAGATCCGGAACTTACTCTATTTCGCTTAAATAAATTGCCTCCTGCTTTAATGGCGACCAATCAATCAATGACAGCTTTAACCGAATATGTCTTAGAAGATGACGAAAACGAAGAAGAAGGACTTGAAAAAGATGCCTTAGCGAAAAAAGTTGATGACAAAACAAGAATCGACCAGTATCTGCAACGAAAAACTAATCAACTGATTACTGCCCCTCAGAATAAACTCTTGGCTGACACCTTATACAAATACATTGCCCGTATCATCACCTTGGACACTCAGTCTAGAGCTCTTTAGCGAGAAGATGGGGGGTAAGGGCGCTTTTTCTCTTTTGGTAGAGCCAAAAGCCGAATATAGGGCTGATAGTCAGCAAGTTGCCTACGCAGATCATGATAAAATAACGCGAAGCACTTTCAATATTGATGTTATCGGGCGGCAAAAAGCTCACGATAATGGTTGTCACACATCCCACAAGGCCTAATAAAGCTGTAGACCAGATTCCAAGCCTGCCGCCGGGGATTCTAAAAATCGAAGGCCTGTTTTTCATGTCGTAGTGCAGCTTGATGCCGGCTGCGAACATGAGAATGTACATTAACATGTACAATTCAGTGCTTAAAGCTGTCAAGAACCAGTAAAAGGCATTTACACTGGGCTCAAGCAGGAATACCAGGCAAAATAAGCTCACTAAAACAGCCTGCGCCAAAAGCACATTTGCGGCCACGCCATGCTTATTCTTCTTAGAGAAGAAGGCCGGTAAAAAGCCAAACTCTGCAGCGTGCAGCAGCCCTTTTGCCGGGGAGATCAACCAGTTGATCATCGTGCCCACGGACCCTACAACAATCAGCAACGTAAATAAAGGGGTCAGCCAGTCGAGGCCGAATACTTTAAAGAAGCTGCTGAATAACTGCATCACACCAGCGACTAGGTTAATCTGTTTTTCAGGCAGCACAAAAGCGATAGCCAGCGAACCTAAAACCATGGATACAAAAATAAACAAGGTAGCTAATAATACTGCTCTTGGGAAATTGCGCTGCGGGTTGTTCACGTCATTGACATGCACTCCTGAGAGTTCCATGCCGAGGAAAGAAGCCATAATAGCGATTAAAGAAACCCAGCTGGATGATTCGCCAAAAGAAGGCACCATAGCTGAAGGAGTGAGCTCGATTTGCAGAGGCTGTCCACTAAAATACCAGAAAATACCGAGAAGGATTAAACTTACGAGAGGAATGATCGTACCAATGGTACAGCAGATATTATTTACTAAAGTGGAGACGTGTATGCCCCTTAAATTGACCAGGGTCAAAACCCAAAAAACAGTGAGAATCACACTGACAAGATAGGTCTTATTCTGTGCAAGTTCCGGATCAATCAAGTAGGCAAAGGTGCCGGCAATAAACGATAGCATGGTCGGGTACCAAACCATGGTGTTGATCCACTGCAGCCAGATGGCCGCCATCCCTAAACGCTTGCCGAAAGCTCGTTGCACCCACTGGTACACTCCTCCTTTATCGGGGAAAGCTGCTGACAGCTCTGCGGCCATCAAAGCTGTGGGGATCAAAAATAAGATTGCAGAAATGGTGAAGAAAAAAATTAGCGAACTGCCAAAGAGCGCTGCTGCAGGCAGATTGCGCATGTTATCGATAGCCGCGATCATTAAAATGACAAGCGAGGCTAACGAAATTTTCTTACCGGTTTGCTTAATTGAGGAGTTGGCTTCTGTTTTCATGCAAACATTTTACCAAATTCTCAATAAATATGCAATCTTATTGAATATTTATTTTTCCCAGATTGGTCATAGAGGCTGCTGGAAATTAAGCTGACATCTTCAAAAATGGGGAAAATATCATCAATGGTTGGCATAGTGACATTATTCACTACAACCATATAAACCAGCAGATGCCCATTTTCACCCTCGATGTAGCCGCCAAGCGCCTGGGTAATCAAAAAGAACTTGCCGGTGGCTAAGTTAAAAGAAACCCCTGTACCCGGCTTTGTCCACACTTTACCTGCTGCTTTAGTGTCTTTGGCAAAATCCTCCATGGAACCATCCACGCCTAAGATTGGCAACGATTCCATATAGCGGGCAAATCATGGATTGCCTTTTTTATACATGTACTCAAGCAAAGCAATTTCGTCTTTGGGGGTTAAGCGATTTTCATTGCCTCCGGCGCCGTCAATAAAGACAAAGGCATTTTCTGAAATTTTTACCTCTTTTTTAATGAAATCGCCAACTAGCAGCATCCCTTCATCAAAAGTCTTCTGGCCATTTTTAACAGCCAGCAGCAGCGGTACTAAGTTTGCGCCTAAATTATGGCTAACTTTCAGGATCAATTTGCCATATTGCCAAAGCGGTGGAGACACCCAAGCAGCTATCGGTTCTTTGCCAGCATAAGCTGGAAAAGAAGTTGGATTAGCTTTTTCGGCAGAAGCACTGACTTTAACGCCTTGCTGCTGCAAGGCTTGAATAAGCGCAGCTCGTGCAAAAGAGGCTGGGTGTATAATATTGGCAGTTCGCACTACGTTTTTTTGCCCTGCAGGAACAGTACCTTGGATGACCACTTTTTTGCCGCTATCATCAGTCGTGATCTTAAGGAAATAATTAAAAGCTATTTTTTGGCGTTAATATAACAGACATTCTATAGTGGACCCCATTTTTTAGACAGGTGATTATGTCCTCCTTCAAGTATAAAATCTTGAAGGAGGATTTTATGTCCAAGCCACCAAAAAAGCGATCGTCTGATTACAAACTTA
>JAEYWL010000026.1 GCA_023428915.1 Verrucomicrobiota bacterium
CTTGCCAATTGAAACGCTAAGCCCCTCGGCCAAGTCACGACTTGGCTCTTCGGGACTTATCCTTTCACTTGTCAAGTTCGGCAATGTTCAAGCGTGATTTAGGGGCGCAACTTGAGTTTTAAAAATAGTCCAGCAGCGATGTATTTTTTGATCCTTAAAATCTTCCGGTAGAGTTTTGCTGGTAATTTCTTTACTTGCAGGAAATATGGTATTGTCAAATTTAAACCTGCGCGAATTGGTGCTGAAGATAATTTGCCCTTCATCGCTTAGCAATTTGCTGGATTTTGCAATTAGCTCAATATAATCCTCTTGCACATCAAACATCCTCTCCATTTTTTTTGAACGGGAAATTGTAGGCGGATCAATAACAATTATGTCGTACTCTTCTCTCTCATAGTCTAAAAACTTTAAACAGTCCTCCCTGACAATGAGGTTATGCTTTAGCGAAAGCCCATTCAAAATAAAATTGTCTTTTCCCCAAGCCGTATAAGTATTTGACATATCTACGCTTTTCGTAAAACTAGCGCCTCCTACGGCAGCATAAACGCTAAACGAACAGGTGTATGCAAATAGGTTTAACACCCTTTTTCCAGGAGCCATTTTACGTACAAGCTCTCTCGTCTGCCGATGATCTAAAAACAATCCAGTGTCTAAGTAATCCACTAAATTGATGTAAAATTTAATGCCATTTTCTAAAACGGTAAAATAGTCGGCCCGATCTGCCAGCTTCTCATATTGCCGCGTTTCCTTGCTTCGCAAACGAGTACGCCAAAATAATGACTCCTCAGTGCTCCCAAATAATTCTTCAATAGCTTTATTCAACTTTTGCTGGAGTTCTTCCGAAGGCTCCTGAGCATCTTTAGAAGGCGCATAGTACTGAATACAAAAACGTCCCGCATAGTAATCAATAGCTGCAGGGTAACCTGGCACTTCGCGGTCATAAATGCGGAAGCAATTAGTATCTAAACGTTTTGCCCATTTACGGATATGCCGGTAGTTGTTTCTTAGACAATTTTTAAACGGCGAACTTTTATCTTCACCATCAAGTATATCTGGAAGCTTATTCATGCTTATACTCTAAAATTTCATGCCATATCTATGCGCCATCCTATAGAGGCTGGTCCATTGAAAAGGGCCTTTAAACCCGACTTGCTGCCTTCTAAGATTCAGATTCGAGCTCCTAGAGAGAAAATAATTTCGAATAGGACTTATTATAAGGCAGCAAGTCGGGTTTTAACATTAAAAGGAGGTTTTTATTTGGAAAAAGTCTATTCGATAAAAGAGACAATTGCAATTAAAGATTTTTTTGCATACAAAAGCCAGTTATAACCAGTGAGGTATTTTATGAAAAAACTGTCGTTATTACTGCTCGCATGTTCGTTAACTAGCTGCTCCATGATTCAAGAAACAATGGCAGCTCTAGAGTGCAACCGTCAAGCCATTGACAGAAGCACATGTGTAATTGAAGAAAATATACAAGCAATCAATCAAGCAAATGCTAGCATTGCTGAAAACCGCAGACAGCTTGACGCCATTAATGCAGTTCTACGCAAAGAAGCTCAAGCAGCAAAATAGCAATGTTGGAGGAAAACATGAAAGCACTTAATGTACTTATAAAAGGGATTCCACTGCTGCTGATAGTGGGCATGAGCACTGGCTGTTCAATGGTCAATCAAATGAATGATCTGGTAAACACCAGTACATATTCTATTGAGGCAAATGCTGATGCGGTTGAAAGAAACACAGCACAAGTCCGCTACAATGCTTATTTAGTCAATCAGAGCACTCAAGCAATCATTGAGAACCATCGTCTGATAGAAACGCTTAATGCGGAGTAGCAAATAAAAAGACCGCCGGCTGTTTTGCAGCCGGCGGTCTTTTTATTTAACCCCGACTTGCTACCTTCTAAGAGTCAGATTCGAGTTCTTGGAGAGAAAATAATTTCGAATATGACTTATTATAAGGTAGCAAGCCGGGTTTTAACTAGCCGCCCCTTATAAGAGAAACCAGCTTGTCTTTATTTACAAAGCTCTTAGGTCCAAACCACAAGCTCCAAAGAGCAACCGCAAAGTCTTTATTAGAGAAAGTCCCCACTTGCTTGCCATTGATAAACACTACTATGTTTCCACCAGGAAGCCATTGCAGAATATGCTGGTCCCCGCTTTTCACATCTTGTGTAAAGAGCCCGAGATATTTATTAATGTCCGGCTGCAGCTGATTTAATTGATCTGGTGATAGGGCATTTTGGAAAGATTCCTGATAACCAGTTTTTACTTTATCAAGGGGAGCATCATGCACCCATTTAATTGTGAGTTGCTTTGCTTTACCGTCTTGCAGGATTTGCTGGAAAATATCAGCATTAGAGTTCAAGCTCCCTTCCATGTAATGCGCTACGCTGTACACCTTAACAAAAAACTTTTTGCGAGTAGCCACTCCAGTTGCATTAAGAGTGAACTTTTGCCCGCCTTTATCAATAGTCACAGTGCTTGGAAACACTTCGCCGGTAGAATTATCCTTAACGTCGGCAAAGGCTAATAGCGGAAGAGACAGAATAGCGAGACCGAACCATCTTATAATATTCATAAAACCCTCCTTGTTATGTATCCGTTGTTGTAACAAAATCGCTATATGTAAGCAATTTATTCAACTTAAAAAGTTGCCAAATTATCGGTTCCCCACTATTAATAAAGATAATTAACATTTGCAAACCAGGATAGGGTAGGAATATGAATACATCAATGAAAGTTACCGCATTAGTTGTGGCTGCTGTAGTTGCTATTGGAGCAGTCTTTGCTATAATAAAACATTCTGAGTCAAAACCGTCCAATAATGAAGATCTTAAGGTTATAATTGGAAAAACGATCCTCCCTCCTCAAGTAGATCCCCTGATTGCTATGCTAGCAGTTGAGATGGCAAACAACTCGAATAAAAAAATAGATACCGATGTCATTATTAAACAATTTCATGTTGCAGCCCAGCAGCCGCAGAATTTCGCTAAATTTGAAAAAGTCTATACAGAACATTTCAGTGCTGATGAACTTAGCGAACTGCGCAAAATGATTGAGAACCCGGTATTTGAGAAGTATCTGCAAGAAAACTCAAATATTGCCCAAACCCAGTTGGCTGTAGTGCGTCAAGTGTTAACAGACCTTATCAATGATAATGCCGGTAAAGGCACTGATGAAAAAAGCTACTACAGCGGCAGGCCGAACCAAGTTATTGAACTTACAGATAAGAACTTTGACCAAATTATGAAAGGCGGCAAACCTGTAATTATCGATGTCTACGCTTCTTGGTGTCAGGCTTGCATAGCTATGGCCCCTGCCTATGAAGAATTAAGCAATGAATTTAACGATGTTGCATTCACTAAATTGAATTACGATCTCTATAAGAATTTAATTGGCAAGTATACTATCAATGGCTTACCCACACTGATTTTCTTAAAAAGCAATGGGGAAAGCAAAGTGATTATGGGTATGAAAAGCAAAGAAGAACTAAGAGCATTAGTACAGCACTTTAAGGGATAACCATGTTAGCTATTTTTCTCTTTATTGTAGCTATCTTATTTTCTTTAGCTCATCTGGCTTATGCAGGAAAGTGGACGCCAGCCTACAGAGCTGAAGTATTTTTAAGTTATGTACTCTTGCTTTGCGTCGGGGTAATGTCAACTATTGGCGCCTTTATGCATCTAGTCATGGGCCCGGAAACTGCTCATATGATTGGCTGGGCGCCTGGCAGCCCATTTCAATTTGAAATCGGCGCGGCTAACTTAGCATTCGCTTTTCTGGGGCTTATGAGCTATTCCATTCGAGGAAGTTTTTGGGAAGCTGCAATTTTTGGTTTCTCAGTTTTTGTGCTGGGCTGTTTTGTCGGGCACGTCATTAACTACTTTGAGACTGGGAATACAGCGCCCTATAACATAGGCATTGCTATTTGGTTTTATGATCTAATATTGCCTTTTATTCTTCTTGGAACCCTTGCCTATCTAAGAAATGCACAGCGACTCGAAAAAAATTGACCAATTAAAGGAAGCGATCATCATGCGTATATTTTCATTTTTTTTATTTGCCGCTCTTAGTCTTTTTTCGGAGGCTACTTGCGAAATTCTAAATGGGCCGGCCAAGCTCTATTTAAAGATGCTGGATAATTTAGAGGTCAATGGTTTTGCCACCCTGGAGTTGGTGCAAGCAGAATCAGTAACTGTACATGGCCCCTTAAAATTTTCCCGCTTGCGCGTAGAAAATGCTGTAGATGTTACAGGGCCTGTAAATGGTTATAAAGGCGAATTTGGCAGCTTAAAAGTACTGGGCCCTGTTGATGTGAATTATGTGCGCACTGGCTCGCTGCAAGTTTCCGGGCCTGTAACTGCAACACATATTGAAGTAAGCAAACAGGCTGAAGTGTTTGGCCCCCTGACAGTTACAGATGGCCGCTTTGAGAATATCATCGTCACTGCAGACACTATTACGCTAGAAAATGTTACTGCAAAAGATATTACCATTAAGCCTACTAAAGAACCTGAACAGGTGCTTATTCTCAAAGGCGACACTAACATCAGTGGAAATATTCTATTTGAGTCGGGCCGCGGTGTTATTCAACACGATGACAAAGTGATCATACATGGCACAGTCTCAGGAACTAAGACGGATAAATCTGAAGAATAATTGGAGGGGCTTCATAGTAAGTCCCGCCAACTTTTACCTTAATGATAGGCAAGGTATGTTGACCCGTAGATAATCCACCTACCTGAAAGCGGTAAATCGTTACCTGTAAGTTACTCATAGATGACATTAATACATTCTGCACAAATTCAACCTCCAGCTCCTTATCCCCGATCATAAAACTATTTTGATCTACCGGAACATTTGCATCATGTGTGACCATTACTGTCCCGCTTAAGGGTAATCCTGCACGTAAATGGTCATATTCATCGATCTCTGCACTGATTTGCACATTTTCTTGATACACTAGAACATTGGCCTCAGGAGGAGGTGTTTGCGATGGCAAATTGCCGGCTATTAAAAGAAGCGATAGTATATACATAATTCACCTTCTGTGTGTTTATTAATAATTTATTTATTTCCTCTCTGTGATCTCCGTGGTTAAAAAAAATCTTTACTAGCACTCACTATTTTTTATTTTAAAGCATTTTAAAATTAGAGATCATTACATTTTAATTAGATCTTTACTTTATTTTAACGAGTATTAGTTATGATTTGTATAAAACAAGAAAAACAATTGGACAACAATGGTAAAACCAGCAGGAAAACAGCTTGCCGTTAATAGTAAGAATACTTTACTTGATTTGCAGCAGGTTAATAATAGGCAAAACCAAACCACCCCCCTGGATAAAATCATTACTGTTCTGAGCTATCCCTTGCAAAAATGGGAGGCGGCTAAGGGTGTTATCACAACTCCGATAGCAGAGCACACTGTTAAATTAGCTTCAAAAATTCCTATTGGCGGCGATTGGCATCAAAAGCGGTGCCAAGATATTGCGGCCAAAAGCGCGAAAAAATTCCTTGCAAGCTCAAAAATTCCTGTAGCAAAGATTGAGCATGCCATAAAAAAAGTAATACGCATTTCAATACAATTTATTTGCAGCTTAAAACCTGTAGCAACTGTGTTGGCAGAGGTAAAGAAGCTGTATAAAAATGAAACTGTGGCCAAATTCGCGGATTCACTAAATGCGTCTGATAATAAAATTGCCCAATTCATTGGCCGCAATCTGGCAAAATTGCAAGAACTTCCACAAACAATTGAGCAAATTAATTTGGAAGATATGTTGGCCAATCGAGTATTTTATCCCCTAATTCTTTCTTTGGAGCGTAAAGCAGCTGAAGCGGCAGTCCAATCCGGATTAAGCATGGCCATAGACACTGGCATCATCTGGGCATGCGGTGGTTTTGGCCTTGCCGGTGGAGTTTCACAAATTTTTGAAGGGATGAGCCAGGCAAGCACTGTAGCAAGCGGCGCCCAGATTGCCGGTTTAACTTATGTGGCAGGCAAACCTGTTTACAACGTTACGAAACTCGTATATCAGGGTTATGCTTTTAAAAAAGAGCTTAAAAAAATAGAAGAAGTCTTGTCGAAAGTTAACCTGCAGCCTATCATAGATAAATTGCAGCTAAGCAGCTTGCCAAAAGCCTACGTTGAGCATGCCATAAGAGCTGTAATGGTCATTATGTTAGAAAGCGGGGCCTACTCAATGCTGGCAGGCCCGGTAGATTTGCAAGAAACACTCGAAAAACCTGAGAAGCTAATCGCATTCTTGAATAAACTCTCTCAGACTATTGGTAATCTCACTTAATTTTAGGGAGTTGGATTATTGCGTTTTAAAAAGAGATGGTAGAGAAACAAAATAATTAAGGCTCCAACTACCGACATAATAAAGCCGGCCGGTTCATTATCCTTATACATCCCTAAAACCTGCCCCAAGTATTTCCCGACAACTGCACCCGCAATACCTAACAAAGTAGTCACGATAAAACCAGCTGAATCTTTTCCCGGCATGAGAAAACGAGCGATAAGGCCGACAAAAAAGCCGATAATGATGGCTAAAAGAACTGACATACTAACTCCTTTTCTGCTATCACAAATAAGATATTTCTTATCTTTTATATAATAGCAAACCTGATTGCATGCAAACGAATCCTTTATTTGAAGCAGTAATTAACAATGATGAAGCGGCTATACGAAAACTTAAAAATAGCGCTTGGGCCAATAAAACCAACGAATTAGGATATTCCCCTGTAGAAATTGCAAAGTTGCTGAACAGAACAAAGGCCTTAGTATTATTAGACCGCCCCCTTCCTTTTATTCCGGTTAAAACCGTTTTACAGAGTGGAAAAACTGTCTTTTTAGACCTTCATCAACTTGAAAGCACATTTAAGTTTAAATATCTTCCCTATTTAACATTTGATAACTACCAGCATCTTCAGTTTGCCGCCAGCAACTACCCTCGCCTCTTTCGATGGCGCTGGCTCACTTGGGACAATCACCAGTGGGGAGAAAAATACCGGGAACAATTCTTCACATGCTCGCAGGTAAATGTTTCAATTGAATGGATCAATAAAGAAATAGGCTACGGCGCTTTTATGCAAGAAGCCCTGCCAGCTGATAGCTTTGTCATGGAGTATACAGGTCATTTTCGTCCCTATTCCCAGGAAGAAACAATCTTCCAGAATGCCTATTGCTTTCAATACCCAATGCGCAATTCCGTATCCGGCATTTACGTAGTTGACTCACTAACCGGGGGCAATCTCAGCAGATTTATCAATCATGCTACTAAACCTACATTAAAAGCTTTATGCGCTTTCGACCGCGGCCTAATTCACATTGTATTAATTACCACCCGCGCTATAGAAAAGGGCGAGGAACTTACCTTTGATTATGGCCGTGATTATTGGCAGCGAAGAAATAATTGAACCATTCAAACCTATTGTTTCTCTGCTTTTATGGCATAAGTAGCGGTTACAGAGGCTTGCACCTCTATCAGGTCAGGGGAAACTGGAGTTTCCGCTGATTGTGCAAATAATGCTGCCTTGTAAGCTCTAGGCTGAATATTGCCAAATTGCTGATCGAGATTTAACTCTAGAAGCCCTTTTATAACCACACCAGCGGCTTTGGCAGCTGCATCGGCATAACTGCGCGCTTGCAATACCGCTTTTTCAAGCGCTTCCTTGCGGGCATTGGTTTCATCTTTAAGGCTGAAATTAATGCTCTGGATTTGATTAATGCCTGCTTTAGCTGCAGCGTCGATTAGCGGCCCGGCCAAACTAAGCTTGCCGGTTTTAATTTCTATAGTGTTATGCACTTTATAGCCGACAATCTCCGCTTGCCAGTTTTCTGGAGGATTTTTAGGTGCATGTGAATATTGCGGAACAATGGAAAAGTTGCGGGTGCGTATTTCAGCAGTATCTAATCCTAACTGGATAAACTCGTTGATGCCCGCTTTCATTTTAGCGGCATTTAGAGCAACGGTCGTATTAACATCCGTTCCGGTATTTTCCACGCCTAGCAGCAGCTGCAATACTTCAGGTTCTTTGTAAAGAGTACTTGAACCGGTGACAATTAACTTATTCGGTTCCTCTGCTGTAAGGACATGTGCGCTCAGTAAGAATAGAAGTAACCACTTTTTCATCGCTGCTAGCCTCCAAAGGTGTAAGTTTTAACCTTATTTTCTTATCAGGATCGGCGTGCAAAGTAAAGATCCCTTTTGTGTCGAGCTCTTGGCAATCTGGATAGCATTCAAATTGGTAAGCAGCGAGTAACTGTGTAAGAAAGGCTTCTATTTCTGCACGGGCTAAAAACTGTCCCGGACAGGTATGCGGCCCGCTAGCAAAAGGAAACCATGGTAAATGATTAGGCACTGAAGCAAAACGTGTGGGATCGAATCGCTCTGATTGTTCGTACAGCTTAGGATTTCTAGCAGCTCCTCCTACCCAACTCAAGAGGCGAGCGCCTTTGATAAAGTGCCGACTCCAAACAACCTGATTTTGCTCATCTTTCAATACCATACAAATATCGCGCTGCAAAACACGGCCTAAAACATATGCTGGGGGATTCAACCGCAACGCTTCAATAACGCATTTTTTCAATAAGTTGGCATCGCTTCTAGCTAGCTCCTGCAAATGCTTGTTGTCTTTGCGTCCCATCATTAATAATAAGTAATGGGTGACTGCTGCAGTCGTTTCCGTTCCAGCTAAATAGAAGAAATAAAGATACATCTTCATCGCAAGCTTAGGCAATCCATGAACCTGCAACCCTGAAACAAGGCGTGAAGGCGGCGACTCCGCTACATTCTCTTCGATAAAGGTGCGCACAACATGCAATGCCTCTTGATAACTGGCTTCATCTTCATTCCGCCTAAGAATTCTTTCCTCGATTCTTTTACCGACGCGCATCAATGCTTTTGCAATCCGGATATAAGCTTCTCGGCTGCCTTGATAATTAGTAAATAGGCGGCTCACAACTGTAATTGCAAATTCAAATGCTAAATCGGCAGGGTCGATGCTTTCCAATTCCTGTGGCGTTAAACTAGAAAAAATTTCCGCAGCGATTTTTTCTAACTCACTATACGCTTCTTGAACTGCTTGCGGTTTTAAAAAACCCATAATCTTATTGCGAAGATCGGGAATAAGGCTGGCGTCAGCAGTAAGAATGACCCAGCTTTCCAATTCTTCATCGGAATACTGCTTGGCTTCCTCAGGAAATAGCTCCCTGACAATATTATCAACAAACAATCTTTTATTATCTGGCACATGAAATAAGCCATTTTTCTCACTGCGATATTGGCTCAAAATCAGTTGGATGAGCGTTGGATCGCAAAAAACATATTGCAGGCCTTCAAAAGTATTTACTTCCACAACAGGGTCTACCCCATTCCATTGCTTAAGTAATAGCGACTGAAAGTTCCCTGTTTTGCCTAAATGCACAGAATTTCTTATGCTTGAAATGGAAAAAATGGCAGTCCATTTCTTAAGGCTGTCCAGGAACTTAGGAAAACCGGTTTTTGGCTTAACTTCCTCAAACGATGCTTTAAGCTTTTTTGGCGAGGTATGTTTTTGATAAGGACAAGTCGCTGTATTCATATCAATTGGGTCTAAAGTTGCTTATAGTGTTTTTATGCGCTCAAGAGCTTGACAAAGCCTGCTAATCTCTTCTTCAGTATTGTAGTAATGCACAGAAGCCCGGACAAGACTGGGGATTTTCCTGGCTTCAAGATCTAAGCGGGCATACTCTTGAACCGAAACAGAAACGTTAATCGCTTGTTCCCGCAATTTTAGCATGATTGTATTTGGGTCAATTCCATCGAGTGTAAACGTAACAATGCCGCATTTTTGCAACCCAAGATCCCTCAGCTTCAAACCAGATATATTGCTTAAGGCTTCCCGCAGATGTGCGGCCAATTTTTGCACCTGCTGCCAAATGGCCTCTAGTCCCATTGAAAGCGCATAGTCGATAGCAGCAGCTAAGCCGAGCTTATTGGCGTAATTGCATTCCCAGGTTTCAAAGCGCATCGCACTTTCTTGAATGGTGTAGTGGTCCCTTGCCGCCCATGTAGCGGCATGCAAATCTAAAAATACAGGCTCCATACCCAGCAAGCTCGCTTTATCGACATAAAGAAAGCCTGTGCCTCTGGGGCCGCGAAGAAACTTGCGGCCTGTGGCGCACATAGCATTACAGCCAAGCTGGCTTACATCTAAAGGCATTTGTCCCGCGGATTGTGTGGCATCCAGCAAATAGAATATTCCCGCTTGCCGTGCAATTTTGCCTACAGCTTCCGCCGGATTGACTAATCCGCCCTGCGTAGGAATGTGCGTAATGGCAATCAGTTTGACTCGGCTATCAATGCGCTTCTCCAATTCGCTAACAGATATCTGCCCATGCTCATCGTCAGGTATTACCTCTATCAGCACCCCTTTCTGTCTTGCCAGCTGTAAAAAGGCAATATAGCTGCTGGCGTAAGCGGCTTGATCAGTAAGAATCTTATCACCTGGAGAGAACTTCAAGCTATAAAATGCCATGTCCCAAGCTCTTGTAGCATTTTCTACAAACGCAATTTCGGAAGGGTGGCATTTGACAAGCCGCGCAGCAGCATTATAAAAATTTTGCAATTGCTCCTCTTGCTTTGCACCAGCTTCATAACCGCCGATAGTTGCCTCAAGCAGTTGATAGTTAGCAACAGTTTCAAATACAGGAGAGGGCATTAAAGCTGCCCCGGCATTATTAAAATGGGCCACATGCTGGCAGCCGGGGGTTTCCGCCCGCACTTTTTCTATCGCTATCGGCATTGTTATTTCCTCTTAATGAGAAGATTCCTAAATTGTTTTTATTATGCAGCATTAAATAGAAAAATAGCCGGCTTCTTTTCAATGTTTGGCAGAGGGGATTTTTTCCATTGCGCTACAGGTGCAGACACCAGGCCTTGCGTCGGAAGGGTAAGGTCCCAGGCGACACAAAGATAGCTAGTGTCTGATAATGTTGTTAACAAGGTTTCTAGAGAATGCTTATTTTTATGAGGTGCCTCTATAAAAAGATGGGTCAACCCTTCACTTTGCGATTGTTTTTCCAATCGGGCAATGAGACGGCTTCTTTCACCTTGTTCTTTTGGAAAGTAGCCGTGGAATGTAAACTGTTGGCTTGGAAGCCCGGAAAGCATCAAAGCCAACGTAATTGAAGAAGGGCCAACAAAAGCTTGTACGGCAATCCCTTTTTGCCTTGCCCTTCTTACCAGCAATGCCCCCGGATCGGCAAGGCATGGCAGCCCGGCATCTGAAACAAGCCCCCAGCGCTCCCCGGCTGCGATTGGTTCCAGCAAAAAGTCGTAATCTTCCTGCGAACTTTTCTTGTGCAAAAGTGCAATCGGAATCTCAACTGCGGGCTTTGCAGTTTTAAAGCGTTTTAAGTAGCGGCGCCCTCCAGATTCACTTTCGGCGATAAGGCCATCCAGGCTCTCAACAGCTTTGTCCACACTTGCAGGTAGATACGGTTCATGATGCGGTTGTTCGCCAAGAAGATTTGGAAGCAGCAGCAAGGCTGGTTTTTTTGTCATGGTGTTGTCACTTTGATTATAAGTCTTTCTAATAAAGTTTCGGGAGCCAGCGCGCTGTCTTTAGCGTCAAACTCAGCTCGCTCTAAAGCCATTAAGGCCGCGTAATACCGTTTTAAACCGTAATTTTGCGCGGTTTGCAGGTTTTTTGAAAGTACATTGCCTTTCATATAAGGGAAACGCTTGGCCACTTCTTCAGAACGGCCCAGCTGAAGCAAACTGGCAATGGTGCATCCGTTTTGAAACTGAGTGCGCAGCTGACGCAGCAATGGGATAAGCCCCCCCTCGTCAACTAATACTTTGCCTATCCTAAGTGCGGTTTCAAGATCACCGGAAAAGAGGGCATTCCCTAATTTCCACACGCTTTCTTGAGGAATGGTTAGGCAGATTGCTTGCACTTCATGAGGTGTAATGTCTTTTGCTTTGCCGATATAGCAAAACAGTTTCTGCAATTCTTGCCAAAGAAGGGCTTTATCCGTCCCTAAAGATTGCACCATTAATTGCACAGCCGCAGACTGGATGTTTTTCCCTTCTGCTGCAACCTCAGCTGCAAGCCACTCTCCAATTATCTTTTCTTTTTCCCAAGATTTTTCTGGCAGGACAATTTCTGCAATGATGCCGGCTTTCTCGATCTTTTTATAAAAGTTGGTGGCAGCATTTAAGCTTGAGCCTTCTAAAATAAGAAAGCTTTGTTTGCTGAGCTGATCAAGCGCCCCTTCAATTTCTTTAACTACTGCCGATTTACACTTATCTATTTGGCTGATCAATAATACCTGGCGCTTAACGAAAAAATTAGGGATGCCTAAAAACTGCATGATGTCGCCGGCGCGCCATGTGGAATCCCCTCCTTCCACGCTTTTGAAAGCCAGATCCTTATTGCTCTCTTCCTGCAGCAAGCATTGCAGAATTTTGGCAGTGCATTGCTTGCGTTCAAACTCATCTTTTGAAAGCACTAAATACACAGGAGAATAGTGGTCAGGCCCTGCTTCTTGCAAATGTTTTTCAAAGGAACGGTATTGGCTATATTTCATGCAAACAGTGTAGCAAGGACTCTAATATTTGGCATTCATATTGCATAAGCATCTTGTACCCGTTCTATAAATTTAGAGGTAAATATGAAAGAAAAAAGCCCTAATGAAAAAAAAGAAAAGAAAACGGCAAATTTAGCAGTCAGCAAAAGAATTCAAACTGCCGAAGGTAAAATGCGCAGCCAAAAACAAGCGCAAGCAAGTAAAAAAGAGATGAAAAAAAGCGCCTGATCACCAATAGATTAGGCCGAATTTCACCAGCAGCTCAGCAGTTTGTATTCCGGCAACTGCTACTCTTTCCCGAACTGAGCCAACCGAAACTTTAAATGTATATTCATTGGAGGTATAGGCCAAATCTGAAATCAAGAGAGGCATTACCTCTTTGGCAGCCGGTTCAACCGGGAGAATCCCATATACAATAGGTTGTGCAGGAGAAAATGGCAATTTCATTTCCTGCAAAATCGTGCGGTATTTAGACCAGGTATCAATGATATCTGCCTCAGTGCCTTTGTGCTTGCATTTACAAAAAACTAGAAGGGTTTCACTGTCGCTAAAGGCTGTAGCAGTTGATTTAATCACTACCCGGCCGTTCCAATCTTCAAATACTGTTTGCTGTCTATGTCCTAAAAGTCTGCGCGCTTGAAATTCCAAGTCAACATCCCCTTCGCTTTCATGAGCTGGCTGCCGGGGATCTAAAGCGGCGCAGTTTACTTCATAAAGGCCATATTCATGAATAAGCGGCATAATTGCCAAAGAGAGCATGCTTACAGAATTTGCGGCCAATGAAATACGGCACCCCTTTTTCCCCGCCACATCCTGCAAAAAGCCTAAATGACCGCTATTGACCTCCGGAGCAATAATAAGTGTATCCTGCGAGTTGTTAAAGGCTGATATAACCGTAAAGCCTTTTGCAACCAGTGCTTGCTCTTGAGCAAAATCCTGCTCGTCAAGACTTGATAACACTAAATCAAATGGATCTTTTGGAAACTCGTCTGCCATGCTCGCATTGGCAAATTTTTCAACGACTGTAAACCAAGGGTGTCCTTCTAGAAGCCGCAGATAAGTTTGTCCTAAAGCTGTCTCAGCGCCAATAACACCTATTCGTATCTTGTCCCGGTAATGAAAATCCGTATTCATGAGGCACTCCTTTAAGTCAATAAAGGCTTTTATAGCTTAGTCTTTTATTTTTTTGTAAGACTTTCTAGAAATTCCAACAAGAGGCGGACGCCGTAACCATTGCCATATTTTGGCATGTAGTGTCTCCTTTCTTTTAGAAATGATACACCGGCGATATCTAAGTGCGCCCATGGGGTATCGGTTACAAAATTGCTTAAAAAAGCTGCAGCGATGCAAGCGCCTCCAGCACGTCCGCCTGTATTTTTAAGATCGGCAATATCTGATTTGATCGCCTCATTATACTCATCAAATAGCGGCATGTGCCATACACGCTCCTGGGTGGCATTGCCCGCTTGAATCAGCCCGCCAGCTAATGCGTCATCTTTTGTGAATAAACCTGCCGCTGACGAACCCAAAGCGACCTCTATAGCGCCTGTCAATGTAGCAATATCAATGATGCGGGCCGGCTTAAAATATTTTTCTACATAAGCGAGGGCATCGGCTAACACTAAGCGGCCTTCAGCATCGGTATTATTAATCTCAACTGTTTTACCCGCCATACTGGTAAAAACATCGCCCGGCTTTATGCTATTGCCGCCGATGCAGTTTTCAGTAGCTGCAATAACCACAGTCACATTTACAGGCAATTGCAAAGAAGCAGCCGCAAGAATTGTTCCGAGGCAAGCAGCTCCGCCGGCCATATCTGATTTCATGGTTTCCATCGACCCTGTGGGTTTAAGATTTAATCCACCTGTATCATAAGTAATCCCTTTGCCGACCAGTACTGTGTTGTCTTTGGATCGGGAATTGCCCTTGTATTCGAGCACAATAAAAGCTGGTTCGCGAGGTGAAGCGCGATTTACCGCCAGCAATAACCCCATTTTTTCCCGGGCTATTTCTTTTTTGCCTAACAAAGTAGCTTTGACTTTAGGGTACTTTTTAGCAAGCTCTGCGGCAATTTGAGCTAAGTATTGCGGAGTCACTTCATCAGCATTGCTGTTTACAAGGTCTCTTGCAAAATGCACCGCTTCAGCGATTAAAGCATATTTTTTTGCATCTTCAAGAAATTTAGCAGAAGCTTGTATAAAGCCTGCACAAGTAACTTCAGGAGATTTATTTTTCTTTTTTGCAGATTTGGTGATGTACTTCTTGAACTGGTAATTTGCCAAAGACAACCCTTCTGCAATTCCCCTGCAAAGCTCTTTTTCAGAAACATGCTTGCTGTCAGGCAAGTAAAGGGAAAGCTGCGCAAACTCCATACTTATGGCCTCACGCGTTACCATACTGTAAGCACGTCTTAGGCTTTCAACGGAAAGTTTTTCCTGCCCCCCCAGGCCGATCAGAAGGACGCGTGTTTCCGGGATATGGTCAAGATAAAGGAGAAAAGTTTCCCCTTCTTCAGCCTTGAAGTCGCCTCTGGAAAGAGGGATGGTGATTTCCTTGGCCAATTTTTTATCTGAGCAAGCTAAAACAGGCTTATTTTTTACTTGCCACACAGGAATGACAGCTGCATCAGCTTTTCCCCGATCGCCTGATTTTGCAATGCGAAACTCCATACACCCTCTTGAACAATTTTTATGAACAACTAACGAAAAAGACAAACGACCTTATGAGATAGTTGCATAAGTCTGAGTGAGGCGCTTAAATGGACAATGGACCTTATGGACTTAATAGACTAAGCGCCAATTGCTTGTCGTAAATGTCTTTGGTGTCGTTAAGGTCCATAATGTCATTTGATATAGCTAAATCTGACTTATGCAACTGTCTCTTATGGACCATTAACGACGCAATGGACATTAACGACAAGTGATTTGCGTCCATTTAAGCGCCTTAAAGGCCTTTTCCCCTAGAACGGCAGGTCTTCTTCGGCTGGGTCATGCTCTTGTTGGTAGTTGGAGCCATAACCTTGGCCCTGCCCCTGGCCTTTACCACCTTGCGAGAATCCTTGGCGTCCTTCAGAATAGTCTGAGCTGTAAGCTGCGGAATATGTGTCGCCTGAACCTTCATTGGCACGATCTGAACGGCCAAAGGGGCTGAAGCGGATCATTTCAGCATAGATCTCAAGGTTGACTTGTGCTTGGCCATTTTTATCTGTCCAGATCTCAGGCTTAACTAATTCACCCAATACAATAATAGCGGAGCCTTTTTTGAGGTGCGGCATCATTTTGTCAAAGCGATCTCCCCAAATGGTTATACGCCACCAAGTCGTTTCCTCTTTACCCCCGCGCTTACTGTTAGAAGCCAGTCTTAAATTGGTCACTTTTTGCCCGCCAGCTGTGAAACGAGATTCTGGATCAGCTCCTAAGTGTCCTGCTACTTGTATAAAATTCATGATTTTGTCCCTCGTAAAAGTTTTTAGACGATGTTGCTCCCTTATCTTATTAAATGCAATCAAAAAACAAGTAAACAAATAGTCATTCTTTATTAAAAAATAATTATTATTTCATTGAAAATTAATATAATTAATATTATAATTATTAGTAAATTTATTTTATTAACACGAAGGAATAATATTAATGAATTACTATCATTACCTGATATTCTTATTAGTAGCCTTAGTTGGCATTGCTATGCCGGTAAAAAAAGCCGAAGCCGGCCATTTAGTTGTTCTAATGGTTGGTGATACAAAAGCTGAAAATATCGGAGAGGGAGTTGAAAAAGACCTGCGCAACATGCAGGCAGAGGTTCAAGAAATTTCTCATTATACCGGCTTAGAAGTGGAAGAAGTGGTCATTTCCAATGAGCAGGTGAAACGGGGCGAGATCCTCAATGAAATCAGCAATTTAGAAGTGCACTCCAATGATGTGCTTATGTTCTTTTATTCCGGCCACGGCTCTCATGAAGGCAAAGATCCAAGCAATCCATGGCCCTACCTCCTGCTAAGCCGCGACCGCACAACCATTGATCTCGATAAGATCAATGACCTTATGATGGCCAAACATCCTCGCTTCTATCTATCTGTTGCAAATGCTTGCAATGGCTTGGCTCCTCCAGGCGACTCGCCGGGAATATTAGAGCTAAAAAGCGAGGTGGACTATTCATGGTTAATTAGCCACAATAGCCGTACAGAAGCAAATTATAAAAAATTATTTCTCGATTCACAGGGGGCTATTTTAGTCACCAGTTCAAAAGTAGGCGAACCTTCATATGGAAGGCCGGCTTATGGCGGATACTACCCATACGCATTCGTCACAGGCCTGCAAGAGGTGGCAAAGAACTCTAAATTTCCTTCATGGGAAAAAGTGTTGCGCATTGCTTCTAAGCAAGTGCAAGTCAAGCAAACCCCTGACTATAAACTAATCTCCCTAAAAGACTAATAAACAAAGGAGGCGCAAGCCTCCTTTTTTTGTTGTGTCTTGATTTAACTGGGCGCTATTATCCAAAAAAAAAGGATACTATGCGCCCCTTACTCATTTTATTATTGCTATTAGTACAAAACAGCTTTGCCATTGAGCGTAGAGTAGATGCAGAGCGCATTGCCGCAAACCGGCTAGAGATTCGCGAAGCCATCCCCCTGACCATGGAACATGCGGTCACTCGCGATGAACTCGAATGGGGACTTATGCAGCGGCGTAATTTGCCCGATAGTTATGGCATGTTATTTCATTATCCTGCCCCCTGGAAAATTTCCTTGTGGTCCTTTAACTGCTTTATCGATTTTTCTGTCGCATTTTTAGATTGCAATCAAGTGATCAGGGAACTGCGCGATTTGCATTCCTTTCCGGAAAAAATGTGCAGCCTGGCTCCAGTGAGAAATCTGCAAGACTTGCGCGCCATTTCTCCCAAATCGCAAATTTTTCAATTTTTTAATAAGCGCAGCACAGTGGCTGCACTCCCCGCTTTATATTGCTTTGAAACCAATATTCGTTGGTTTCAAGAAAATGGGGTGCAGATTGGCGATTTTATGGGCTGGGACCAGGAAAATGGGGTGGGTTGGATTGCTTTGACAGTTGATATCAGCTGCCTCTCCCCTAACTTTTACAGGCCTTATGTCATTACCCCTGAAAATCCAACAGCGGTCTCTTTTTGGCTGGCCGCTGACCCTAGCCCCCGCGACATTGCTTTTTTGGATGGCGAGGGGCGTGTGCTTCAAATGGGCTTATTGCCTGGCGGTGCTTCATACCCGCCGCAAACAAGGCCTGTTTTAGCCTCAAACGGCCCTGTCACCCACATTGTAGTGGCTGCTGCCGGCTGGCTGGCAAGCCAGGGCATAACAGTTGGTGATGAATTACAATTATTTCCTTAACTATCAATAGGAAAAACTATTATGTCTGCTCCTATATTATCCCAAAACAAATCAGACGCCCTAGCATTAGGGGCCTTAATCGTAGGCTTAAGCATACTGGCGATTTATAACATTTGGTGGCCTTGGATCCTGCTTATTATAGGTTTAGCGACAATTGTCAGGCAATATTTACGCGGGCGCCACTATGACATGTATGTATCGGTAGTGGTATTTGGAGGCCTCTTTTTATTCTATTTTTTTAATATCAATTGGGCTGTGCTCATGCCTGTCATATTTACTACCGGCGCCATTTACATCGTTTTTCGCGAATTTTTCACTACGGGCAGCCGTTCCGGCTATGAACAGCTAGAGGATGCCAGAAAAGAGATTGAGGATGAGCGAGAAAACCACTAATACTCTAATTCACATAGCCAAAATCTATACGGCAGGCAGATGGCAGTACCTCTTTTTGCGCAAATTTTCTCCGCAGGAATACCGCTGGTTTCTGGTTGAAAACGAACAGGAAACAGCTACGCAAATTTTTTCAGAAACAATTGAGGAGGCTATCCGCTTGGCCCGCCGCGAATGGCGCCAATCCGCCTTTACCCCTCTCGGGTGCGGCTTTCGCTACACCCTGCCTGAACGAGACGAACATGGCAGTAATGCTCTTTTTTACCAAATGGCCGCATCCTATGCTACATCCAATGGCATTTATTTAGATGAAGAGTTAGGCCATAATTGCATTGTTAATAACCCCTCTAAAGAAGCCCGCCTTTTATTGCTCAAATTAAAACAAACAAACAACCTTTAACATATTAAATTATTTAATATTATTATTGATTTAAAATTGTTTTAATTTTATAATATAAATAAATAAAAATATTTTATATTAAAAGAGGGTAATAAAATGGCAAGTCCAACTAGTCCCACACCACCAGCAACGCATATCAGTAGAACAGCAGCTGCGGGAGACAAATTTCTTTTACAAAAATACGATCCAAATTCTGCTAGCGGCACTTTTAAATTTCGCGGTGAAACCTATAGAATTTCTCTGCAATTCGCAGATGGTCCTCATGGAATGGTAAAAGATGACTTTAAAAAAGTCTTAGAAGATATTAACACACTGATAGGTACGACTATTACCTATGATGCTTTTGCAAAAGCAGATGTGATTAGCATTAAAGATAGAAAAATTAAGACACACACACCAGCTTCAGGCACAACCGCTGAAAAAGAAGATACTAAGGAAATTGCTGACACTGATGCTGCCAGTGAAACTCTAAATAAAATTTACAGCTATGCAATTACCCATCGCTTTGCTCCAAGCAGCAGTTCTGCAAGAAGAGGAAGCCGGGATAGTAGCAGAGACCTTAGCCGCACACATTCACGAGTCAGCCCTAGTGTAAGCGGTGTACGTCTGGAAAGGTTATCTGGAAGCGATTCTGACAGTGATTCCCGCCAAAGTCCAGCCAGTGGAAGGCGCGTACGCTTCATTGATACTTCCAGAAGTAGTTCCAGCGAAAGCTCTGATGGTTACAGCTCAGAAGATGATTCTGATGAAGAAAGTCTAACAAGAACAAAACCTGCAACTGCACCAGCAACGACCGCAACGACAGGAACAAAGCCAGCTGCTCCTGCTACCGGAAGCGGCGCTGCTGTATCGCCAGCAACTGTAAAAGCAACGCCTCCTAAGGCAACCGCAACAACAGCAGCAAGTACTAGTGCAACAGAAGAATCCACCAGTATTTGGAGAAGACACATGCCGACATGGCTCGGCGGGGCTCCAGCAAAAGCTACGGATACGACTGCAAAACCGCCAGCCGCAGGAACCACTGCTACAACTACGGCAGCAAAACCAGCTGCAGCGCCAGTTGTTACGACACCAGGGGCAGCAGCTGCAGCAAGGGAAGCCGAAAAACCCCAAGGCCGTGCATCAATGCGTCCAATGGAACCTGCACGCTAATTAAGAGAAATATAATTATAATAAAAAATTAATAAGGAAATTAAAATGGAAAGCGGCAGGCCTATGACCTTTGGTTCATCTGTTAGTAGCTTAGGCATAGCATCTTCAGATGAAACAAAGTATAACTTTGAATTGCAGAAATTTCACAACGCTGAAAATAAAGCCATTATTAAAATTAATGGTAAGGAGTACGATGTTGCAATTAAATTAAAATCTGGAAGAAATACGGGATTTAGCAACAGTCAATGGCAAAAACTAACTTATAATATCGAAAAATTATTTAATCAAACCATTCCCACAGCACAAGCATTTCAACAAAGTACGATTACGAAAGATGCGATTGCTTTAACTTCCAATGGCACCATTTTCAGTAGAAAAGTTAATGATGCGTTTAAAGATATGAATCCAATTGTGGCAGAACCTTTAGCTATTGATCCCCGACATAGTAATCAAGAGTATAATTATGGCTCAAGAACTCTACCGCCCGGCTCTGCCCATTCGAATACTCCTTACCCAAGCAGCGCTTTTTATAGTTCCTCTCCTTATGAATTGCTAAGAGCCTCCAGCCAAACGCAGACACAACCTAACATAAATAATAGACTAAACAGTTTTTATGATGATTTTGATTCATATAGCGGCGATTCAGCGAGTGAGTCAGACTCATCAACTACAACGCCACCATTAAATAGGGGACATACACATTCAACCCCTAATTTTCTATCCCCATCCGGCCCTACCAATCAGAGTACTGCTTATTCTCCTACTTGGCCTACTGGATCATCTGGACAACCTCCAGTTGTTAGTACAATTTTTGATTCAGTAAGTCCAACAACAACCACTACCACTACTACAACATCTGTTGCTTCCACTCCATTCCAAACTTCCAGCATTCCTGCAGCAATTAAACCACCTGCAACTACAGGCGCCTCTCTAACCAAGCCAGTCACAACAACTTTATCTCAGCATACAGTTAATCCCGCACTTAACCCCAAACCAGCAGGAGAAGATTTGCTAAACTTTGATGACGATATTGAGAGTATAACATTGGCACTTCGTTCTAATTCTGCAGCTGCTGCCCCCAAGCCCGAGCGTTTTCAGGCAATTGCTGATTTGTTGGATACTCCGGTAGATTCCAATCCATCTGCCGCTATACTAATTCCAACACATTCGGGCGATAGAAACGAAAATGCTGCCGCTTTGCCAAATGAAGGTGAAGAGAAAACTGAAGAGGCTTCAAAAGCGCTGGCAGGAAGTAGAAGCGACAGCAATGAAGAAGATGAAGAGGAATCTACGGCAGCAAATCCACTGGCATCCCAGCCGGCTAAAAGCGGATGGGGTTGGGGTACAGCTACAAGATTTGGCCTAGGTGTTATGACTTTTGGGGGATCTGAAGCATTACGTTTCGGCTATAACTGGTGGACTAAACCAAACACAACAGAGGATTCTACAGCATCAGAGCAAATAGCAGAAAAAACTGGCATAGAGTCTGATACTGAAAGTACAGATAACGAAACGGACAACGAATCCGTAGTTGACATGGAAAAGGATGCCAACTCTAGCGCAAGCGAGACTGACTCCTCAGAAGAATAATTGGCAAGATCAGGTCTAAAAAGAAAAGCTCCAGCAACTGGAGCTTTTCTTTTTTATCTATAGAATTATTTTTACTCGATAATTATTCGCAAGTTTTCTACAGTCATTGCAGATTTTTTTAAGAATTTTTATCTTTTCTTCTTTTTAACCAATGACTCAGCCAGTTGAAAAAGTATGCCAGGTTTGCAATTCCCGCTATTTTATAGAGCTTGGCGCTGCGCCAAAATTTTGCCCTTTTTGCGGGGCTGCTTTTGAAGTAAGTTCTGCAAGTACTGCAGGCCTCTCGTTGGAAAAAACTGCTCTTGAAAATGTAACCTTAGTGCATGGGCATACGCCTGCCACTGAAGAAGTGCAATTCAGCATCGGCCCTTACCAGATTATGCATCGGATTGGCCAAGGAGGCATGGGCGAGGTCTTTCTGGCTTATGACACGACTTGCGGCAGACGCATTGCGTTAAAGAGAATCCGCACTGATTTACTGGAGCATAAACAGCTATTTAAGCGTTTTTTAAAAGAAGCCCGGATCACCAGCCAGCTGACCCACCCAGCAATTATTCCGATTTACGCCATTCACGAACAAGCTGACCTTCTTTACTACACTATGCCTTATGTTGAGGGAGAAACACTTAAACAAATTATCCGCAGAACCCGCCTGCAAGAAAAAAAGGGCGAGAAGCTGGATCCGTTTGGCGGCTCTATCCCCTCTCTTATCCGCAGCTTAATCAGTATTTGTCAGGCTGTAGCCTATGCGCATTCAAAGCACGTCTTGCATCGCGATCTTAAACCGGAAAATATTATTGTTGGTAAATTCGGCCAAATCTTGATTTTAGACTGGGGCTTGGCCAACATGCTTCATGGTACTGATCACGATGCCAAAGACATGCCCGAGGAAGAAGAGACTTCTTTGCATGGCTTGACCCGCTTTGGCAAAGTTGTCGGAACGGTGGCCTACATGTCGCCTGAAAGGGCTACCGGCCATCCAGCTACCATTCAAGGCGACATTTATGCCTTAGGCGTCATTCTTTACCAGATGCTGACCTTGCGGCTCCCTTTTCGACGCGGCTCCCTGCAGGAATTTCGCAAAACCATGCATGAAGAGGTGTATGCCGACCCTGCGGAAATCGCTCCTTATAGAGATGTGCCCAAAGTTCTCGCTGAAATATGCAAAAAATGCCTGGCTCCAGTAGAACAACGGTATCAAACGGTAGAGGAGCTTTTGCACGATTTGGAAAGCTATATCGAAGGCCGCTCAGAATGGTTTTTAAGCGCTCAATTGCAAGTTGATAGAAAAACGGATTGGCAATTTCAGGAAAATGTGTTAATCGCAGAGCACATGGCAATCACGCGCGGCATGGAAACTGCCGATTGGGTAAGCCTGATGATTTCAAGAGCCTCGTTTACCGAGCATATTAAGATTGAAGCTAGAATCAAACTCCATGAGCAAAGTCATGGCATAGGCTTTTTATTAAGTATCCCCGAGGAAGAAGAACGGCGCAATTTAAACGATGGCTATTGCCTATGGATAGGGGCGGAAGGGTACAAGTCGACCAAACTGCTGCGTTCAACTGTTGAAGTGCTTCACGCTTCAGATGTAAGTATCAAAACTGAAACATGGTATGCAGTTAAAATTGAGAAGATTGACAATAACTTGCACTTTTATCTGAATCAGCAGTTGCAATTTTCCTACGTCAGCCATCTGCCTTTAGCAGGGACGCATATTGGCCTGCTCAGCCGCGATGCCGAATTTGAGATCGAAAATTTTGATGTCTATACTGGCAGCCCTAGTGTAATGGTGAATTGTTTGGCAGTGCCTGATGCTTTTTTAGCACATAAAAATTATGCAGCTGCCCTTAGCGAGTACCGCCGCATCGGCTACTCGTTTAAAGGACGTGCCGAAGGTCGTGAAGGGTTGTTTCGTGCGGGAGTCACTCTGCTCGAACAAGCCAAAGATGCAGAAGACCCTAAAATAGCCCAGGAGTTTTTTGAGCTGGCCCTGTTAGAGTTTGAAAAGCTGCATAACACCCCTGGAGCTCCTTTAGAATATCTTGGCAAGGGCCTGGTCTATCAGACGCTTCATGAGTTTGAAGAGGAGATTAAGTGTTATACGCTTGCCTATAGGCGTTATCCGCAGCACCCTTTATTAAAAGTAGTGCAGGAGCAGATTCTTTACCGCCTGCATGAAGCTTCGCGTCACCACCGCAAGGCTACCTATAATTTGCTTTACCTGATGGTGCGGCATTTACCTCAAATGCTGGAGAGCAGCAATGTGCAGAAAATTGTTGCGAGTTTAAAGAAACATTGGGAAAAACTTTCCTTCTTTGAACCGGAACCTAAGCAAGAAATTGCGGAATACCGGAATGCTGAATTTGCTGTACAGCTCGCCTTTTGGTTAGCAAAGCCTTACTTCATTGAAGAGATACTCCAACAATTGCAGCGCTTTAAAGAGCCGCCGGCAATACTCATCGGCAATGCGCTATTTGCCTTAATGGAACTTGGTTCAGAGCAATATGCAGCAAATCAAATTGCAGAATTGCAAGCACAATGGCAAGGACAATCCGCTCTTCTTGATGCCCGTTTAGCAGATTTCGCCCCTGTTCTCGTAAGCCTGCAAAAGGGGCTTGCGGCTGGCATTGATGCTTTCTTTATCACACAACACACATCCCTGGACATCTCTAATTATAGAATTCTATGCTGGCTTTTTGAGCGCAGTTTGATCGACAAAAATGAAATGGCAGCCAAACATATTCACGATAGCCTAAACAGGCTGCATTTAACAGAGGAGCAGCAAAGTAAATTGGATTATTACCGTGTCTGGTTCTACTTAATCACCAGAAACTGGAGCGGGGCCGAAACTATTTTTGATAAATACCCCCTGGAAATCCTGACAAGTGAAACAAATCCCCTCTTCTTTTTTTATGGCATATGGTTGCAGGTAACTGAGAATCAGGAAATTGCCGCTGCACACTTTTCCGGAATCTTTGATGTTGCCTATCCGCGCTCTTGGGTTGTAGGCGCCCATTATTTAAATGGAAAAATGGGCAGAGAGGGCAAATGGCTTGCTAAAGCATTCCGCTGGGAAAGGCGCCAGCTTTATCGTCAATTGACCCTATTTTACACTTGCATTGGCGATGAGCCGCAAGCACAAAAAAACCAACTTTTGGAGCAAAAGGAATATGTTGCCATTGAATAACCAGCAGCCTAAAGTGACTAATACTGAATTGCTTTTTGATGGTTTTGTAAAAATACGCAATGATATTCTTACCTATGCAAATGGGCATACACAGCCTTATTTTGTGATGGAGACCCGCTCTGATGCTGTAATCGTACTGGGCATTTTTGCCAACGGAGACATTCTGCTAAACGAAGAATTTCGGCATCCTTGCAACCGCACGCTTTTGTGCTTGCCTGGCGGTTTTCTTGAACCTGGGGAAGAAATCATTGAAGGAGGCAAGAGAGAGTTCTTTGAAGAAACCGGCTATCAAGCCGAAGGCTATGAGTGGATTGGCAGCTCCTACCCTTTTCCAGGAATTTGCAGCCAGCAGCTGCATTTCGTGCGCGCCAGGAATATTTTCCTCGCCGGAAATACGCAAAAGGAACCCTCCGAAATTATTCAGAACGTGCGTCTTACTCAAACAGCTTTAAGGGAAAGAATAAAACTATCGGAAAATATTGATGGTATTTTGTGCACCTGCCTTTGTTTCCACGAACTTAGACAATATTAAAACCCAACTTGCTACCTTATATTAAGTCGGAATCAGGCGCTTAAAAACCAAGTTGCGCCCCTAAATCACGCTTGAACATTGCCGAACTTGACAAGTGAAAGGATAAGTCCCGAAGAGCCAAGTCGTGACTTGGCCGAGGGGCTT
>JAEYWL010000036.1 GCA_023428915.1 Verrucomicrobiota bacterium
CCCGCCAGGTGGGTCGCTTGCGATGCCCGACAGGGTGGGTCATTCTAAGTGCTCGCAAAGTGGGTCATTCTTCGTGCCATTTGACACGCAGAACACTTTTAATGTTATTAGAAGGGATTACACCTAGAAAACTGCAAGCTCGTTACAGTATATTATAAAGGTGATTTTTTGAAGTTTTTACTTTTCATTCATTGGGTTTTGTAATAAAATACAACTCATGACAACATCCGAAAGCACTTCACAATTCAACAAAGGCTAAGAATATCTTCTTGAGCAAATTGCAGTATGAACTGAAGAGGTTGTTCAACTGCAAAATGAAGTTCGCCATCTTAAAGAACAATTAGAATGGTTTAAGCGACAGATCTTTGGGAAGCGTTCAGAAAGAATAGTCTCAGACTTAAATTCCCAACAACTCGTTTTTGATGGTTTTGAAACTCAGCAGACAGTAGATGAAAAGAGCAAAACCGCCTCCAATGATAACGACATCTCGCCAAGGGTCAATCGACTCTAGGAACTCTGAAATGATTTTGTCTTCAGCGCTTGATGTCTTTATGGTTTACCACTTTTGTAAATGTTCCGAATTGCAGGAAGGCGTTCTGCCATAAATTCTGCTTGCTCTTGCCCTCGTAAAGGGAAGCGGTATAAATCCAAAAAAGTCAAAATAATTGGTGGATTGAAGGGGTGATCTTGATTGACGCTGTTTTTCAGTAGACTCTTGTAATAAGGCTCTATAAGTAAAACCTCATAACCTTTCTCTTGAGGTTGTAAAAGGAGTTTTTTCTCAAGTTGCGTTCTAATCAACGGATCAAGCAAATAAAACTCTAGAGTATCCAAGGAGGTATTTTTACAACTTAGTGCAGTCGCTGCAGAATGAAGAGCTAAAACAACTTTTCTATTTAAATTCGATTTCTCGAGCACATCTAAAAGTTCATCTTTATCCTGATACCCAGAACTATAGGTTCTCATTTTGCATTTTTTTACGATGCTGTAATGCTCTAACCAGCTTTCAAGAAGGCGTTTTGGCTCCTTCAAGAAAAATCTCTTAGCTGTTCTTATCCCTTCTGTTTGTAGAATCCCTTTTAAGACTAAAACTTCGAAAACGCGTTGTACCTGTCCAAGACTTATTCCAGCTTCTTTAGCCACGTTTCGTACAGACAACTCCTGTCCCTTTATGCCTTCCCTTAACAGCCAATCAAGAACTAGGGCAGATTTGTCCGAATAGATATTCCCTTCCACAGGCTTTTCATTCGAGCCTATCAAAAAACGACCTACCATACTTTCTCCTTGTCTGTTCATTATTTTACACTGTTCAATATTTATAGGACAGTATAAAATTTGGAACAGACAGGACAAAAATCAAGCTGTGTAAAAGAAAAAGGGGCCCAACATGGAAATGATAAGTAAATTAAAGACTCATTATGAACAATATCCACCACGTCTGTCTTATGGTGGAAATGAAGGAAAGAATGTAACAGGAAAAAGTTACCAAAAATGGCCAACTGAAGAAGAATCTAAACCCTTTGGCGTTGCGGCGGTGAAAGTCTGGTATGAAAAACTTTCTGCTAAAGCGGATGCTTTTCCCGTTGAAGGCTATTGTGTCGTGGACGCTTGTTTAGATGACTCCGGGCGTTTAATTCCGGATGCATTGCCATTGTGGCCAGAAATGGAGGGGCATGAGCTTTCTATTTGCGTGTATGTTGACATGTTTGGCCGAATCCATATGAAAGCTGTCGGAGGATTTACCTCATTCAAAACAAGAGCTGCTATAAGATCGGCTTAAACTGTCTTTTTCTATACGTCACGAAATCAAGAAATCATGATTTGGTGACGTATTTTTGTGACACCAAATTCATCACCAAATCCGGAATTCATTCGATGTCTTAGGTGATAGAAACATCGGCACTTTTCAACTTCTGCATGCATTTCTATCAATAGCCAATCTTGCCAAAATCCGTGGACCACTGGTGGACCAAATAAGGAAATGAAGCCACGTGAAACTACCGGAAATTGGCATGGACGAAAAGGGCTTTTCCGCTGTATAGTGGTTGCTGTCAGCTACTGTAATTTAAGGTGGTTTAAGAAGAGGGAAGAGACTCATAACCCGTTGATCCTTGGTGCAAGTCCAAGTTGCCCCACTTTTTTAAAACCATAGTGGGCTCCATTTTTTAGACAGGTAATTATGTCCTCCTTCAGTATAAAATCTTGAAGGAGGATTTTATGTCCAAGCCACAAAAAAAGCGATCGTCTGATTACAAACTTAAGCTTGTTCTTGAAACACTCAAGGGTGATAAGAGCATGATCCAAATTGCGTCTGAAAATGGGATGCATCCAAAGCAAATCCAGCGATGGAAAAATAAGTTTCTGGCAAATGCCGAAAGTATCTTTGAGGACTCCCGTACCCAACAAGCGGATCCCGATAAAGAAAAACTCTTACATATTATAGCTCAACTAACACTTGAGTTAGAGTTTCTTAAAAAAAAGTTAAAAAGGAACGACTAATAGATCGCTTAAGAATGATAGAGAGTAATCATTGTAAGCTTTCTATCCATTCTCAATGTGATCTACTAGGGATTCTTAGGGAAGCAGACTTATGGCTGCGAGTTTAAAAATGAAGGGATTTGAAGTAAATCGGAAGAGGGTCTTACGTTTAATGAGGCTTATGGGAGTAGAGGCTCTTTATCCTAAACCTATAGTTAGGACTACTTTACCTGGAGAACACAAATTTTCCTTATCTCCTTAAGGGTATCAATATATGCTCTCAAAATCAGGTATGGGGTACAGACATCACTTATATTCCTGTAGAAGGACATTTATCTCTTTTAGGAGAAACCTTAAAACTGAATTTAAGTCTTGAAGGGACTGATAAAATCTATGCTCTATTATTCAAAGACTCTTATTTGGAAGTTTAAACTTGTCCTTCGTTTTTTTGCCGGCGTTCTTCTAAAGTCTCTCCTTCATAGAGCCAAAAAATTGGTCCTTGGACTTGTGGAGACTTCCATCCACGCTCTTGCAAAAGATTTGAAGCTGCTGAGCTTAAACTGGTTTCTACTCCTCTAAATTCTATTGTTTTATCTCCAGTAACTCTACAAGAGATCGTGTCATCCCTTACAAATTGCAGTTCAGCCCCAATTGGAACTTTGGCGAGAGAAAACCGAAAAGCAGGTCTTCTTTCATTGTATTCTTTCATTTCTTGAGTCATGACGGATTCCACTTGAGGTGTTACTTCTTCAATTGCAACCAATTCCAAGACTGCTTTAACTCTATTTGGATCAATCCGAAAAAATTCGCGATTTGAGGGAACTCGTTGTTCTCCAAAAGCAAAATGCAGTTTTTTTTCAACTACTGAAGCATTATCAACCCAAGCGGCAAAGAAGCATTCAAAAGGATAGGGAATTGAAGTATTAAATAACTCTCGCATACGTTGCTGCAAACTCGTTGAAGTACGACCGATTTTCACTAAGCCCGGCATACATTCATTAGTCAATACATAAATAATTTCTTTCATGATTAATTTATCTTAGAACTTATATTTATAGTTTTATTGCAGGGGCATACATTACCCCAAAATATAGCCTCTTTTCCCAGGTGCATATTTACAGCCATGCGATACTGGCAAAAATCGCATGCCGCCGAACTCTCAGGAAATGTATCCGATTTTAAGCATTTACAAATGTCGAATAGCGTTTGTTCCACCCATGAATCGCCCCTATATATGGAATCAATTTAATGGAAAATTCGAGCTTTCCATCAAAGCTTTTTTTTTGTGCTATCCGCATTACAATAGACGAAATAACTTGTATTCGAGACCGAAAAATCTTTTTTTCGTAATAACCATTGGTATATTTCCATTTGATTCTTGTAAGCTTGCCGATATTCCTTATCCAAGGTGATTTCTGTCTGTGTACTCGTTGCTTTGTAATCTACGACGATCAATTCTCCATGTGAATTGATCCAAACATCATCAACAGCACCAGTAATGATAAAATTGGTGGGTTCACAAAAGACCTGGAGACCCTTGAAATTCATGCGTCATTCGTCAAGCTAAGGGTGATTAAATAGAATCGCATCAATACCGTATTTAACCATCGGAGGGTGAGGATTTCCTTGCGTGCGATACCCATCGAACTCTACCTTTAAAAGGCTTTCTACAGCTATATTTAGCATAACAGAATAGGTTCCTAGTTCGTTAAGAATTATAATTCATAATACACAAAATATTTTTATCGTTCATTATACCTATACCATGTTTTTATATAAAAGTAAAACAATTTTAAAAATAAATTTTTTAAATAAAATACAAGAAATTATTTAGATGTAAATCTATCTTATTTTTTATTTTTAAACAGTTATCATCTAAACTATTTTATGTATCACAAAAATTATTTAATATTATGCCTACTTCTAAAATTGAATTCAGCCTACATAAAATAATTAACAACTTATCTCCAGATACTTTTGCATATGATACCATTTACCAAAAATAAAGTTTAGTTTTATAAGCAATTTTAACAAGTTGAGCTTCAAAGTATTGAATAAAGGCCTTATTAATATTTTGGTCTGCACCTGTAAAAATAATCCCTTAAGTCCACCATTCCTTATTGCGAAAATGGTCCTCTAGTCTTGGCATAACAGGGTCGCCCTCACCAATATAGAGACGTTTGCTCTGAGTGTTATTTTCGTCTTCTCCGATTAGTAAATACACGCCTGGTTTCTTAAAATCTTTCCGATTTCGATGCTTCTCAAATAGGGACTTTTTAGGACAAGCAAATCCCTTCCCATTCCAATTGGACTTCTCGACAATCTTAAGCCCTTCAGCTGGTTCCATCAGGCAAAAAAAGTGAAAGCGTGTAAGGATAGTTCATAGTTTGTTTCCATTTTAATTAGGGTTTTTTACCAAGGCCTAGAAAGTTCTTTGAAAATATCTTTCCTTGAAAGCACCTGAGAGCATAGTTCCCAACGGTTTAGACTAGGTTCAATCGAATTTTGAGCTTTAATTTCAAATGCATTTGTAGCTTTTTGCCGAAGGTGGATATATTGGTTCATTTTTTCCTCCATCAGCTGTTGGTCACCAATCCAATCGTCATCAATTGTATCTGGCAATCCTCCAAAAAGATCAAATTTATCCTTAAGACGCTTTGACAAAACCTCATAAATTTTTTCATCTTGGGTGTCATGGTAGACAAGGTTGAGCATGTCTACGCTTTTTCGCGCTTGACCAAAACGCTTGATACGTCCAAGACGTTGCTATAAACGAGAAGGGTTCCATGGTAGGTCAATATTAATGAGAGTGCCGAGTGTTTGCAAATTAAGCCCTTCACAGGCGGCATCAGTGGCTATTATATTATTATAAGGTAGCAAGTCGGGTTTTAAATAGATTTTCCTTAATACTTCATTTTCTAGCCAAACAGGAGGAGTAAAAGTGAGTACCCTATCAAATGGTTTGCCAAGGAGTAAAGTATCGGGGTCATAAATTCTCTTTATTTAGAAAATGAGCAAACAATGCCATTAGAGGAGTTAAGGTAATCTTGACTGCTGATCACAAGCGAATCAGATAGAGAGCCTGCATTGAAAGCAATATGCGATAATTCTCCTATTGAAGAATCTACATAAAGCTGAAAAGGAAATATCGGTTTTCCAAATGGAGGAACAGAGCCGGGAACTAGCGATGTTTGTTCCAACAATTCTTCTGCGCTTGCAAAACGCAATGACCGTGTGGATAAAAACTTTTTTATTTTTTTAGAGTCTAATTGTTTAGAAGCACTCAAGACAAAAAGAGAATAGGTATCATCTACTTTCATTAATAAAGCTTTAGCTCCTATCTCAAGTGATTCACTCCTTGCTTTTGCTGATTCCTCACAGGTATATGTGGGTTGATGATGAATATGCCGGTAAGAAATCTGTCTATTTTTTAAGAATTCTAAAATTCTCTCAAAAACTGTGCTCATATTGTTCTTCCTTCAATTAATTTTTTAATAATTTTCAGTAATATTCGCTCCGGAAAGGACCATGTTTTCTGTTTCAGCTTTTTTGATTTCTGGAGCGTTTAACAAAGGTTTTATAGAAGCCATTGCCATTTAAAAATCATTAAGAGTTAGAAACATGTCATTTCCTTTTATTTTTTGGAGTAATAACACCTGAAACATAGAAATCCAATGAAAGGTCTGGCATAACCCCTGCTAAAGCGATTTTACTACTTAAATCTGAAAGAGAGGCTAAAATTTCTTGCTGTTTTGATTTTTCAAGCATCGGCCACATTTTAGTTATAAGGATTTCATGTGAAATATAAAGTCCTATCGCTGCTGCTAAATATCGGTTCCAGGCCCAAATCCCAGAAGCTGTCCCATCCGATCGAATAACAGCAATTAAAGCTTGTGGAAACCCTGCAACCATTAGTAAACGCCCACCTTGCGCCTTCTCAATCAAATCTTCAGATAGATGTTCACTCACATTTTTCAGCCAATCAGGTTTTTTGCCAAAAGTAAGAATGTTTATTTCTTTTTGCGAATGTTGCATAGATTCTATCTCATTTTTAAAAGTGGTTAATTCAGGAGCAAATGCAGCCATTAACACTAATTTGGCATCTAAATTTAAAATGGATCGACATCGATTTAATACATTTTCGTAACCAGACAGAGAAAAAACTTGAGCCTCATCTTGTTGTTGACTTACATATTGATTAAATAAGCTCATTGCTTTCTGCTGCGATTGGTCTAAATGCAACTGATAATTTTCAAAAAATATTTGAAGAGGAATAGGAGAAAACTTGTCATTTTCTTCGCGCACTATGGCGCCTTTTTCAACCAATCTTTGCAAACAGCTATAGATATTTCCTCGGGCAATATTGCATTTTTTGGCTACTTCATATCCATTCATTACTCCATGACTCAAAAAAGCAAGATAAGCTCGCGCTTCATTGTCAGTTAAGTCAAATGTCTTTAAGTGTTGGATAAGTTCGTTCATAAGCTCCTCGTTTAATAGTATATCTTATGTGATATACTATTTTGACACAAGGATTCCATTAGATAAAATTTTGCCAAGGAACCTATTTGCGAAAGGATTTAAACCCGACTTGCTACCTTCTAAGAGTCAGATTCGAGCTCTTAGAGAGAAAAAACTTTCGAATCTGACTTATTATAAGGTGGCAAGTTGGGTTTTAACTCCTTTAACTGATACAATGCCCAACGGACAGTCGAAGCTTCAAGGAGGACTAGATGAACAAAAAAAAGCCAAATTATTGGCCAAGCGGACAGAGAAAGATTGATGAACTCCAAAGCAGTCTCCTATAAAGAATTAATTGGCTTCTTTTGGAAATTCATCCGAAAACAAAAGTGGACTTTCTCTTCTATTTTCATCCAAGATTGTATAAATACGCTAGATGCTCTTCTGTGGCCATTTATCTTGCGTTGGGTGATCGATATTTTTTCTCAACATGAGGCTAATCGTGCACCGGCCTGGGAGTACCTTCAGGCGCCGATTATCATCAGCATTTGCCTTATTATTTTTATCGAAATCAATTCTCGTACCATGGGTTTCCTCATGGCAAAAGCTATCCCTAAGTTGCAATCCGATATCCGCATGACAATGTTTCAACATATTCAGGAGCATTCCCCTCACTATTTCAATGAACGGTTTGCTGGAAGTTTAGCGAATAAAATTACAGATATGACCACTGCAGTTGAATCGATTTTGCAACAGCTGTTTTGGCCTATTATTTCCTCCATTGCCATGGCTCTCTTTGGTGCGATTTTTCTTTGGTTTGTCCATCCAATCCTCGCCGGAATTTTGATTTTATGGATTATTGTTCATTTGAGCATTTGCTTAATGTTCAGCAAGACATGTGATTTATATGAACATCGGCATGGAGAGTCGCGTAGCATACTGCTTGGGAAAATCGTAGATAGCCTGACCAACTATTTTGCCGTTAATCTGTTCTATCGTTTTGGATTCGAAAAAAGTGCATTAGCTCCCTGTCAAAATGAAGAAGAGAAAACCAATGTTTTGGCTAGAAGATATGTTGAGAAAATGCGCAGCGTCACATCATTCTTTTATGTCACTATTTGTTTTATAGGAATCAACGGATTCGTCATTTATTTATGGCTTCAGCACCAAATCACGACAGGTGAAGTTGCTCAAGTTTTCGGAACCATGTGGAATATAGCAGCAGTCATGTGGGCTGTTGGCGGAGCTTTACCCGCTTTCTTTCAATCCTTTGGCATAGCAAAACAGGCCTATTCTGTAATGCTTGATCCTCAAGATTTGGGGGATAAGCTCAACGCCAAAGAATTAAAGATTCAAAGCGGCGAAATTGTTTTTGATAATGTGTCCTTTCATTATGGAGACAAAAACCTTTTCTCCAACAAACATGCCCACATTCGTGGAGGAGAAAGGGTTGGACTGGTTGGATTTACAGGGGCGGGAAAGTCGACCTTTATAAGTCTCATTTTACGATTTTTTCCTCTGCGCAACGGCAAAATTCTCATCGATGGTCAGGATATAGCAGATATCACTTTAGAATCGTTACGGCGTCAAATTGCGTTGATCCCCCAAGATCCTGTGCTATTTCACAGGACATTACGTGAAAATATATCGTACGGAAAGCCCGAGGCCACTGAAGCGGAGATCTTTGCTGCCGCTAAATTAGCGCACTGTGATGAATTCATTCGGAATATTCCAACTGGTTATGAGGCAAAAGTAGGTGAAAGAGGGACAAAGCTATCTGGAGGGGAAAAACAAAGAATTGCAATTGCCAGAGCGATTTTAGTTGATGCTCCTATACTTATCTTGGATGAAGCGACTTCATCTTTGGATTCAGTCACAGAAAAATATATCCAAGACAGCTTGTCGAAGCTTATGCAAGGCAGAACAACTATTGTGATCGCTCACCGTCTTTCAACGCTCTCTCGAATGGATCGCATCTTAGTTTTCGATAAAGGCAAGATTGTGGAGGAAGGAACCCATGCCAATCTAATGAGCAAAGATGGGTTATATGCCAGAATGTGGAATATGCAAGTGGGTGGATTTTTGCCGGAAACACCGAGATAAAGTTTAAATAATTATAATAAATTCATCACCAAATCAGGATTTTAAATGCAGCATTCATTTGTAGGTCGAAAGAGAGAGCTTCAGATGCTCGGAGCACTCTTTAAGAAGAAATCAGCGGACTTGTAGAGGAACAATGAAAAGATTGGTTGCGATCAAACACGTGGATTTTGAAGATTTAGGCAGTTGGGAAGATTTTCTCTCTAAGTACTACAAAATCACATGCCTGAATGTAACGCAGGTAAATTTTTCCAGTTTAAACAACAGAAATATCGATTTCCTAGTTGTTTTAGGAGGCCCTATAGGGGTCTACCAAGAAGAGGAATACCCATTCATAAAAGCTGAAATCGCCTTATTAAAAGATCGCTTAAAGCAAGATTTGCCAACTTTAGGGATATGTTTAGGAAGCCAATTAATAGCCAGAGCATTAGGGGCAAAGGTTTATCCTAATCATGCAAAAGAAATCGGTTGGAGCCCTCTTGCTCTGACTACAAAAGGCAAGGACAGTTGTGTACAGCATTTAGACTCAGAACACACCTCCATGTTTCATTGGCATGGCGATACTTTTGATCTTCCTCCAGGGGCAAATTTATTAGCTTCCACTGCAGCTTGTAAAAATCAGATCTTTTCTTTCGGAAAACATGCTCTTGCTTTTCAATGCCACCCAGAGGTTACAGCTCATCATTTAGAAAAATGGTGGATAGGCCATGCAGCTGAGCTTTCTTATAACAATCTTTCTGTTTGTCAATTACGTGATCAAAGCATCAAGCTAGGTCCACTCCTCGAAAAGCAAGCACTTCAGTGCCTGCGAGAATGGATTGAGAGCTTATAGTGGAATTGAGATAAGTTGTTCAACCTGTTTCGAATGAGGACTTTCATCATTAGACATCTTTCAAAACTCGCTTTGGTTGAGATAATTAGGCATTTTTGAGCAGCTTTTCCACAAAATTTTGAGGGCATGTAAATATACATGGTCGAAAAATTTTGTGGAAAGCTGCCAAAAAGGGCAATTTTAACAATCAAATGGAGTTCATTTCCTCTAAGAGCTCGAATCTGACTCTTAGAAGGTAGCAAGTCGGGTTTTAATAACAAGTATTCTAGAACTTATTTTTTGGAATTACCTGCCTTGATTGTAATTTTTTTTGTTTCACTCTGCTTAGCTAATTGCAAGCTAATCGTTAAAATTCCATCAGTATAAACAGCTTGAGGTTCTTGTTTTTCATCTATTTGTGTAGGCAGGGCAAGTGAATAAGAGTATCTTCTCTTTGAAGAGCGGTAATATTTTCTTTTTTTGTCTTTTTCTTCCTCTTCCGAAGCTCCCTTTATCAATAAAATTCCTTTATTAAGACTCACTTCAATATCTTTAAGATTTAGTCCTGGCAGCGGAACCTCAACATGCAACTGGTTATTATCTTCGTAAATTCGAACACCATTTGAGGAAAACTCTCTGGAGATAAAATTTTCATCAAAAAAGTTCTGCCATGAACTTGGAAGTGATCTGAAAGGTCTATCAAAAATTTCCGGCAATAGATTTTCTGGTAATAGATTTTGCGGCATATTCCCTCCTTTAATTGATTGTTTAGTAAAATTTCATATCATTCTTCTAATTGTTAAAACGCCTAGCTTCCTCAGAACCGCCCGTTGTGTCTCCTGCTACATAGGAATGAAATTTGCGCAATCCTAACTCGCCGGATACAGAACCCAAAAGTTGTCCCGGTGTAAAATCTATTTTTTTAGGATTAGGGACTGTTTGGCCATTGGGATAACAGGCAATCTTAGGGATGCTGTCCCGGGCATAAGTTTTTGGATATCCTTTCACTGGATCGTCGTAAAGAACTAGAAGAATTTTCATAATGTTGCTCCTGCCACATACTTCAAAACCATAGTGTGAAGACTAATCCTCCAAATCCTCGCGTCTTTAGCCAATGAAATAACAAAAAAATCTTTTATTACAAAACATCTTTTTTTGTCTTAGGGTTGACAATAAATTTCGTCATTATTTAAACCCGACTTGCTACCTTCTAAGAGTCAGATTCGAGTTCTTTTCCTCTAAGACCTAAAGGATTAAAGCCTCGATTGTTAAAATTACAAGTAGACGCTGCGCTATAAATGGGGTGTCTAAAGCAAGAGTGCCGCACAGGATATTTTCTTATCGAATTTCACAAAAAACAGATAAGAAAGTACCTGAATTGGGATAAGGTCGATGATGATTAAGATGGCTCAAAAACAATACTAATCGGCAAGGGCATGGATAAAGGCTGGGGCAAGGGAAAGGAGGCGGACGTAACAAAACATGTGGCTGCAGCTAGCTATCTAGGCTGGATGCTGGATGCCTTTGATTTTTTTCTCATGATTTTTCTACTGGAAGATATCGCTAAAGAATTTGGGACCGGCATTACCCAGGTCACCATTGCGATTACATTAACCTTGGCCATGCGTCCTGCGGGGGCTTTGATTTTTGGCCGTCTAGCTGATCGATTTGGGCGCAAACCTGTGCTCATGCTCGATATAGGATTATTTGCTTTATTCGAGTTTTTAACCGCCTTTTCTCCTAATTTTACCGTATTTGTCATTCTGCGTGCTTTATTTGGCATTGCGATGGGCGGCGAATGGGGAATCGGTACTGCTTTAACCATGGAGTCCATTTCCACACGGACGCGCGGCTTGGTTTCGGGGATTTTACAGGCTGGATACCCCAGCGGCTATCTCTTAGCATCGGTCGTATTTGCACTGCTCTATTCAAGCATTGGCTGGCGAGGCATGTTTATTGTTGGAGGATTGCCGGCCCTATTGGTGCTGTATATTCGCAGCTATGTGCCTGAATCGCCAGCCTGGAAAGCTGCTTCCGGCAAACAGAAGCCGAGCTTGCTTTCATCGCTAAGGCAGCATTGGAAGCTGGCTTTTTTTACCATTTTATTAATGACTGGATTTAATTTCTTTTCACACGGATCGCAAGATTTATATCCCACGTTTTTACAAGTGCAGCATGGCTTTAATCCGCATACTGTTGGAGCAATTGCAATTATTTATAATATAGGCGCCATCTTTGGTGGAGTATTTTTTGGAACCCTATCTGATTATATGGGCCGGCGGTATGCCATTTTGCTGGCGGCTCTTTTAGCCTTGCCTTTACTGCCCCTATGGGCTTTTTCCACTACGCCTGTTATGCTGGCCTTAGGGGCTTTTTTGATGCAATTCACCGTACAGGGAGCGTGGGGTGTTATCCCCTGTTATCTCAACGAGCTCTCGCCTGCTGAAATACGCGCGACATTTCCTGGGTTGATGTACCAGCTGGGAAATCTTCTGGCTTCCGCTAATGCAACTCTGCAGGCTATGATAGCAGCTCATTACAACGGCAATTATAGCTATGGTTTATTCTTGGTTGTGGGCAGCGTCGCCATCTTAATCGCCGGTTTGATGCTTGCAGGTCCTGAACGGCACCGGAGAAAAATTTCAGGACTGGATTCCTGATTAACGATTTGCACACCAGCAATCGGCAAGATGGTCATCTACTAGCCCAACTGCCTGCATGAATGCATAGATGATTGTAGGGCCCGCAAAAGTCATGCCCCTTTTTTTGAGGTCTTTTGAAATTGCTACGCTGACAGGAGTGGCGGCAGGTATATCTTTAAGGGAGCGCCTGCGTGTCACAATGGGTTTTGCGCCTACATAGTTCCAGATATAGCTGGAAAATGAGCCGAATTCCTTTTGAATTGCTAAAAAAACCAACGCATTTTGGCGTGCAGCATAAATTTTCAATCGATTCCGAATAATGCCTGGGTTTTGAAGGAGTGTGTTCAGGTCGTCATCTGTCATTTTAGCTACTTTTTCAGGATCAAAATGGTAAAAAGCTTTTCGGTATTCATCCCGCCTTTTGAGAATCGTTTCCCAGCTTAATCCAGCTTGAGCACCTTCAAGAATAAGCATTTCAAATAGATGCCGATCGTCATAAACGGGGATGCCCCATTCTTTGTCGTGATACTCTGCATAGAATTCTTTGCCAGGAACGGATCCAAAACATCTCTTCTTGCTATCTTTCATGATCTTTCCAATTATTTAACGCTCTATTTTACACTAAATTTATATGTTGCCATTGCTGCAAGGCGGCCTTAATTGGGTCAGGAGATGCTGATGGCGAAGCATCAGCCAAGACCCAGGCCTTATTCATACTCCGGCAAGGAAATCGCATTCGATACGATTTTTATTTCCTTCAAAACACTATTTGATCGTTCTTCTGCAATTTCTTTTGAAACTTCATCTTGGGCAAGAAACGACTCGCTAACCCATAGACCAAACCTTTGATTGGCTTCCACAAAGGGATGCAATAATTCATTATAACGATTAAATGCTTGAATATGGTTTCCGCCAGCTTTTTTTAGTTCTCCTGCAAGGATATAAGCTCCAACCAAAGCTAGATTATTGCCTTGGCCGGATAATGGAGAAGCACAATAACCTGCATCGCCTAGCAAAGCCATCCGCCCTTTGGTCCACGATTTCATTTTAACCTGTGTGATTGCATCAAAATAAAAATCATCACTATCCGACATCAATTCGAGCATTTTGGGTACTTCCCACCCAAAATCTTGAAAAACATCCCGCAGGAATTGCTTTTGTTGATTTTCATCGCGAATATTATTTAAGACATGCGGCGAACGGAACATAAACCCAGCCTGAGCGATCTGCGGATGCTTATCGCTAGTAATCGATGCCAGTTTTTGATCAGCCTCGCAAAGCACTTCGGTATGCTTCAAATTGAGATAATTGGGAATAGTGAAAATGCTCAAATAGGAACCAAGATTAACTAGTTTATATTCATCTTTGTCAAAAACCAGGCGTCGCGTTGCCGAATGTATGCCATCGGCGCCAATAACCAGGTCATAGCGCTCGTTCCTGCCATCTTTGAAGTTAACTATAACGCCATTGTCGTTCTGTTCAATCGCGGCAACCCGCTGGTTAAAATAACAAGGAACACCTTCAATGGCACCCATCAGGATTTGGACTAAATCCCCGCGGATAATTTCAACTTCTTCATCTTGCCTAAAACCAGCTCTTTCACCTTTTTCTTCATGCAAAGTATTGCCCTTAGCGTCAACATAGCGCCCCAATGCTATCCGAGTACGCATATCGCATATTTGCTCATGAATACCCATTTTTTTCACGAGATCAACCGCTATGCCCCGAATATCCAGCGCCTGCCCGCCTTTACGTATCTCAAGAGACTTTTCGATGAGAACAGGAGAAAAGCCAAATCTCTTTAACCAATAGCAAACCGCAGGCCCGGCAACTCCAGCACCTATCACGAGAATTTTATTTACAGGCATTATTAAACCATCCTTTAGAATGCGATTATTGTAGAGCTGTTCGTATAATTCATTCAAACCCGACTTGCTACCTTCTAAGAGTCAGATTCGAGTTCTTAAAGAGAAAATAATTTCGAATATGACTTATTATAAGGTAGCAACTTGGGTTTCAAATGCATTATAATACGCAATTTAGTTGCAGCACCCAAAGTCAAATTTGTAGGTAAGCCCCACTCCCAGGGAGTGATTATTGAAATGGCTCCCACCCTGGTGGAAAGTGTATTCCAAAGAAACCTCAGTATTGCAGACCACTTCATAAGCTAACCTGGCCATCAATTGCCAAGAAAAGCGGTGCCAATCCTGATCAAACACAATGCGGGCATTGGAAGAGTGCATTTGCTGAAAATCATAACCTATGCCGGCTCCAACAATAGCTTGGACGCATGAAAATGGACAGCCCCATGAACATAAGGGCAAATCCCATAGCAGGTTGGCCATATATGAAGAAGATTGATAATGCCCGCTGTCGGAAGAGCCTTCTACGTAAAAATGGATATCCTTTATGTTATGCCTTCTGTAAGCATATTCTGCTTCCAAATGCAAGCCATAACACCAATGATAACCCAGTGCTCCTCCAATAATATACCCCGTCTTATATGAAGCTTTGTTTCCATCAATGGTAGTATCTTGCAAAAAATTGACCCCGCCCAAAACCTTAGCATAGAAATTGTTCTCGCCACAGCAGCCGCAGCATTCATTATACCCTTCCTGGGCCTGTGCGCCGGCTGTGAAACAGAAAAGCGACATTAAAAGCAATGCAATATTTTTTTTCATCATCATCTCATTATTTTCATTTGCGCAGGACGCGTTTCAGGATTTCACTGCTTCGCAATCCAATCATCATAGCTGGCGCTGTAGTATTAATATCCGGAATTACCGGGCAGATCGAATTGTCCGCTACAAAAACGTTTGTTGTACCGTAAACGCGCGTATCGCCGTCTACTACACCTCCCGCATTCAGCGGAGCCATTTTACAATGCGAGACAAAATGGTGTATATCCAGAGAAAGGTTGCTGTTATTCTTCACATACTGCTCAACCACTGCATCGTTATATCCTGAAAGGATAACAGTGTTGATTGGATCGCTTAAAATAGGCCTGAAATAAGGTGAAGGGAATGGATACAGGACATTCAGCTGATTTAACAGATCCTGAATGTAGGTCGTAACGACACTTTTCATATTTTCTAAATCTATAGGATTTCTGTAAAAACCATCGTCCGCTGCCGCTAACTGAAAGGCATTATCGCTTTGAATCGAAACCTCCCCCTCACTAACTGGATTTAAAAGGTTAAATCCGACAGCTAATAGCGCAGGCGTCGTTGCAGTAGCCGGAAAGTATTCGAACAGCATTTGCACCATGCGGGGATCGCCGGCACTGCTGCCAACTACCGGTAAATAGACATTGTGAATAGTAAAGGCATAAGGGGCTCCGGCAGGAACACCGCTTAGTGCAGGATCGGCGAGCATGGTAATAAAAATAAGCGGATGGTTTTGAAGATGCTTTCCTACGTTTTCATTGATGAAAACAGGCTTGATCCCCGCATTTTTGAGCACTTCTGCCGGCCCTATACCTGAAAGTTGCAACAACTTGCTGCTATTGATGCCGCTTGCCAGAACAACAGCTTTTTTGGCCTTTGCTTCAAAAATTTTACCGTCCTTTACATATCGTACTTTTTTGGCCCGCCCATGCTTGTCGAAGAGTATTTTTATAGCCACCGAATCGAAAAGCATAAATAATCTATGCCCATTAATTCCTTGTCCTTCAGGCGTCATTACCGAGTCATTTAAATAAGCTGTCGCGCTGCTTACCCGCTTGGCACCTGTAGCATCAATAAACCATTGTGAACGAGGCGCTATGCAATTTTCGGCACTTGGATCATTATAGTCCGCCACAACCGGAATTCCGGGAAAGGCAGCCTGTGTTGCTGGTAACAATACTTGCGAAGTTACTTGCGATATTGTAGGTGTTTGCAGCACATTGACAGGGCCGCCGGCTCCGCGTCCTCCTGGAGTAATTGTCAGCCCCTGATAGTTTTCAAGCTCGTTGAAGGTTGCCAGAATATTATCCAGGCTCCAATTGCTGCTGCCCGATATCCCTTCCCAACGCGAGTACACGGCGTTTGACCCGCGGCCATAATATAGCCCATTAATCGATGAGCCGCCGCCCAACAACATACCTGTTGTCCAATCACTGGTTCGTCCATTGAGCCCAGCCATAGGCAGGGTTTGATTCCATCCTGGCCAAAAATACTGCGGTTTTCCCGTCCCGGCCAATAAAAATGCCGGAAGGCCTACCGCCTCTATAGCCGGATCTTCAGTTAAATTTAACCCTCCTTCGATTCCTATTACTGAAAATTGGCCTTCTTTTGAAAGTTCATTCATCAATACGCATCCGGCCGCACCGCCGCCAATTACGATGATGTCCGCCTCAAGCTCATTCCCTGACACTCGGCATCGATATGGCCCGGATGAACTGCCGAAAAGGTTAACTGTAACAGTTACTAAAGCAAGGATAATAAATTTAATCTTCATGATGGGATTCCTCCGCGAGCCACTATCAACAACAAATTTTTAGCTGTCAACTTATTTGAATAAAACATTACTAACTTGTTTAAAGTCCTATTGATACTATATAATTCTAGTTCGCATGCATCTTTTAACGACAGAAACTTCAATCCATAGGTATTACCGTGAGAAAGCTTGGATTTTTTTTATTAATCTGCACAGCCGTTCTAACTTTCATAGGTATATCTGCTAAAGAAAATAAGGATATCGCTCCTTTATTCCAGCCTGTCATATTTTCTTGTCTTCAGGGCAAACAATGGGTTGAGCACTGCGTGGAACTACATCCGGAAATTATCTGGTTGGCGGATGTAAATGTCCGTAAAACAGAAGAGGGCCAAACAACCCTTCAAGGCACTTACTCAGAACAACTTTTTGGACAGAAGTACATCGAATTTGACCGCACGATAATGACTATTCACTGTTTAAAATTGTTTTTAGATGGCAGTGATGAAGCTTACGTTGAATTTACAGCAGCTCAACCACAAGAGATTAAACTCAGCCGGGAAAGCTTCCAAATACTTCATTTACAGGGGCAAGAATTGCTGCAGTCAAAATGGCAAGGACTACCGACGCAGCAAATGGCACTGGCCATGGAAACAGCCTTAGTGCTAGGCGATATAGGAAAAAGCGAGAAGGCTCGGGAGTTATTTAAACCCTATGGTATTCAAGCCATAGACCACGATGATTTTTACGGAGAAACTATTAAACTTATCGAAAAATGCCCTGCTCTTTGCCCATCCTTTGCCTGTTTGCCTCCTTCAGCAAAAAAGCTTTTAGTTGAAATAGCAAATCTAGCTCATTACGGTCATATCACGCATTTAGAAGGGGGAACTGGCATGTTTGCCAAGCTCAAAGAAAGCGAACTGCCTTTCAAAGATCCAACTGCCGTTTCCTTCGATCTTTTTGTCCACACATGCGATGTTGCAGGAGCTTTGGGCCATGTAAACAATCGCTCTTCCTTAGTGTATACCGAACCTACCCATCGCGCTATGCAAGCCATGGCTAATGCCGTGAGAGTTCTTTCGGACCCCAATAAATCGGAGCGGGATGCTTATAACACCTATATATGCCAGCGCGCTTCATGGTTGGGCTTGGATGCAAATGACAGCTCAGACCGCGTTCTAGCCCGCATTGGTGCCATGCTTCGCTTATTTTCCCCGGAAGAGGGGGGTGTCTTGAAGATGGCCATGAACCAATTAGACGCAAGCAACCGTGAAAAAATCTCAGAACAATTAGATGAGCAGCAGCCTTCTCAAACAGGCCGGACACCAACCTACATGCCCGCTGTATTGGTGAATCTGTCTAATAACACCCAATTAGGAAAGTCAAAGGAAGAGCGTCTTGTAGCTGCCGTGACAATTGGACTGCCTTTCATCGCCAGAGTCTTAGAAAAATACCAAGGCATGCTCGCGAGTCAAGAAATTAGCCCAGACATACCGCTTAATTTTAATAAAGTGGCCGGTGTCGCAAAAACATCTCCAGAATGTTTTAATGAAGGGTTTATTATCGATAATGAAGGCAATGTCCATTTGTTTGTCGAAAACGGCTCATAAGGGAATGCTTTGCCGCCCAGTAAAAGATATTATGGGTGTCATATTTTTGTTTGATCTTGATAAGGGTATTGACGCGACCCCCATAATAAGCATTTAGATAAATTAATCATAGCTGGCATACTATTTAAAACTATCCTCTTCGCATTTCATTTATTTTTAATTCAACTCTAGAATTTCGTTTAGCTGAGGCAGCAATGGTTTCAAGCCAAAGTTTAATTCTATTTGTGAAGCTAAAGCTTCCCTTTCCCGATTTTCACCATGTGTAAGCAACACTTTTGGCTTAGCATTACTGAGAGAGCTAAACCATTTTAAGAGATCGTTTTGTCCTGCGTGTGCACTAAAACCGTTTAAGGTATGAATCTTAGCATTAACATCAATGGTTTCACCATGAATTCTGACCTGCTTGGCCCCATCGACAAGCAGTCGGCCAAGCGACCCATAACCTTGAAAACCTACAATGAGCACTTGCGTTGATGGGTTTGACAAATTGAATTTCAAATGGTGCTGAATACGCCCTCCATTACACATGCCTGCTCCAGCTAGGATAGCACAAGGGCTTTTGATCTCGTTTAGTTGCTTCGATTCTTCAACGGAAGGCGTAAATTTAAACCAAGCGGGATCTAAAGGAAGCATACCCAGGTTTTTCCAACTAGCGGCCTCTTCATCAAAAAGGTCTGGATGGTGTGCAAAGACTTTGCCTGCTTCGATAGCCATAGGACTATCTACAAAGACAGGGAATGGCGGCACTTTTTTCTGAAAAAAGAGAATGGCTAATTGGTAAAGAATTTGCTGTGTGCGTCCTATGGCAAACGCCGGAATGAGTATTTTTCCTTTTTGCTCCACAGCCTTCAGGATGATTTGTTCAAATTCCTTAATTGTTTCGGCATAAGGCCGATGGTTACGGTTTCCATATGTAGATTCCATGAAAACAAGGTCTGCGTAATTTAACTGCTCAAAAGATCGTACAATAGGCTGATCGCGAGGCCCTATGTCGCCTGAAAAAACTATAACAGTTTTCTTGCCATTTTCCTCTACAGTCAATTCTATACTGGTAGATCCTAGCATGTGACCAGCTTCATAGAAGCGCGCTGTTATACCACTGGCTACTTCTATTGATTGATATAATTCGATATTTTTACTTTGCGGACGGAATGAGATCAGATCTTCAGTCCTGTATAATGCTTCTGCATGTCTCTCAGGATGATAGCGATTTTTGCGTGCCGCATCTTGCATCTGAATTTTAGCCGCATCTTGAAGTATGATTTCAGCTAAATCAATAGTGGCTGATGTGGCATAAATAGGTCCTTTAAATCCATATTTAAGCAAAAGAGGCACCCTGCCAGTATGGTCAAGGTGGGCATGAGTTAACAATAACGCATCCAAGGCTCGTGGATCAACCCCTTCAGGCAATCGGTTTTTTTCTTCAGCTGCTTTGCTACCTTGAAACATTCCTGCATCAATTAATACTTTTGCATCAGCTGTTTCAATCAAATAAGCTGAACCTGTAACCTCGCCGCCTGCTGCACCAACGATCCTAATTTTCATTTATTTTCCTTCAGCTTTGAGGTGGATTTTCTTCTTTTAACCAATTTGTTATGGCATTTTTCCAAAATAGTTATGGCCTCTTCTGCCGCATCAACGCACTAAGGAATCTCTAGATCTTCAGGATTAACTAAATGCCTTTCTAAGAAATCATTTCGTGCCCATTCTAAAAACTCTTTCCACATTTTTTCCAACGAAAATGGGAGGGGTATCTTTCTTGATATGCCCTATCTGAATCAATTGCCAAACCATACCCACCGGAATGAAATGATTGGTCGCTAAATACTGGGCTCAAGAAGGAAGCTGGACTGGCAAGCCTAAGATGTTTTTCTGCACTCTTTCCCAATTAAGGGTAAACTAGAGTAACACCCCCCATCAATCTTGATTGCTACCTGTCTAAAAAGCCGGGCTGGCTGTAAAATTTGAAGTAAATTTTTTCATCATCTGAAGAAACGACCAGGTCATACGTCTGTCCATAAAAAGGGTTGATACCTATTTTTGTAGCAGCCTTCACAATGCATTCAGTAACCATAGAATGTACGATGCTGTCTAATTCCAGATTTATTAATGTAGTAGGGGTAAGCCAGGAGACTATCAAACCATTATCAGCCGTCAAATAATTTGATATATCTGTAAAGATGCCGTCTTGATTTTGCATACAGAGAAACGAGGCAGAACAAGTCCCCGCCTTTTTATTAAATATATCGTAAATAGGCGCTCTTCCGGCAAGATATGTTGAGCTTATGGTGGAACTCGGATTTGTAACATTAGAGGTAGGTATTGCAATAAAGCTCTCAATAAAATCTGCGATGTACAGATAATATACAAAACTTAGCTTTAACTTTTCTGTTAATAATTCCGGATTTATTGAAGCTTCAAGGGTTTTGCACACTTTATTAGTATCTTCTTCTCCATGGAGAGCTGAAGAAGGCAAATAGATAAAGCCTATGCATAAAATGATAAATAGCCTCTCACACCCTTGCTTAATCGAATAGAGTTGTTCCATAATAACATCTTGTTTAATTAACATACTAAACCTGGTTAATGAAGTCTTTTTGTTTGAATATAAAGCATTTTTTCCAAATGATGGATAATATATTTTTTACAAAAAAAAGCAACCGGGAATGAATACACTAATTCGCAGGAAAAAACTTGATACTTTGTTAAATTAACACTTCTACCAGAGATTATATGAAACATCACTCTTATCTGCCAAAAGAGCTTGCCGAATTACTTAAGGACCGCTTCTCTTTTCCGGACAAGCCTTTATTCGGCGCTGTTGCCACTATACAAGGCGGCCAGCCGCGAGTCCGCACCATGCGCATTTATGAGTTTAACCAAGAGGGCTGCCCTATACTCTTGACACATACAGGATCTGGTAAATGGCAAGAATTTTTAAGCCAGCAGCAAGTCTCTATCAATATCGTTAGCGATAACAAACTTCTGCAAATCATTGTTTCAGGCCGTCTTCTTTTAGAAACAGCAGAATCTGCACCTGAAAAAGCTAAGCAATATTGGAACATGGTGCGTGCGGACGTAAGAAAAATCTACGACCCTAACCACAAAGTCGGCGAAGCTTATCATAATGAAAAGGTGGATTTAACTATTCCCAATGAAGCCCCCAATTCATTCGGTATAGCCTATGTTGTGCCTACTTTTTGGGAACTATTACAACTAGAAAGCGAATACACCCACAGCCGCCGTTATCAATTTCACTTAAAAGAAGGCTCATGGCAAAAGCAGCGCATCCATGTGGGTTAATGCATTCTATAAAAAAAATTGAGGGATGGATATGCAATATTTTGCCACTGAAAATCCGGAGATCAAAGAAAGGATAGTGGCAAAGAATAACTTAGCTTTTTCTTTTCTTAGTTATATGCCAATTGTACCTGGACACTTGTTAATTTGTCCAATTCGCGTCGTAGAAACAAGTGATGGACTAACTATAGAAGAGTGGCAAGCTATTCTTTGCCTCAAACAACAAGTTTGTCATGCTCTAAAAAGTGCATTAGGCGCAGAAGGGTTTAATTTTGCTTGGAATATGGGAGAAATGGCAGGGCAAACAGTTCCCCACTTTCACTTACACATTGTTCCAAGAAAAACAGGCGACGCTGGTATTCTGCAATACGAACCTAGAATTTTTCTGTATCGGCCTGGAAGTCGCGCCACCTCTCCTGCAGAGGAACTTGCACAAACAGCCGCACTTATCAAAAACCATCTAAATTAAGAGTCTTTTAGCTAGCCCTACCCATCCGCCAATAATTAACAAATCTGTTACAAAAAAATCGTGACCCTATTTAATGCTAGTTTTAAAAAATGCAATACATGTTAAAAAGTTTAAAATTAAACCGCAGAGCCGCAAAGAACGCTGAGGAAGCGCAAGAGGTACGACTCACCAACATAGGTAACATTTTAGTTCACTAACATAGGTAACACTTTTCCAAAAAAATAGAATAAATAAGCCTAAGATAATCGATTTAGGAGGTTATCTATGGCATGGAGAAGAATAA
>JAEYWL010000038.1 GCA_023428915.1 Verrucomicrobiota bacterium
GTTATTCTTCTCCATGCCATAGATAACCTCCTAAATCGATTATCTTAGGCTTATTTATTCTATTTTTTTGGAAAAGTGTTACCTATGTTAGTGAACTAAAATGTTACCTATGTTGGTGAGTCGTACCGGATTTTAACAAGAGAGTTTTTTTGTGCCTTTGTATTCTTTGCGTTAAATTATTAATAAAAATATTTTATAAATCGTCTCCTAATATCTCTCGTCGTTAAAGTCTCTTTAAACTGAGGCTAAAAAGACCTTATTCCCTACAGTTATCTGATAGAACGCAGCCGCGAAACTGTGCCCGCCACAATCTCAATGGCGAGTTCAATTTCCTCTACTGTAGTCATGCGGCTTAGCGAAAAGCGTATGGAAGAATTTGCCGCTTTACGCGCCACACCCATATTCCGGAGAATGCGCGAGGGTTCCAATGAACCGGAGGAGCAGGCTGAGCCATGGCTTACTGCCAAGCCGGCCAAATCAAGGCTCATCAAAAGCGACTCCCCTTCCACGCCTGCAAAAGAAAGATTAATGGTATTAGAAACTTTTTTCCCAAAACCATTGACGCTTACGCCGGTGAGGCGTGCTTCCAGGCCGCTTTGCAACTGCTCTTTCAACTGCCTCATTCGCCCGACGCTTATGGGAAGCTCTTCTGCCAGAATTTGCATGGCTTCAGCCAGAGCAATAATTCCATGAATATTTTCGGTGCCGCCGCGTCTTTCACCCTCTTGCCCGCCCCCGCAGAGCAAAGGCGCCAGCTTAAATCGCTGCCTGATGAAAGCAAATCCAATCCCCTTTGGGGCATGGATTTTATGGCCGCTAAAAGCCATTGCAGCAACACCTTCAGGAATTCGAAAAAGCTCTTTTCCAAGCAAGGCTACCCCATCTAAAAGAAGGGGGATTTTATTCTCATGGGCCAGGGCCGCTATGGCTTCTATATCGGTAAGAACACCAGTCTCATTATTTGCGGCAATTAGCGTAATAAACCGCGTATCCGGCTGCAAAGCGGCTGCAACTTGAGCGGCAGTAACAGCCCCTTCCAATCCAGCAGGCAAGTAGCTGCCGCGCCAGCCGGTTTGCTCAAGCTGTCTGGCGGCGCATTCTACACAAGCGTGTTCGACATTACTGGTGATAAAGTGGCCGGGAGGCTCAAACAAAAACCCCTTGATCAGCATATTCATGCCTTCGGTTCCTCCTGAAGTGAATACGACTTCAGCCGGACGGGCGTTGATAAAGGCGGCAATAGTCCTGCGTGCTTTTGCCAATCGATTTTTCATTTCCTGGCCGCGCGCATGTATGCTTGAAGGATTGCCTTCGCTTTGCTCTAAATCTTTTATGAGGATGCTGAGCACCCGGGGATCAATGATGGTGCTTGCGTTATTATCGAGGTAGATTCTAGGCTTCATACTACTTGGCAGCTTTTGCCACTACTACTGTGATATTGTCATGGCCGCCTTTAGCATTTGCCAAGGCCACTAACTCGCGCGCAGCAAGCGGGGCAGAACGGCTGCGGTTAAGAACAGCCTCAATTTCCGGCAGCGAAACATGGTCGGACAAACCATCAGAACATAATAAAAATTGATCGCCCGGATTAAGCGGCAGGATTTCAACCGCAGGTTCTACCATAGGCTCTGTACCTATAGCTTTGGTGATAATATTTTTATAAAGGAATTCCCCGGCTTGCTGTTCCGTTACCTGTCCCATATCCATCAGTTCGCGCAGCAAGGAATGATCTTTTGTCAGCAACTTTAAACGGCGATTCCGCAAACGGTAAATACGGCTGTCGCCCACATGGGCAATAATAACATACCCTGCATCCAGCCAAAGGCAGCAAAGGGTTGTTCCCATCCCTTTTAACCCCTCCAGCTCGCGGCTCATTTGATAAACCCTTGCATTGGTGTGGATGATTGCCTGCTCTAGCGCTTTAGATAGTTTGGCTGGATCTTTGCGCAGTTCGTCATCTTGAAGCGCCTTTTTATAGGCACGGCAAAGGTAGTTTACGGCTTCTTTAGCCGCAACTTCTCCAGCCTGGTGCCCGCCCATGCCGTCTGCTAAAACAATAAAATTTTCGTCCGGCAATTGCCCCCAGACATCCTCATTATTCTGGCGGATTCGGCCTACATGTGTATGCCCTGCAACCTGAACTTTTAGAGGCATTTGTTTAACAACCATGGCTAGAAAAAACTTATTTGCTCCTGCATGACAACCTTGTACCAATCAAGGCCGAAATATTATTAGGGGCACAAAATTAGAAAATTTTAACCCTTTAAGAATTAATTGTCTATACATCAACTTTTTATAAACCCTAAGATAGCAGGATTAAACTTATATTTATAAGGTTAAAACACACATGCAGAGAAATAGATGCCCATAAATTCCTTTGACGCTCATATAAATAGCCCAAAAATAGCGCCAGAATAAGTATCGAGCTGAATATAATTATATTTGACCATCCCTGGCTATAGGAAAGATGCAAGGCTGCAAAAAAACATGAAGTGAGCATAATGGCCGGCCAAGCCGTAAGGTATTCGCGGAAACGGGACTGTAAAAACCCCCGAAATAGAAGCTCCTCAGCCGCAGGAGTTAAAAAGCCGAAAGTCAATACCGTCGCTCCAAACAAAAAAGGGTATTCGCGCAAGCTTCGCAAGTATTGCACAGGGTTTTGCTCAAGGATGACGGGCTCAGAAGTTACATAGGCCATAACAGCAGCTTGCAGACTACTTAAAGCTATCACCAATGGATAGGCAATGGCGCATGAGACGGCGCCAATAATAAAGCTATGCCAATTTGTGCTGGCATGGGGTTGCCGCCGCCAAATAGCCTCCCACTTTTCTTTTCCCAGCTTGCCGGCATAAATAAATACAGCCGCCGCACCTGCCAGCATGGCCCCGGTTCGCAGCCACCCCTCAGGCCCTGTCTGCAACAAACCCGACAGGTCGCCTTTCCAGTTATAGTACGCAACCAACAGCATTGTGAAAAAAATACTGAAGAAAAAATAGATAATGAACGCACCAAGAACATCTCTCAATCGTATTGGAGAAGGTTCTTTTTTTTCCTGCAATTTGGCAAAGAATCCAAACCGCCAGCCCAGCATAAGCATAATAAGACTAATTACAGAAAATATCCCTGCATAAAAAGCCTGTTCCTTGGCAGTGAGAATTTCATTCATCGGGCTTCCTCGCACAGCAAGACATACTTCGTGATTCGATTTGAAAGCTCATCTACCAGCTTTTGGTTGGCTACTGAGATTGGCGTAGAGACATAGCCGGGCGATCCCCAACCATTTTCCATATAATCAATGCACTCATTGTCATAGGGCAAAGGCTGGCAGCTGTTGATGGTTTCTTGAAGGACCAGGACGGGACACCCCTCATCGAGTTTAACTACACGCAGCTTTAATTGCGCGCGAATTTCTTCTTTACATCCCCTTGCATTGTGCGGTTTTAAGCTGTTCGGCCTTTCTGTATCGCATGGCAGCCGATCATATGCGGCAATTTCAACCACCACTGCATAGCTATCTACCGGCAAACAGCTAAAAGAAGTTAAATCCCTATTAAATAGTTGTTCCGAGGAAAGTCCCTGGGCAAATGGCGTTACGTAGCTTTTGGGAATAATTTTAAAATTCCCCTCTCCCTCTAACTTTCGCTCAAGCCTGGTCCCTAGCTCATCTGCAATCGCCCATTCCAGATTGGCACATATTGTTGAATCCACTATAGGCAATAAAGCAAGCGAAGGGCGGCAGCACCCTTTTTCCGACCCGAAATAGCAAGTTGTCCCACAGGAAGAAAATAGGAAAGCAATGAGCAGTAAAAGATATTTTGACATGCAGCGTATGATAAAGAGTCGTAAAATTAAAGGCAAAAAGATAAAGCAGAGGATAAAATCTAAAATCTATCGGTGACTTATTACCAGCCAATAGAGCATTGTTTTTTTTCATTCATTGTTAATGAATCTATTTTATATTTAAATTAAATAAAATTTTATTAATAATATATTTATATGGTGCTTACTTTATCAACTGGAGGGTTTATGACAAAAACAAAAAAAGAAAAAAAACACTTAAAAAAAAGTAAAATCAATAAATCGCCACTTTCAAAAGCTACAGGTGGGAAAAAACCGGCAGAAGGATTTGAAACTAAACTGCTCATAACGTAAATGCAATTACATTAATTATCATTAATAGTTAAATTTAATGTTTAAAAACAACAACTGATTACAATATTAATAAAACACACAATATAAAATATAAAAGTTAAAATTTTCAATTGAGGTAATTATAGAATATGTAAGCCTTGACTAGCTACAGCTTGTCTTCTCCCTTTAGTTTTTTGCCCTTTTCCTTTAACCTGCTGTTATGCCATTAAAAATTATTCAAGACAACAAGCCCGACCGTCCTAAAGGCGCAAAAGAGTCTCCTTCCACCCGAATGAGCGAAGCCCAGGCGCGCCTTGAACGGGAATGGTTGACTTGTCCTGAAAAATTTGCACCGCAGGCAAATGCACTTGAGCTGCAACGTTTAGAGCGAATCTGGGAAGTGCTTCAACAAAACATGCAGGTTGCAGGTCTGCATGCGGTTGATGTTGGCTGCGGCATAGGTTCGCTTACAGATCGTTTAGAAAAGGCAGGCGCAATTGTAACAGCCGTGGACATCGCCGAAAATGCCTTGAAGGAGTTCAAAAAGCAATTTCCGGAATCTAATGCAGACACGATCCGAACTGCTTTACCTTTATCGATATTGCCGGACAATGCCTACGACCTCGTCCTTTGCGCTGATGTGCTTGCAGAAGTCCATCCCAAAGACCGCAGGCTTGCTTTAGCCGAGCTCAGCAGGCTAATGAAACCAACCAGCACCATCATACTTTCAAGCTCTTTGGATATTTACTCTGACGATGTCCTAGAAAGCTTTGTAGCCCTCACAGAAACAGAGTTTACCTGGAGTAAATGGGCGGCAAGCTACCACGCGTTATATATCCAGCTTCTCAATCTCTTAAAAGCCCCCCAAATCTATGCAAGCTGCCGCGCAAGTCCTGATGTTTATCAAAAAGAATGGCGTAAGCGAAAAGGGTTCAGCCAGAAATGGCTGGCTTGCAATTCTTCGGCCCCTCTTTGCTATCTTTGGAAAGCCGCCAGCCGGCTCAGCAATTTATTGGAAAAAGCTTTAAAAAACAGTCCTGGAACCCTGCATTTATTGGAAAAATTGACCCGCCTGCTAAAGGGAGAACGCGGCATCAGCCATATTATTTTATTTGGTAAACGCAAGGAATTGATCGACCCGGTAGTTGAGCAGGATAAGCAAGCGGCTGCACATGACCGTCCTCCTTTCCGCAAAGAGCGCAAGTGGGAATAATTAAAATCCAATTGGTAAAAAAGATACTATGCACAAAAGTTTCACGCTTGAACATTGCCGAACTTGGGTTTAAAAAGAAAGCGCCGGAGATTGTCTCATGGCATAATCAGCGTCCTTAAGGCTGCTACATTCCTGTCCTGACCTGGTTCAGACTGTTTTATTCCATGAGGTCCCCGGCTGCCAATAAGCTTATCTTTTGTTGGAAAATAACTCAATGACATTTAGGTATTCAACTTGATCTTTCTAAAGCACCTTCATAAAGAAAACGGGTGATGGTTGGCTTAGATCCAAGCACCGCCTCTTAAAATTAAATATTAAAACGCAATCATGGGTAATAGGCCTGAAGCGTAGTGCGATGCACGCTAACACTATAACTTCAGCTTTGAACGGTCTTTTTTTTCAGAGTAGCTATAAAGCCATCTCAAAGAAAATGGTGCCACTAAGGTGGTAATTGTAATAACAAGAATAATAGCTGCATAGATGTCATCTTTTAAAACTCCCGCAGCGAGCCCAATATTAGCAAAAATCAGACCAACTTCTCCCCTTGGGATCATTGCCGTACCAATGATTAGTTTCTTAATGCGGCTTTCTCCCGTTATGAAGAAGGCCGAAAAGAGTTTGCCAGCGATCGCGGCTAAGATTAAGGAACAGCAGAGCATCCAAATGAAAGCTGATTCCCAATTTACATTTCTAAGATTCAAGGATAGACCTATTGCTACAAAGAAAATAGGGGTAAATAAATGCACTATAGGTTTCATTTGCTCTTCTATGCGATGACTAAATTCTCTTGACTCGCGCAAGAGTATCCCTGAAGAAAAAAAGAATTCTCTGGATAGAGCCAATCCAGCAGCAAATCCTCCCAGAAGTTCTGGAGCTCCTAAAGTGTGAGCAATCCAGGCAAAAAGTAAAATTAGCGAGATAATTGCAGTCGGCAAAAGACCCGGAATAGCACTTTTTTCATTCCATTTTTTTATGATTTGCGAGATGCCCTTTACTATTATCGGTGAAATGAAAAGAAATAATACTATAAACAATAGTATTTTTCCTGCATGCCAAAAATCCACCTTCCCGCTGATTGAAAATTCATAAAGTACTGCAAGTAAAATAATTCCAATTATATCATCGATAACGGCGGCCCCCAGAATAATTTGGGCTTCATGGCTATTTTGCTTTTTTAGATCCCTCAGCACCCTTAAAGTGATACCGATGCTCGTTGCTGTGAGGGTGCTTGCAATGAATAAACTAGCCAAAAGGGAAAAACCGAATGAATATAAGCTAATGAGGAAGCCTAATATGAATGGTAAAATGACGCCGCCGACTGCCACGATGAAAGCCTTAAAGCCAGCTGAAGACAAGTGGCCGACATCTGTTTCTATCCCCACCTCAAAAAGAAGCAGAATAATTCCTACCTGAGCTAACAGATGGATGGCATTGCTTAGTTCGATTAATCCTAAAACACTTGGTCCAATAATGATTCCGGCTATGAGTTCCCCGATGACTGAAGGAACCTGAAAATAAGCTGCCAACTCACCCAGCACCCTTGCTGAAAACAAGATTAAAACGAGTTGAATCAAGAATGTCTGCGCTTCCATCAAGCTCCAAAGTTAAAGGCTCTGAATCTAATGTATAGGTCTTCCTATTTTCAATTCAATTTTTCCAGCCCTTACGCTGGCATATTTCGAAATGGGATGTTCTCAAGCTGTTGTGAATTATATTGTCTGAAATATTAAGCGATCTCTTGCTGCAGATGTATTAGGATGGTAAAAAATAGCTGCAAAGATTATAGGTAAGTCCGGAGACATTCGCAAGCTCAGCTATGTGTTTGTGTTGCATTCTTCTGAGCTCATTCTAAACCATGCATTCTAATGATAAGCATGAATGAGATCTGCCTGAGATAAGGATTTATAATGAAAGATACCTATCAACCAATTGAGAATTATGGAATTATCGGGGATCTAAACACAATAGCTTTAGCCGGCATTGATGGTTCTATTGATTTCATGTGCTTGCCGGATTTCGATTCACCCACCATTTTCGGTGCTTTGCTTGACAGGAGAAACGGGGGCTTTTTTCAAATTTCATCTTGTGAAGAAAATGTCAAAAAAAAGCAATTGTATATTCCAGAAACGAATATTCTACTGACAAGATTCCTCTATGAAGATGGAATTGGCGAAATAACTGATTTCATGCCATTGGAATCCTTTTTTAAGAAGAATATGTTAATTAGAAGAGTAAAGAGCATCAAAGGTAAAATCACTTATCGAATGCAATGTTGTCCGCGGTTCGATTACGGCCAGAAATCCCATAAGACAAAATTTAATAACAATGCAATATTTTTCCACAGCAAGGGCGGATTTTCATTAAAGCTGCTTAGCTCTATTCCCATGGAAGTGAGGGATGGAGACGGATATGCAGAGTTTACTTTAAAAGCCGGAGAAACAGTCGATTTTATTTTACAAAAAGATGACAACGATACCATTTCATCATTGAATGATTTTGTTAATGCGGCTTTTATTCATACTCTTAATTTTTGGAAAGAATGGGCTGGGAGATTGTCCTATAATGGCCGCTGGAGAGAAATGGTCTCTAGATCAGCCTTGACTTTAAAGTTATTAATATCTGAAAAACATGGGGCTGTCATTGCAGCTCCTACATTTGGTTTGCCTGAAAAAATTGGAGGAAATAAGAATTGGGACTATCGGTTCGTGTGGATTCGGGATGCCGCTTTTACTGTTCACGCCCTATTGCTGATCGGATATAAAAAGGAAGCTGAGTCTTTTATGAGATGGATTCAGAGCATATTTGAGACATTAAATAGAAAAACAAACATTAAACCTTTCTATAAAATTGACGGATCAAACGCCGAACCGGCACAGCTGCTAACTCATTTTGAAGGCTATAGAGAATCTGCTCCAGTAGCTATTGGCAATGATGCTGTAAATCAATTACAGTTGGATAATTATGGGGAATTTATTGATGCAATTTACCTCTGCGACAAATACGTCTCTCCTATTTCTCATGACATGTGGAATTATTTAGTAAGCCAAATAGGTTGGCTAACGAAAAACTGGAAAAGAAAGGATTATAGTATTTGGGAAGAGAGAGGAAAACCTCAAGAATTTTTATACTCTCGTTTAATGTGTTGGGTGGCATTTGATAGAATGATAAAAATCGGCCAATCACACTCTTATCCTTTTCCAAATTCTTGGATTAAAGAAAGAAATACTATTTTTGAATCTATCTATAAAAATTTTTGGAGTAAGGAAAAAGGTGCATTTATCCAATTTAAGGGAAGTCAAAATATAGACGCTTCTTCGTTATTAATGCCGCTAATTCGATTTATCAGCCCAATGGATCCTATGTGGCTATCTTCCCTTGAATATATTGAAAAAAATTTGGGCAACGATTGCATGGTCTACCGTTATAGCCCTTCGACATCTCAACTATTTGGCTTAAAAAAAGGTGAAGGGACTTTTTCTGCATGTTCTTTTTGGTATATCGAATGCCTTTCCAGATCCGGACAACTCCAAAAAGCTGAAATTTACTTTGATAAAATGCTAAGTTACGCCAATCATGTAGGCCTCTATTCAGAACAATTAGGATTTCAAGGGGAACATCTCGGTAATTTTCCACAAGCCTTTACGCATTTATCATTGATTTCAGCAGCTTATGATTTAAATAAACGCTTAAATAGAGAAACAAATTCCTAGCCCTGATTGCTGCCCCTATTCTCTATGCAATTTTTTGGCTTGCCATCGTTAATCCCCTCAATCATTTATTAGGGATTTATGAAAAATAAAGGATGACAACCCCATGAAGACCATCTGAAGATGGATGAATTAATGAATTATGCAAGGATAGATTGTGGACAAAATTAAAATCGCAGCATATGAAATTCCTTGTAATTCACCTAAGTCAGATGGAACTTTAGAATGGAAAACAACCATCTTAATTTTGATTGCCCTTCAGTTAGAAAATAAGACCGGATTGGGATTTTCTTATGCTCATGAAGCTTCTTTAGACATTATAAAAAAGACATTCCAGCCTTTTTTGAGGGAAGCCTGTCCTGCTACATTTCCTTTAATATATCAAAAAATGCTGAGCTCCGTTCGAAATATTGGGCGAAGCGGAGTTGCTGCCCATGCAATTTCGGCTGTCGATATCCATATACATAGCCTAAATAAGTCACTTCAGTTACTCTTTTGAATTCCTCACTTGTAATTTCTTTGAAAGGAGAAAAGACTGATGCCATGGCATTATTTACCCATATATCGATTGCTCCCAGTTCTTTTTCAATTATTTCTGAGGCATTTTCTACTTGATCGGGATAAGCCACATCACAAATAGCAATAGCGGCCTTAACACCCAATTCTTCAATTTCCCTTTTGAGCGATTCCAACCTTTCCTTATTTCGTGAAATCAACCCCACACTAAGTTTTTTTTTCGCAAACTGCATAGCAATCGCTCTTCCGAGCCCAGCAGAGGCTCCTGTCACAACAGCAACTTTGTATGACATAAAACCTTAATTTTTTTTGTTAAACTTCTTAATTTATTGTAAATCCAAGACAGGCTTATTGTAAGGTAGCAAGTTGGGTTTTAAATATTATTGAAAAATTGTTTTGTAGCTGCTTGTTCAGCATGAAATCCGCACATTCCATGCATTCATCCCCACAAGGCGGCGGGTATAGGAAAAACAAATATCATGAATCCAGGCAAGTCATTCTGCAGAAGCATTCCTACCCAATAGTGTTTTGGCTCTATTTAAGAGAATAGAAAGATTTGGCTGTGAACCTTGCCATTGCCGAAAGCCCATTTGGATCGAGCCAAACCTCACATATTTTTTAATCAACATCTTAAATTAGAACGTTTTATATACTTACCCCCTATTTAGTATATTTGTCCATACTATGCCCTAACCTTGATTGCTTCTAAGATTTTTGTACATCATTTTTGAGTAAAAATGAAAGAGAAATGTTATTGTAGAGGGTCTTGAAATTTTTTGGTTTAAAAATGTCAATATGATATTTCTATGAAAGTGGAGAGAGCCTTTTTACCTGGCAAAAGTTTCATCTAACCCATTAGGAGAATATTAACAATGCCTAAAAAATCAAAAGATGACCAAGCAAATATAAGCAATTTTTTTCACCATTTTATACGAAATTTGGTTTTAGGATTTAGTGTATTGTTGATTGTTTTAATTATTGGAACATTAGGTTGCTATTATTTTGAAAATAAAAATTGGATCGACAGTTTTACTAACTCAGCTATGATTGTTTCAGGTGTAGGAACTTTAGATAATCCTCAATCGAATGCTGGTAAAATTTTTATCGCCGCCTACTCTCTTATTGGAGGTGCCTCATTTATTCTAGTTATTGCCATAGTTTTTGCCCCAATTTTTCATTGGATATTTCGAAAAGTCAAAGTTGAAGATAGAGACCATTTTAAAGATTGAGATAAACCAGAATTGTAAAAATTAATACGAATATAGTTCACAAGCGTGAATCTGTGATTTAAAATACTAAATACTATCTCATATGATAATTTAAATGATTCATAATCCAAATGGAAAAGAAAATCACAATAAATATAATGGAAACTGTAGAGATAAAAATAGATATGTTCCAAAATGTTTTTTGCTCTTTCCAAACATCGATAAAGAAAATTAGTTGGACCAGGGATTGAATGACAGCGAGAATAAAAATAACTACAACAGCTTCCCTATTATTTAATTCTAAATAAAAATAATTGGGATAGAGAATAATAAAATAGGCTAAGAGTGTTAAAATTAAAGATGAAATAAATCCTGAGATTCGTAATGATAATTCATGCATAAAAAAACCTATAATAAGTATCCCATTCCATAGACTACGGTAAAAATAAAGATCCAGACAAAGTCTAGAAAATGCCAAAAAAGAGCCATGCGAAAAATTCTTGAGATACTATGTTCTGCAAGCGGCCTTAAGGCTATTCGAAACATCATGACGATCATCCAAAGCAGTCCAATAAAAATATGAAAACCATGCGTACCTACCAATGTAAAAAACGAAGAGAGGAAAGCGCTGCGTTGCCAACTGGCGCCCTTATTTACGAAATCGGCAAATTCTGAAATTTCAATATATAGAAAAGAAACCCCCAAAAGCAAGGTGCACACAAACCAGATAATAGCCCATTTTTTTAGACGATGATTAACTGCATACATACCAAGAGAACAGGTAAAGCTGCTAGTGAGAAGGATAAGAGTTTCGGCTAAAACGGAAGGGAAATGAAAGAGTTCTTTAGCTGTTGGCCCATTGAAAGTATTGCCATGCAACACAAGATAGCACGCAAAAAGAACAGAAAAAATGATAAGATCGGTCATTAGATAGACCCAAAATCCAAAAACCTTGGCATCCTTATTTATTCCAGCTTCCATTATCACCCTCTGCTATAAGATTCTTCTATCTTGGCAACCTCTGCTGCAGACAACACATATTCCATCTCGTCATCAAAGGAAAGGATAACAAGGCATGCAAAAATACCAATAAAACCGGCTAACGCGAGCCAGATAATTTGCCAAACAATTGCAAAAGCACCTAGGAAAGCAAAAATGGATATATAGACCCCCATTCCAGTATTTTTGAAGCATTCAATATCTTCATATTTTTTTTCTGGTTTCCAATCCTGTTTTTTCATATCCCAAAAAACATCGATACTGGTAATTGGAGGAACTACAGCAAAATTATAAAAAGGGGGAGGAGAATGAGCTGCCCATTCTAGCGTTCTTCCATTCCAAGGATCTCCTGTCTTATCTAAATTGTCTTTTCTTTGCCTGATGCTTTTGATAACCAAATAAACTTGAGTAATGATGCCGCAAGAAATAAGAATATAGCCAATCATTGCGGTAATGTATAAAGGTTGCCAACCTGTTGAGGAGTCATAGTGGTCAATGCGCCTGGGTGCTCCCATGAATCCCAATAGATAAAGAGGGATAAAAGCAACAAGAAATCCGCTAAACCAAAACCAGAATGCTTGCTTATCAAGACGTTCATTGAGTTTGAATCCAAAAATTTTAGGGAACCAAAAAGTAGTTCCGGCAAAAATTCCAAAAAGGGCAACACCGACTATCATGGTATGAAAATGCGCAATCAAGAATAGACTATTATGGACCTGAAAATCAGCAGGAGGGGACGCCATAAATATTCCCGACATGCCCCCAATCATAAATAAGATTAAAAAACCGATAAACCAATACATGGGCGAAGCTAAATTTATCTTTCCTCTATACATTGTAAGGATCCAGTTAAACACTTGAACACCTGCGGGTATAGCGATCAACATGGTGACGATGCCAAAGAAAGAGTTTACATTCGGCCCAGCTCCCATCACAAAGAAATGATGCAGCCAAACCAAATAAGATAATGCAGTTATTGCGATTGCGGCACACACCATGGATACGTACCCGGATATTTTCTTTTGAGAGAATGTAGAAGCTATTTCTGAAAACATTCCAAAAGCAGGGATGACTAAAATATAGACTTCCGGATGACCCCACATCCATATAAGATTCCAATACATCATTTGGTTCCCAGCTCCCCCGGTTGTAAAAAAATGCATTCCAAAGGAACGGTCCAACCAAAGTAGTAATGTGACAGCTGTGAGGACTGGAAAGGCTGAAATGACAAGAGTCATTGCCAATAATGAATTCCAAGTAAATAAGGGCATTTTCATTAAAGTCATTCCTGGAGCTCGTTTTTTTATAATTGTCACAAGAAAATTGATTCCTGCAAGCAAACTGCCAAGCCCAGAAAGTTGCAAACTCCAAATAAGATAATCGACACCTACACTAGGATTAAATTCTAGCTCGGAAAAAGGGGCAAGGGCAAGCCAACCTGTATTGGCAAAGTCTCCGCCAATGATAAAAAAGAAGTTGATGAGCAGCCCCCCAGCAATAGTAAGCCACAGGCCTAATGAGTTCACGAATGGAAAAGCTAAATCGCGTGCTCCAATTTGAAGCGGCACAATCCAATTCATAAGGCCGAAGAAAAAGCCCATCGTAACAAAAAAAACCATGATATCGCCATGAGATGTAAATATCTGTTGGAAATGATCGGGGGTCAAATATCCTTGGGAATCTGCAGCAATAGATTGTTGAAGCCATATCATTCCTGCATCTATCATCCCGCGAAAAAACATCAGGGCAGCAAAGATCATATACATTGTCCCAATTCTTTTGGGATCAGTAGACGTAAGCCAATCATTCCATAACCATCCCCAACGCTTTGTTTTAGTGAGGTATGCTGCAACAAGCAGGGTCATTAGAATAATAGAGGCTGTTCCGCCTATCGTATACCACTTATGTGGAAGAGCATCTAAGGTGAGTTTTCCGAGAAGAAATTCTTTCATAGCACCGTTTTGGCTGGATACATATATTTATGAATGATTTTATGATATAGATCTTTTTCTACTTCCGAAAAGAGAAGGATAGACTTATTCACATTAGGTTTTACAAGAGTGTCGTAAAAATCTTCTGTTAATCGCAAAGGAGATGACTTAACTTGTGTTACCCAATTCTCAAAATTTTCTGCAGATACGGATTTTACAGAAAACGTCATGTCTGCATACCCTTCTCCATTGATTTCAACGGCTCTACCAACATATTCTCCTGCAGCATCAGCCATGATATAAAGCTGGGTTGACATCCCAGTCATTGAATATATTTGCCCGCTTAATTGTGGAATCCAAAATGAATTCATTGGCGAGCCATCTGCTGTCAGCCTTAAATGAATAGGGGTGCGTTCTGGAATGTAGAAGTAATTCAATGTCGCGATGCCGAGTTCCGGATAAATAAACAGCCACTTCCAATCCATGGCAACTACCTGTATGGTAAGCGGCTTTGCTTCGCTTTCAAGGGGTTTATATGGATCTAATCTATGTGTCCTCTCCCAGGTAACTATAGCCATAATAGCAACGACAATAGAAGGAATGCCCCACATCATCAACTCTCCCATAGGTCCATATGAGTGATCCGGTGTCAAATGGCACGAAGAATGACCCACTTTGCGAGCACTTAGAATGACCCACCCTGTCGGGCATCGCAAGCGACCCACCTGGCGGG
>JAEYWL010000047.1 GCA_023428915.1 Verrucomicrobiota bacterium
CCCGCCAGGTGGGTCGCTTGCGATGCCCGACAGGGTGGGTCATTCTAAGTGCTCGCAAAGTGGGTCATTCTTCGTGCCATTTGACAATTGTTAAAGTCTGAATAATGAGAGTATTTTTTTCTAAGTACCAACAGATGACAATAGACATATAAACCCTGCATCGCATGTCCTAATGTCCAGTGAGTATTTCTCCAAGGTATCCAAACTGATTTTTCAATAAACGCTTTCTGATTGCTGAGAAATACATTTGAGAAATTAATCGTAGAAAAAAGTTCTTGATGTAATGATTCATGATATAGATTTTCTAGCATTGGATAGGGGTGGCATGAGGGAAAAACAATTTCTGGAGGTATGTGACATGTTGCAAGATCAGTTATAAATGCACAATGAGGAAAGGCTCTATAAGAACAGCAACTGATATACGGAATTTCTTTAGAAGCATTTTCATCTCGATTTAACCAAATAACAAGGCTTAGATTACGAAAAATAGTATCGGCTTCTTTTGTAAAATGGTTTAATCCTAATAGAAGAGCCTCTTTCAGAACAGCTATCCGTTTTTTAGTGATATTAACAACTTTAAAATGCTCAAAATCAAATTCCCTTGCCAATTCAAGTGAAAAGCCATTTTCAGCTAAGTATAAACCTCTATCCTCTATGGTTATTTGAGAAAATTTTGAATCTTTACTTCCTAGTAAGGGGTTTGCATTTCTTAGTAGTTTATTCAATGGTTTAGCTAAAAGAATTTCTCGGCATAAAAATGTAGGCAACTCTTTTAAGTAAGAACTCAGCTCGTTAACATTATCTATGAGATTTAAATCCTCAGCTCTTTTAAGATAGCATGAAAAAAGGTTTTGTCTGCTAAGTATGTGAGACATGTTTTACTCCTGTTTATTTTGTGTTGCGACTAACAGATTCTTATTCCTAAAGTCTGAGCATAAAAATTTTGAGGTTAAGATTAATGCGCCTATTCCAATTAAAGATGTTGATAAGATTAAAGGGACAAAATTTATATATTTTGATAATAATCCTGTTGCAATGGATAAAATAAAGATAAGTAATATTTGTGCCTGGTACTGTCTAGTATAGACAATACCTATTTCACCTTCTGAAAAGTTTCGTTTAATAACATATATAGCAATTACAAAAAATATATTTGAGAATATGTGTGCTATAGTGATTAAGAAAAATCCGATATATTCCGAAGCAAGAACATAGGAAAAAATGTAACACATTAAAAATATAACGCAATTAAATACAAGTTTTATGGGCTTTTTTTGATATTCATCAAAGTTTTTACTACGGGTGAAAAAAGGCCCTAGGAGCTGACCCAATACTTTAGCAAAAAGAAAAAGCACAACAGTGTTCTCAGGCAGGTTTGTTTGAGAACATCTAAGAGCTACCATAGGTAGTAAAGAAATTGCTGGAACACCTATAACTGTTAATATTAAAAGAAGTAAAAATGATAGTTTTTGGGTATTCGTAAAACTGTTCCACTGGAATCGATTTTTTTCTTTTTTTTCTGGAAGAACTTGGAGCTGATTAATTTGAAAATAAATTGAGAATATCCATAGAGCGCCTGCTGAAATAAGATAAGAAAAAAAGTCGAGATAAAGATAAATCGAACTGTCGGAAAATTTGTAAAGGAATGAACCAACACCAATTCCTACAATAGCTTGTGTGGAAAAAATATATGTCTCAATATAAGAAACTAAAGGAAGTTCAGCATCTGCAAACGTATGTCTCGTGAAAACAGCGAGAATGGGTCCAATTAACCCTATTATAAAACACGACGAAAATTCTGATATTATGAGCAGTGGAAAGCTGTGATATTTTATTCCTAGTATTGGGAATATAAGAAATAAAGCTCCAAGAATTTCAGCAAAAATCAATATATAATTCCATCTGTATCTATAAGCCAAATAAACGCCGATACTACTTGAAAAAATACCGGGGAGTAATGCGAATGAATAGGCTAGAGTATAATAATATGTAGGGGCATTATTTTTTGCTAATTCTCCATAAACTGCCACTTGAGTTAACCCGGCACCAATATTGCTGATCAATCCTGATAGACAAATAACAAGATAGAATGAATTGTTTCTTAACAATTTGAATAATGTAATTGATGGCATGTCATTTATGCGTAATCAGTTTAAAAAAATTGCTATCTATATTCGAGAGGGCTATACCGGGTATAAACAAAGTAGAAGCAAAATGAACTTTTTCTAGTGCATTCGTGAGACGAGAAAGCTCTAAGCAATATTTCTGAAAAGTTCTTGATGAATGGTCTGCTGAACTTATCAAAAAAGCGGAATGTTCTAACGGGTAGAATTTAAGAAGTCTGTTCTGTAAAAGATCAAAGCGATTTTCCTTTTTTGCATCCATATAGTGAGTTTTGTTTGTTCCTATTGAGCAAACATGATATAAATATAAGTCTAAATGGGGATCAAGGTCATAGTTAAAAAGTAAAAACCTATTTGCATCAAGAAGTAGCGTTCCTGTTTCTAATGGATCTCGCATGATATCATTCATCATAGTATCAAAGCTTGAAATACCTTCTAATATATTCAAGGTAAAATCCATTTTGGTTTGCGCCTTTTCTAACCACTGCAATAATGTGACGCCTACTCTTGGATGTCCAGGAACGATAACAGCAATCTCGTCATAAATTTTCATTTCCTTGATTATTTTCTCAAATATAACTTTGTAATTTTCGTGATCAGGATTCCCATTAAGATATAAATCACGAATATCTTCATAATGATTGATATTAAGTCTATGAAATATATCGGTAAAATCACCTAAACATAGAACTTTTTTAGACTCTTTTAAAGCAGCAATAGATTCCAATGTAAGGTGCATTTCTGGTCTAATCCCACTTCCTATGAACGCAATTCTCATAAATCCCCTTAACAATAGAGGACTCCAAGCAGAAGCCCCCTATGTATTCTATCCTTCTAGATTTTCTTTAATTTTGGATAAAATATTCTCGATATCAGCAGGAACTACGCTGAGTAGGCGCAAATGCATTGCAGCACTATATTCTTCTGCACTTAGCACTTTTGCATCAGGTTCGATTATAGCTACAGCTTCTTGTGTAGAGTCCATAATTTTACTCCTTTTTTTGATGGGTTATTTTTGCAAGACGATTAACGAACCTCAACCCAGTGTTGGTTTAAGATTTTGAACGTCTCACGTGGAAAATGACAGTACTAAGGGGAAGAGTTTTCGTGCAATGCAAAAATCTGCACATGCTCGTAGGTGTCCCTTTTACTTACTAGGTGTCAAATAAGGAGAGTTGATGAAACATAGACATGAGCCCCTAACTGCATTAAGAAAAGTGGCTAAGATCTGTAGTGCAAGGTTACTTCAACTACCATGCCATAGATAACCCTCTTTAAATCGATTATCTTAGGCTTATTTATTCTATTTTTTGGGAAAAGTGTTACCTATGTCAGTGAACTAAAGTGTTACTTATGTGGGTAAGTCGTACCCATAAATCTTCTATTTTTATCTCTCCGTCTCTGCGTTTATAGAAAGATAGGGTACTAGAATGCCTTAACGACAAACAACTGCACTCAGTCTATTAGCAATTTCACACTACCGTCTAATTGATAAAGACCGCCTCGCGATACAGCCATTGCTTTCCTATTTTGACGAATTGACTTTTTTCCTTCAATTGTACAGGGTGTCCATTTTGCTTAAGGAACGCAATAAAAGTGACAAAAGATTCCTGGGCGCCATCAGTAAAGTTTACAATTTCCAATCCCAAAAACTCTGTAAACTTCGAAAAGTGCAGTATTTCTTGTTTCCATTGCTCTTTATTTTTTTGGAAACTGGGATTTTCTGGATGGGTAGTTTTCATAATGTACTCTGCATTTTGTAAGGCGTAAGCACAATAGCGGGAGCGCATTAGAATTAATCCATTTTGGGGAAGCTCCCATCCCTCATGATATTTTTGACAGCAGTTTTTATAGGCAAGATGGCTGCCGCAAAGGCATAGATTTTCCATAATAAGAGCTCATGTGGTAAAAATATTTTTAAAAAATGCGACATAAGAGTATCTCAATAATAAAGAATATTATGCAAAAAGGAAATCAGCATGTCATTGCCAAATACCCTGAATACTTTGAGGAAATTTCAAGGCCGAGAGAAATATTTTTATTCCCTGCCGGCTTTAGAGGAACAAGGCTACCCCCAAATAAAGCGCATGCCGATTTCATTACGCATTGTATTGGAGTCCCTGCTTAGGAATTGCGATGGCGTGCGTGTCAAGGAACAGGACGTTATACAGCTTGCAACGAGCAGCCGCGCCCCAAAAACCGCGTTGGAAATTCCTTTTGTTGTGTCACGTGTACTTTTGCAAGATTTTACTGGAGTCCCTTTAATTGTCGATTTGGCCGCTATGCGCGATATAGTGGCTAAAAAAGGATATGATCCTGCCTTGATAGAACCGGAAGTGCCTGTCGATTTAGTAGTAGACCACTCTGTACAGGTGGACAGAGCAGGTACGCAAGATGCCTATAGCTTTAATTTGAAGCTGGAGTTTGAACGCAACTTAGAACGGTACCAGTTTTTAAAATGGGGCGAGGGCGCTTACAAAACTTTTAAGGTGGTTGCTCCAGGAATCGGCATCGTCCACCAAGTCAATCTTGAGTATTTGGCAAAAGTTGTCATGGAGAAAAAAGTTAATAACCAGGAAGTTGTTTATCCTGACACTTTAGTAGGAACAGATTCGCATACTACTATGATTAATGGCCTTGGCGTAGTAGGCTGGGGTGTAGGGGGAATCGAGGCGCAGGCGGCAATGCTTGGGCAGCCGGTCACCATTCAACTTCCTGAAGTAATCGGGGTCTATTTAACAGGCAAGCTTCGTGAAGGCGTTACAGGCACAGACTTGACTTTGCATGTTACGCAGATGCTCAGAAAAGAAAATGTTGTGGATAAGTTTGTAGAATTCTATGGCCCTGGAGTAGGCAACTTGACAGTAGCTGATAGGGGCACTATCGGCAATATGGCGCCTGAATATGGAGCCACTATAGGTTTCTTCCCGGTTGACCATAAAACTTTAGATTACCTTAAAATGACAGGGCGAAGCGAAGAAGAAATAACACGGGTGCAAGAATATTTAGAAGCCCAGCATTTATTTGGCGTTTATGAAAAAGATGAGCTCGACTTCACTAAAGTATTGGAACTGAATTTAGATGCTATTCAACCCTCTGTTTCAGGTCCAAGCAGGCCTCAAGACCGTATAGATTTAAAGCAAATAAAAGGGCAGTTTCAGGAACTATTAAAAAAACCTAAAGCCCAGGGCGGCTACGAGAAAACAGACGAAGAAATTCGCAAAAGAGTGCATCTTGTGACTAACGGCAAATTTTCTCTTCATGAACACCATGAGACCGGAGGCATTGAGCAGATTAAACCCGGATCATCTATTTGTGAAGTCGAAATGGTCACTAACAGGCCTTATACCAATGCTGATGCTAATCCTGAATATACCGTGGCCAATCCAGGCGATGGGACGTTAACCCACGGATCGGTGGTAATTGCCGCTATTACCAGCTGTACTAATACCAGCAATCCATTTGTTATGGTTGGTGCAGGGTTGCTGGCAAAAAAAGCTGTTGAAAAAGGTTTAAGAGTAAATGGTTTAGTTAAAACAAGCCTGGCGCCCGGGTCAAGGGTAGTCACTGATTATTTAAATAAAACGGGTCTGCAAGACTATTTGAATAAGCTTGGATTTCAATTAGTGGGCTATGGCTGCACAACCTGCATCGGCAATAGCGGTCCCTTGGATCAATTAATTGAGCACGCGATCCATCAAAATGACTTTATTGCAGCCAGCGTATTAAGCGGTAATCGCAATTTTGAAGCGCGCATTCATGGTTCAGTCAAAGCAAACTATTTAATGTCACCGCCATTGGTTGTCGCCTTTGCAATTGCCGGAAGGGTAGATATCGATCTTGATAAAGAACCTTTAGGATTAGATAAAGAAGGCAGGCCTGTATTTTTAAAAGAAATTTGGCCTTCTAATAAAGAAATTGAGGAAGTGATCGCAAAAAATATTACTCCAGGTATGTTTAAGGAAAGATACAGCCACATTCATCGGGAAAATCCTCTCTGGGATAAAATTCAGGTTGAGAAAGATGCGGTGTATGCCTGGGACCCAAAGAGCAGTTATATCCAGCAGCCGCCATATTTTGACACTTATACGCAAGAGCTGCCCGCTAGCCAGCAAATCAAAGATTTGCGCTGCCTGGCTGTTTTTGGCGATTCTGTAACTACAGACCATATTTCGCCAGCCGGTGCTATTCGGGCAGATTCGCCAGCGGGCAAATATTTAATTTCCTTAGGTATAAAAGAAGAGGATTTCAATAGTTTTGGCAGCCGCCGCGGCAATCACCATGTTATGATGCGCGGGACTTTCGGCAATGTCAGAATCAAAAATAAGTTAGCTGATGGCAAAGAAGGGGGGTACACAAAATTGTATCCAGAGGGTCAGCTGACGAGCATATTTGAAGCTTGCGAAGCATATGCGAAACGGGGAGAATCATTGATTGTTTTTGCCGGCAAGGATTATGGCATGGGGAGTTCACGCGATTGGGCTGCAAAAGGCACTCAACTGTTAGGAGTAAAAGCTGTTGTGGCCCAAAGCTTTGAAAGGATTCATCGCAGCAATCTGATCGGCATGGGGGTGCTGCCTTTAGAATTTATGCCTGGAGATAGCGTTGAAAGTTTAGGCATCGCAGGTGATGAAACATTCTCTATTGAAGGCCTTGAAAATGAAATGAAGCCTGGGCAGGAGCTAGGGCTGGTAATTAACGGCAAGGACAAGAAGCGAACTGCCAGGGTCCAGTTGCGGATTGATACCCCGATTGAAATTAGCTACTACCAGAATGGAGGGATTATGCCCTATGTTCTACGTCAAATTATTGCGCGAAAACAAAAAAGGTAAGTACAAAGGAGAGTTTTATGTCACACAATTGTCACGGAGATTCTTGCCACGAAGAAAAACACAGCGGCGGGCAGCATCACCATTGTAGTTGCTGTTGCAGTCACAGCCATGGCCAATGCCATGAAGGCGATGAAAAATTCAAGGATTTTGCCCATCAATTAATTGATATTGCTGATGAAGCATGGATGGATGTTTTAAAAGCAAAAATCCGCGCTCATATAGAAGCTGACGGCGCTCATTTAGACCAGTTTGCCAAGCTGATTGCTGAAACAAACAAGGAACGGTGGAAGCATAAAATGGGCATGCAGAAAACTTTGCAGGATTTTAAAGATAAAATGAGCAGTTTTTTTTGCCAAAAACAATAACGCGACAGGATAATTATGGATAATATGCCCTCAGTGGACCCTTTTGTTATAAAAAACTGCGCCCTAGCTGCAGTGGCCACTGGGGAGCATGCTGGTTCGCTGATCGAATTAAGGGATAGAATGGCCACAACTCATATTGGCTGCGTCTATTTCCACTTTTGGGGGAGGCGCTTGCACCCCCAGTTTACGCACCCGGAATATAATAATGATTTTGGGGCTTGGGCTCATAGGAGTCTTCACGATCAAATTTTAGCGGAAAGATTAAGTGTAATTGATCCGATGGAATTTAAAGATTTAGAGGAACTGCGCCTTTATGTATACGACGTTTTGGATAAGCGAATTGAAGAGTTAGAGGTATTGCCCTGGATAAAGAAAGAGGACCGTTTTTCTTTTATCCGCTCCATCATTACCGTATTTGACACACCCATATCAATGAATTCTCCGGAAGAGCTTTTACAAATTGTACCCGCCCTTTCACCTGGCAGCGTATTTTACCATATGATTGATGCGCGCCGAAGAACCCCTGATGGATTGGATGACTTTTCTACCTGGCTAAAAATTTGGCAGGAAGAGCATGAGGAATTAATAAAAGCAATTCAACAAATCGACCCTTATTTCTTAACCATTTCCGAATTGAAGAATGAGTTAAATAAAACCGTTCAGGAATATTTTAGCAGCAGAAAAAAAGGGGAAGTTAATGTCTGAGTTGTTAAATGCCTATCAAAAAATCGTTGGGGCAAGCGTTATAAATGAACTGCACTTAATTGCTTCAAAAGTGCGTGATAAACGCATCGTTCATGTCAACTCGACAAAAACCGGCGGAGGCGTTGCTGAAATTTTAACCACCATGACACAGCTTACAACGGCATTAGGCATTGAAAATCAATGGGAAGTGATTACAGGAAACCCGGCATTTTTTGAATGCACTAAAATGTTCCACAATGGCTTGCAAGGGCAAAAAGAAATAATGCCCTCATCTGATTTGCTGGAAAACTACGAAAAAATCAATGCCGAGAATGCAGAAAGACTGCGCCCTATTTTAGAAGAGGCAGAAGTTGTAGTTATTCACGATCCGCAGCCAACAGCATTGATTAAGCATTTCCCGAACCGTAAAGGCAAATGGATATGGCGCTGCCATATCGATCTTTCCAACCCTAACCGCGGAATTTGGAAGTATCTGCAAGGGTTTGTAAAGCTGTTCGATGCCAGCATCTTTTCTCTGGCCGGTTTTGTACAACCATTACCGCATCCCATTTTTTTAATACCTCCGAGTATTGACCCGCTTGCTGAAAAAAATATTATCCTGGACCAGGCTGATATAGATGCGATCTTTCCCCGCTTTGATTTGGACCCCAAACGCCCCATGATTTTACAAGTGTCGCGCTTTGATAGATTTAAAGACCCCCTTGGCGTGATAGAAGCCTATCGCCTTGCTAAAACTTTTAAGCGGGGTCTGCAATTAGTTTTAGCAGGAGGCGGAGCTCCTGATGATCCTGAAGGGGAGGCCGTATTAAATCAAGTCAAGCAAGCTGCAGGAAATGATCCTGATGTTAAAATCTTATTTTTACCTTCTGATTCGCATCGCACAATCAATGCCTTGCAGCGGGCTGCTACGATTGTATTGCAAAAATCTGTTAAAGAGGGCTTTGGCTTGACTGTAACTGAAGCCCTATGGAAAGGCAAGCCGGTAATCGGAGGCAACACCGGGGGCATAAGGCTGCAGGTGATTAATCATCAGACTGGTTTTTTAGTGAATACCCCGGAAGGAGCAGCTCTTAGAATCCGTTATTTGCTGCAAAACCCGCAAAAAATTGAAGAGTTTGGCCTGAGCGGCAGCTCATTTGTACGCGATAACTTTTTAAGTACACGCCACCTCAGAGAGTATCTCACAGTGATGTTTTCTCTGTTTTCGGCTAATGGAGAGCGAATTGAACTTCACGCAAGTTAATACATATGACTATTGATACACGCGCAGGAATGCCGCCGCAGCAGGAACAATTAGCTGATATTCCAAAGGTAATAACAGCTTATTATGCGGAAAAACCAGAGCCAAAAGAGACTTCAGAACAGGTGTCGTTCGGCACTTCAGGACATCGAGGTTCTGCCCTTAAACGGTCTTTTAATGAAAATCATATTTTGGCAATTACGCAGGCTATTTGCGAATATAGGCAAACAAATGGGGTTACAGGCCCCTTATTCTTAGGCAGAGATACGCACGCTCTTTCTTATCCGGCTTTTGCCTCCGCCCTTGAAGTATTAGCTGCCAATCAAGTCCAAGTTATGATTTCAGATGGAGATGATTACACGCCGACCCCGGTAATTTCACACGCAATTCTAACCTATAATCGCGGCCGGACAAATGGACTTGCGGATGGGATTGTCATTACACCTTCCCATAATCCACCGGATGAAGGCGGATTTAAGTACAATCCTCCGAATGGGGGGCCTGCTGAAGATGAAATTACCAAGTGGGTGCAAACCCGCGCTAATGAATACCTTCAGCTTAAATTGCATGGCGTTAAGCGGGTGCCATTTTCTACTGCCTTGCATTCCCAAATCGTTACACGCTATGGCTATGCAGACCATTACATTGCGGACTTGAACAATGTAGTAGACATGAACCTCTTACGCGACTCGCAAATCCTTATGGGAGTCGATCCGTTAGGAGGAGCCGGTGTGCATTATTGGCGAAAAATTGCCGACCGCTACAAGCTGAACTTGAAAATAATCAGCGAAGAGGTGGATCCAACTTTTAGATTTATGTCCTTGGATTGGGATGGGCAAATTCGCATGGACCCCTCTTCTCCTTATGCTATGCACAAGTTAATCAATTTGCGGGACAATTATGAAATAGCCTTTGCCTGTGATACGGATCACGACCGGCATGGCATTGTGACCAAAAGCGGCGGCTTGATGCAGCCAAATCATTACCTTTCTGCAGCAGTCAATTACCTCTTTAGCTCGCGCCCCAATTGGAATCCAACAGCTATGGTGGGGAAAACTCTCGTCAGCAGCAGCATGATTGACAAGGCAGCCAGTAAGCAGGGGAGAAAGGTGTATGAAGTCCCTGTTGGCTTTAAGTGGTTTGTAGAAGGATTGTTTTCTGGGTTTTTAGCCTTTGGCGGCGAAGAAAGTGCAGGCGCTTCCTTCAATCGCTTTGATGGCAGTGTTTGGACAACCGATAAAGATGGAGTGATTCCAAGTTTATTGGCAGGTGAAATGACGGCGCGTCTTGGCAAAGATCCGGCCATGGTCTACAAAGAATTGACGAAGGAGTTTGGCGAGCCCTTCTATACCCGCAAGGAAGCCAAAGCCACGCCTGAACAGAAAAGTAAATTAAAAAAACTATCAGCCGATCAAGTGCAAACCAAGGCATTGGCCGGCGAACCCATCGAAAACATTCTCACCAAAGCCCCTGGCAACAATGCTCCCATCGGGGGGGTAAAAGTCACTACGGCAAACGGCTGGTTTGCTGCCAGGCCTTCAGGAACAGAAGATATCTACAAAATTTATGCAGAAAGTTTCATTAGCGAAGCCCACCTGCAAAAAATTTTAGAAGAAGCACAGGCGCTTGTCGATAAAGCCCTGTAAAAGAAAAAGCAAAGTTAAAAACCCGACTTGCTACCTTCTAAGAGTCAGATTCGAGCTCTTAGAGAGAAAAACTTTCGAATATGACTTATTAGAAGGTAGCAAGTTGGGTTTAAAACTTAAAATTTCATGATTTATCTCCCTGTTTTTTCTAAAATAGACGTCCTGCATAATTCATTTCCTTGCCCATGCCCAAAATAATCAAAAAATCATTTGCAGGCGCTTTCACTAAGTCCATAGCTTTGGCCTAAGACGTCTAGTGTTGCCTATGTTGGAGAGTCGTACCGAATCTCAGCTAGTTGGAATTCGCGGCTTGAATCGATGACGTACTTTGAAAGGCCCATAATCCCTAGCATATTTAGGCATAGCATTAAGGTTATAGAGATGTCGGCAAGCGTCCAAATCATTTGCACTTGCAAAAAACTTCCCAATGGAATGAGGACTAGAAATAGATAGCGGAACCATTTGGCTTTTTCTTTGCCGAAAAGATACCCTGCAGCTAATTCACCGCAATGAGACCAGGCAATGATAGTGGTGTAGGCAAATAATAAAAGTGAAATGACGACAATGACACCGCCCATTTCAGTGCCTAAGCCTGCGGAAAAGGCATGAGTGACCATATTAGTGCTCTTTAAACCTGTTTGCCAAGCGCCTGTAACGATGAGCACTAAACCGGTGGCGGTGCATACAACCATGACAAGAAAAGGGGCGATAAGCGTAGCAATTCCGTCTAGGACCGGGTGCTCAGAACGTGCGCTAGACTGTAATATAGGGACAATTCCTGTGCCTGCATCGGTCGCGAATAAGCCGCGATCAAATCCCGTGGTCATGGCTTTAAGCACACTTGCCCCTAAAACTCCGCCGGCAAGCGATTCAAAGCCAAATGCATGCCTGATCATCAGCGTAAGGGCAGGAATAATCTGGTCGTAATGAAAGGCTAAGATAACCAGCGCTGTACCGAGGTATAAAATTGCTTTGAAGGGCACGACATAGGATGCAAAGTTGGCAATGCGTTTGATGCCGCCAAGGATGACAATGGCTACAAATATGGCTACGGCAAAACTGCTTAGCAGCGGAGTGAGGCCGTATTGTTCCAAAGGCAGAATGATAGAATTGGTCTGGGCAAAATTGCCTACAGTTAAGGCGCCAAACAAAGTACATACGGCAAAGAGCATGCCCGCTTTTTTTAAGCCCAGCCCCCACTCAAGATAGTACATTGGGCCGCCCCGATAGTTGCCCTCGCTATCTTTTCGGCGGTAGGCAACCCCGAGGATGCAGCTGGCGTATTGAATTACAGTGCCGAACAACACCATCATCCACATCCACACCAAGGCTCCTGGGCCGCCCGTTGTAATCGCCACAGCCATGCCTGAAATATTTCCTGTTCCAAAATTACCAGCCAAGACTGCTGAAATTGCTTCAAAGCGGCTGATATTGCCTTCGCTGTCGCTGTTTTTTTGCGCCAAGGAACGCAAACTTTGATGCAGTTTTCGAAATTGGACAAAGCGCAAGGCTATTGTGAGGTAGAGTCCCATGCCGATTACTACGGGGAATACTATAGCCAGGGTAAAGAAATGGTTAACTGTTTCGAGAAAATGCTGCATATCCATAAGTTCCTCAATTGAAATTATTTTCCGGTAAATGTTGAGAAGGAAAAGAATTGCATCCCCCTAAAGGGAGGAACTTGCGGAAACGAAAGTAGGAAGATAGATAATGATTAACATGATTCATTTATAACAAAAAAGAAGGTTGTTTTCAACGAAAATGATTGATTATTAAGATTCACTCGACTAATTAACTAAGAATGAAACAAAAAATCGACGAGTATCTACTTTACTTTCTCAGTTTCATTTCATTTTCCAACATCGTCTTAATCCTTGCTGTGGCAGGGAGTTACTTTACTTCAGGAAGAATAGGGCAAATTTTAGCCCTGCCGCCCGGTTATGTATCTCCGATTTGGCCAGCTTCAGGTATTGCGTTAGCCATGGTTTTGCTATTCGGGTATCGCGTTTTACCGGGTGTTTTTTTAGGTTCATTTCTCAATAATTTGCTTTTGTTTCCAGCTGGATTTACCTTGCATTTTAGCTTGCTGGCTTATCTTTCTTCATTTGGAATTGGTGTTGGAGCTACGCTTGAGGCTTTTGCAGGCGCCTATTTAGTGCAGCACTTTACTGCCCTTGCGCCCTTTAATACAGCCTATAATGTATTTAAATTTATCCTTATCGCGATACTAAGTTGTACGATCAATTCCGGCATTGGTTTGCTTTCTTTATCTCTTGCTGAATCTATAAATTGGGAGGAGAGCTGGTGGACATGGTGGATTGGGGATACGGTAGGGATTTTGCTGTTTACCCCCTTCCTAATCGCTCTTTATGAGGAAAAGATCCATAAAGTAAGTATAGCAAAAGTTTTTGAAGGGATGGGCATATTTTTGCTCATTCTTATTCTAGTGCATTTGATTTTTAATTCTAACATTGCCTTTAACTACTCTTTTATCCCTTTGCTGGTATGGCTTGGGTTCAGGTTCGGATTGCTGGGGGTAAGTTCAGGGGTTATTGTGATAGCGTTTCTCTATATTCTTGGAACCATGCAGAGAATGGGACCCTTTTACATTGCCGATTCCCTTAATAGTTCCTTGATATTGTTAGAGTTCTTTTTTTCACTGCTGAACACCATGTCTTTATTTTTAGTGGCTGCTTTAAAGGAGCGGGAATATGCCAAACAGCTTTTGCAGGATAATAATGTTCATTTGGAAAACAAAGTTAGAGAGCGGACTCATGAGCTTGAAGAGGAGCTGGAAAAGAAAAAAAAGATGCAGGAGCAAATTATTAATCAAGAAAAGTTAGCATCTTTAGGCACGTTAGCGGCTGGGGTTGCCCATGAGATTAAAAATCCTTTAAATTTCATTTGCAACTTTTCTGAGTTAAGTGCAGAACTCGCCGATCAGGTTACCGTAGAGCTTGAATCTCAAGAAAAGCGCATGGAACCTGAAAAATTTAAGGATATCCATGAAGGGTTGCATTTAGTGCAGCAAAATCTGCAGAAAATTATGGATCATGCCCGCAAAGCCAACCAAACCGTTCAAAGCATGTTGCTGCATGCCAAGGACAAGCCACAGCAATTTGCTTTAGCCAATCTTAATACCTTGGTTGAGGACTATTGCAAGCTTATCTATTTTAGCCGAAAGCAGAAACTTCCCAATTTTCCAGTGACTATTGAAACACACTTTGATCCTGCTATATCAGAAGTGTTAATGAATAAGCAAAATATTAGCCGCGTAATCTTAAATGTATTAAATAATGCATTTGATTCAATGGAGGAAAAGGCTGAACAGGATTCTAATTATACTCCGCATGTTATCGTGTCGACTAAAAATGAGACAAACTATGTAAATATCATCATAGAAGACAATGGGGTGGGGATTAGCGAGGCTGCCAAAGATAAAATATTTATTCCTTTCTATTCAGAAAAACCGCTGAGGGAAGATTCTTCCGGCTTAGGCCTTTCAATTAGCTATGATATTATTGTGAAAGAACACAATGGACAAATCGATTGCGAATCAGTTAAAGGCCAATTTGCCAGATTTACAATTCGGCTGCCCAAGACGCAGTAGTAAAGATGATGGAGGGAAGCAGCTTTGGTTGTCCATACTGTATTAATATATTTGAAGATGAATCATGAATAGGTTTGCCCTTAATTGCAGTCATTTGACAAAGGAGTTTTGGAGAAAGAAAGGATTATTTTCTAAAAAAGAGCTTTGTACAGCTGTATTTTTGCATGCTGTGTTTCATTAGACATCTTTCAAAACTCGCTTTGGTTGCTAAAATTAGACATTTTTTGCAGCTTTTTCGAAAAATTTTGTGGAAAAGATGCAAAAAAGGGCAATTTTAGCGACTAAATGGGGTTTTGAAAGATGCCTATTCCACTCATTCCGTGCATATTACCACCCATGCTATCTTCTGGTTTGCTTTGCATCCAATTTGCGTTTTTTTGATTTGGACTTTCTTTTTGAGCTTCTTGTTGATTAAACCAGCTAACAATGTTTTTAGATGGATGGTATTCTTGAGGTTCCATTGCTTTCATCGTGTTTCTTAATTTATTTATATCAACAGCTTCTGCAACTGTTCCTGGTGGATGTTTATACCAGCCTGGATCGGTATAACTAGTTATATTATCTCGCACTTTAAAAATAGTGAACATGCCGCCCATTTCAATAACGCCAAAAGGACCTGGGCTGCCAATGGGTGAAAGATTAGGTGGATATTTCATTTTCTGCCCCATATCCATCATTTCATTTGTTCCATACATCGCAAACATGTCTCCCATCCCATTAATATTCATGAGACCCATGAAGTTTGGATAAAATTGTTTGATGCGCTCTTCAATGTGTTGCTTATTTATGCCTGTTAAGTTGGGAATGTCATGCTGCATTTGATTCATAATGTGATGCGACTTATGGCAATGCATAGCCCAATCGCCTGGATTATCTGCAATCAGTTCAATATCTCTTGTCTCACCAGGAGAAACAAGAACTGTGACTTCACTATATTGAGCAGCTGCAGGCAGTCTTTTACCACCTCTTCTTGTCACAAAAAACTCATGACCATGCAGATGAATAGGGTGAGTTCCCATCATCACATTTCCAAAACGAATGCGCACACGGTCGCCAGTTTTAACCACTAAAGATTCGATGTTCGGATATAAAACGCTATTAAATGTAAAAAGATTAAAGTCTAACATCTCAAATGGAACAGGAGTTTCAGCCCCCATTGGCACACGCCATTCATGTAAAAAGATTGCGAAATCCCTGTCTACCTTGGGATCATCTCCATCTTTTGGATGAATAATAAAAAAGCCTTCCATTCCCATTGCAATTTGAAACATCTCATCAGAATGGGGGTGGTACATGAATGTGCCATTTTGTTTAAGAGTAAATTCGTATTTGAAGGTCTCTTTTGGTGAAATAGCTTTTTGATTCAATCCTGCGACCCCATCCATTCCATTTGGTAAAATGATTCCATGCCAATGAACAGACGTGGGTTCATTCAGGTTGTTCGTTACATAGATTCGAATCCTATCCCCTTCAACAGCTTCTATTGTTGGGCCTGGGCTAGAACCATTGTATCCCCAGCAATTAACCCAAAAACCAGGAGCAAATTCTCTACGAATAGGTTCAGCTATAAGATGAAAAACTTTTACATCACCATCCATTGTCCAAGGAAGTGAACCTACGTTAGGGGTGATGACTGGAGTATAATTTATATTCTTGGATGGAGTTCCAGACTTCTGTGTATGTGTATTCTTAATATCATTAGCCTCTGAATTTGGGGTGGAAATGTTGTACAATGAACGATGGGGTATATCCATATCATGGTTTTGGGCGTAGGCATAATTAAACAGGAAAAATCCAAGGAAAATAATGTATCTATACATTAAAACTCTCCTTGAACATATTCCTGTTGAGATAATAAGAGAAATAAATTACCTCCCAAAGCTCTGTCAAGTTCAACCCTTGATACCAAGTATTGCTTCACGCTTTCCGTGTAATTTTGATTTGCAACAATTTCCAGACGTTTATTTTCCAATAGTTTATCCACCCCTAGTCCCATCACGTTGTAGAGCTCCTCAGATGAATTAGAGATTTTGGCCTGCATTGGTAATAATCTATTTTTGTAACTGACGATTACTTTAAAGTAATTCATTAAAAGCTTATGCGCTTCTCTGACTTCCGAGCGAACCTGAATCTCTAGCTCTGCAAGACGGTCACTCGCTTGTCTAAGCTGTGCAAATAAGCGCATTCGAGCCGCTTGACCATAATTAAAAATAGGAAGCTCTCCAGAAAATCCAGACCCTATAAAATTTTTTCCATCTGGTTCTTTTTCGCCTGCCAATCCTGCTTGAAGGTTGGTATATACCCACCAATCTTTAAGGCCTAGCATCCGACCAATGCGTGCGATTTCAAAACGAGCTACTTGTAAATCCAGGCGTTCTCTAAGAGCTATTGATTCTAAAGTGCAAAGGTCAAATCCTTCATAGTCTATTCTATCCAACTCGTCAGGGAGTATTAAACAAAGTTCTTCATTAAATCCTAAAAGTCTGTTTAGTTTTTCACTTAAGCGAATGATTTCTGATTGAGACTTTACTAACTCCAATTCTGCTTCTAAAAGTCTGGACTGTGCTAGTTGAAATTCAAGAGCATTCACATTTCCAACGTCAATTTGTTTTGAAACGATTTCTTTCATAATGTCAGCCAGTGTAAGAACAGAGCGGATATATCCTATTCTTTTCTTTTCTGAAACTAGTTCGTAATATGTTTTTCTGACATCAAGTGCTAAATTCAAAATCTCGTTAGACACTTTTAACTTTGTTTGCTCAAACTCTGTAGCAGACAATCTTGTGCGCAATGGTATTAAAAAAATATCCAAAAGACTGGAAGTGATTAAGTATTCAATATTCGTTTGCAGTGCTTTGGTCGGCGGATAACGAACATCAAGGGAGAAGGATGGGTTGGTAATCAGTCCTGCTTCTATCAAATCTGCTCTAGCCATGCCTATTTCTTCAAAAACGGCTTGAATCTTAGGGTTATTAAGCAAGGCAATTTGAATAGCTGAGTCCGCTGTTAACTCATTAGTTACAGCATATTGAATAAATGATTGTACTTGTTCATCTTGATTACATCCTTGACGCCATTCAACTGAGCAGTCAATTTTATTTGCGACAGTGCAAGTAACAAATCCATCATCAACGAGTGGTGTTTTTGAGCATCCTGTGATCAGCAACCCTAGAAAAAAGGAGTAAAAAATAGAAAAATGACGCAGTGAATACCTCAAATTAACGTTAAAAAAATCCTTAGACAGGAAAAACAAGTTTTTGCTGCAATCAAGGTCTTAGAAAATAGCAATCAGAGTCTCTGGCGTCATTTACTATTTGCTTACAGTGCCGGTGCTAGTCGTGCTCGTGCCTGTGTGGGAAAATTTTTCCGAAAGTTGATTAAATAAATCGTGGATAAAATTAAATGTCTTGGCAGCCCATGATACGAGTGTTTGAAAAGTTTCTGGAAAATAGAGCGAAATTGCGTAAAACAGCACTCCGAAGAAAATAAAACCGATAATAAATCTCATAATATGCTCCTAAATACATTAGGAATATAGGAGTATAGTTTTTCTGTAAATAAGAATTTATTACGCATCTCCATATTGACTCTTAGAAGGTAGCGAGTCGGGTTTAAATGTTGCTGGATAGGGTCTTGGCAATTTGCCAAAAAAATTTATTGACAGCTCTCTAAGAAACTTGTTATTACGGGTGCACATTTTAGAGAAGGTGCCATGATAAGCGAGTATTTTCCAGTCTATATTTATTCTGCTGTTGTTCTTGCTTTTACCCTATTGATTCTTTTTCTGTCTGGATTGATTAAACCCAAGAAAGGCCCGCCAGAAAAATATATGGCTTATGAGTCCGGCATACGCACTGAAACGCATCTCCTGCAAAAGCGCTTTCCTCTAAGGCATTACTTGGTAGCCTTGATCTTTCTGGTATTTGATATAGAGGTGATTTTCCTCTACCCTTGGGCTGTAATCGGCAAAGAAATAGGCCCGTTTGCCTTTTACGAAATGGCATTTTTCTTAGTGGCGTTGTTAGTCGGTTTTGCTTATGTATGGCGCAAAGGGGGATTGAAATGGGAATGAATGAGAAAGACCGCACACCGTTTATTGTTGCGCCTTTGGAAAAGCTTATACATTGGGCGCAGAAAAACTCTTTATGGCCTGCGCAATTTGGCTTAGCTTGCTGTGCTATTGAAATGATGTCTACGGCTGCCAGCCGTTATGACATGGCTCGTTTTGGGGCCGAAGTGTATCGCGCTTCCCCAAGGCAGAGCGACGTGATGATTGTCGCCGGCCGCGTCAGCCAAAAAATGGCCGAACCCTTAATGCTGATTTATGAGCAGATGCTTGAACCTAAATGGGTTGTGGCTATGGGGGACTGCGCTTCCTGCGGGGGCATTTACAACAATTATGCCATAGTGCAAGGGGTAGATAAGCTGGTGCCTGTCGATGTTTATGTTGCAGGCTGCCCGCCGCGTCCTGAAGCTCTTTTAGATGGTTTAATGTTGCTGCAAAAGAAGATTGCCAGCGGAAATACAAGGAAATCAAGGCATGAATACCACGGAAGCCATCAGTAAAGTCAAAGAGCGGTTTGCCGATGAGATTCAACGCGAGCAAGAATTTCGCGGTGAGTTGACGATCGAGGTTGGTTTAGAATCCCACAAAGAGATTCTGGCTTATCTCAATTCTCTAGGCTTTGCAGTGTTGATGGATTTAACAGGCGTCGATTACCTGCACCCGTTTGCCCATACCCAAGTGATTTATTGGCTGCATAATCCCAAGAGTTATGCGAGGTTGCGCGTGTTTGTTAGCGTGGGCAGGGAACAGCCGTTGCGCTCAGTTGCTGATATTTGGCGCGGCGCTAATTGGTATGAAAGGGAGCTGTTTGACTTATTTGGCGTGGAATTTATTGGACATCCGGATTTTAAACGGATTCTTATGCCGGATAATTGGCAGGGACACCCTTTGCGAAAAGACTACGCCCTTACAGAAGAGTCAGTTGAATTTAAACATGGGGTAAAACCCAAAGTACCCTCACAGATAATACCTTATGCGAAAGACGACCACTAAAGATTATAGCCACCTTGGTCATACCGGGGAGGTTATGGAGCTCAATTTAGGCCCTCAGCACCCATCAACGCACGGGGTGCTGCGCATCAAGCTGCATCTTGACGGGGAATTGGTATTGTCGGCAGAGCCGGTAATTGGCTACTTGCATACAGGCGTAGAAAAAGAGTGCGAAACGCGCACTTATCACCAGATTTTTACTTTAGTCGACCGTTTAGATTACCTTTCCGGCCCCTCTGAAGAGCAAGTCTTTGCAGGCGCAGTTGAAAAGTTATTGCAACTTGAAGTCCCTGAGCGCGCACAAGTTATTCGTGTCATTTTACTCGAACTGACACGTATTTCCAGCCATTTAATTTGGCTGGGCACAAGTGCATTGGAATTAAACATGTCCTCGGTTTTCATGTACTGTTTTGCAGAACGTGAAAAAATTCTCGACCTCAACGAGGAAATTTCCGGCGCACGGATGTTCCCTACTGTTTGGAGAGTCGGCGGACTTGGTAAAGATGCTACAGATGCTTTTCTTGCAGGCGTAAGGGAGTTTATTAACGGTTTTCCGCCGCTATGGAAAGATCTCGACCGCCTCCTTACTGACAACTATGTCTGGTGCGAACGCCTGCAGGGTGTGGCGTTGATCGATGAAGAGCTTTGCTATCAGTACATGTGCACAGGCCCTGTTTTACGCGGGGCTGGCGTTGCTTATGATATTCGCAAAGCATTTCCTTATTCAGGCTATGAAAAATATACATTCGACATTCCCACACAAGCTGCTGGAGATGCCTATGCGCGTTATCTGGTGCGCATGGAGGAAATGAAGCAAAGCCTTTCCATCATCCAGCAAGCCCTTGATAAAATTAAGCCCGGACCTGTAATTGCCGATGACCGCAAGGTAGCATTGCCGCCTAGAAAAGAGCTCGCCCGCAGCATGGAAGCTGTAATCCATCAGTTTAAGCTGGTAAGTGAAGGCTATCATCCGCCTCCAGGGCAAGTGTACAATCCTGTAGAGTCTGCACGGGGAGAATTGGGGTGCTACATCGTGAGCGAGGGGTATAATAAGCCGCATCGCTTGAGAATTCGTTCTCCTTCATTTCCCCATATCCATGTCTTGCAAGAGATATTGCCAGGACATATCCTCTCGGATGTTGTTGTCGCCATTGCCAGTGTTGACCCGATTTTAGGAGACGTAGACCGATAATGCTTACTGATAAAACTAAACAAACCATCTTGGAGCTGCAAAAAAAATATCCAGAAAAGCGCTCTGCATTAATTCCTGCATTGCATGTTGCACAAGCAGAGGTTGGGTATTTGCCCCGCGAGGTGCAAAATGAGGTTGCAGAACTTTTTGGGATTGAACCCAATGAGGTCAATGCGGTCGTAACATTTTACGATATGTTTTATGAAAAACCTGTGGGCAAACACATCATCCACGTGTGCAAAAATGTTTCCTGCATGCTGCATGGATGCGATAACCTGCTCCAAAAAATTTGCCGGCGTTTGCAAATTAAGCCGGGTGAAACCACTGCCGACGGCGAATTTACCGTGATTCCTTCAGAGTGCTTGGCGGCTTGTGATAAAGCGCCTATGCTGTTGGCAGATGATAAAGTGTATGGTCCTGTCAAAGAGGAAGAAATTGACGCCATCTTAAAAGAGACAAAAAATGGCGCCGGACATCCTTCGCCAATAAGAGAGGCTACCCATGCCTGAAATGCAAGTCTTAATGGCAAATCTTAAAAAGCCTGGACAAATCACCTTGCCAGGTTATGAAGCAAATGGCGGCTATCAGGCTATTAAGAAAGCTATACCCTATATAACTCCAGCCGACCTTACAGAAATGGTCAAGCAGTCAGGCCTTAGAGGAAGAGGGGGGGCTGGCTTTAACACGGGGATGAAATGGGGTTTTGTCCCTAAAGACCCTAGCTTGCCTAAATACCTCGTCTGCAACTGCGATGAAAGCGAGCCTGGTACTTTTAAAGACCGCCTTTTAATTGAAAATGACCCGCATCAATTGATTGAGGGGATTATTTTAGCTAGCTATGCTATCGGAGCCCACCACGCGTTTATTTATTGCCGCGGTGAATTTTTTGAGGGGTTTGCGAGATTGTCGGCTGCTGTAGAGGAAGCCCGAAAGCAGGGGTACATAGGTTCGAAAGTTTTAGGAACTGATTATAGTCTGGAAATAATTGTGCATCCGGGCGCCGGGGCCTATATCGCCGGTGAAGAGACCGCACAGCTCAATTCTTTAGAGGGATTTCGCGCCACTCCGCGCTTAAAACCGCCTTTTCCGGCAATTGCAGGTTTATATGGAAAACCTACTGTTGTTAATAATGTAGAAACTCTCTGCAACGTCGTTCATATTGTGAACCGAGGAGTCGCTTGGTATCAGGGAATTGGCAAGCCAAAAAATACGGGTACCAAAATATTTCAAGTCAGCGGGCATGTACAAAATCCAGGCTGTTTTGAATTTCCGCTAGGCATATCCCTGCGCGAAGTATTAGATGCTGCCGGAGGGATGCGCCCGGGGCGGAAATTCAAAGCCTGCTACCCTGGCGGCTCCTCCTGTTCCTTGCTTACTGCAAAGGATTTAGATATTTCCATGGATTTTGAATCTTTAGCGGCCAGAAATTCTATGCTTGGCACAGCTTCAATTATTGTGATGGATGATTCCGCTGACATGGTGCAAGTGGCTTGCCGCTTGATGGAGTTTTATCAAAATGAGTCATGCGGCAAATGCACCCCATGCAGAGAGGGTACTCGTTGGATCTTGCAGGTATTGCAGCGCATTGCTGCGGGCGGCGGCACTTATGGCGACTTAAAAATGATTCAAGAGGTAAGTACAGGGATGGCCGCTAATTCCTTCTGCCCATTAGCTGCAGGAGCTGCACCCCCGGTAGTAAGCGCTGTAGTTGAGTTTAAAGACGAGTTTGAAAGCTATATAAGAAAGAATCCGAATGCAGATAGGCCGCCAGAAATGCCTGTAGCCTATCCCTACTTGTAATGGAATGACTATGGCAGCTTCTGAAGCATCTCAAAATGAATTGGTCAATTTGACAATCGATGGCCGGCCTGCAACTGTTCCTAAAGGGACAACTGTCTACCACGCCGTTAAACAGCTCGGCATTGAAGTCCCAATTTTTTGCTACCAGGACCGTATGCCTCCATTTGGAGCATGCAGGGTTTGCCTGGTTGAAGTCGAAAAAATGCCTAAATTGCAAACCTCCTGCACGTTAGTGGCGGCCGAAGGGATGGTGGTAAAGACTCAAAGCCAAATGGCAGTTGAGGGCAGGGAGGGAATTTTAGAGTTTCTTTTAATAAACCATCCGCTTGATTGCCCTATTTGCGATCGCGGCGGGGAATGTCCGCTGCAAGACCAGACCATAAAATTTGGACCTGGCAAAAGCCGTTTTTATGAAGAAAAAAGGCATTTTGTCAAGCCTCTGCCTCTTGGACCGGTATTGATGTTAGATCGGGAACGCTGCATTGTTTGCGCCCGCTGCACCCGCTTTGGAGATCTAGTAGCCGGCGACCATGCCCTTGAAATGAAGGAACGCGGATTTCGTACTGAAGTTGGGACGCCGGATAACAAGCCGGCTGAGTCTAAATTTATAGGCAATACCATCCAAATTTGCCCGGTAGGCGCCCTGACCAGCAGAGTATATCGTTTCAGGGCACGGCCTTGGGATAATACCCACACAGAAAGCGCCTGTACACTATGCCCGGTTGGCTGCAGCATGGTATTGGATTCGCGCGACGGCGAATTGATGCGCACCCGCTCTTGTGAAAATAAAAGCTTAAATGATATTTGGCTGTGCGATAAAGGGTGGTTTGGTTATGAGTTCACCGATAGCCAGGAGCGATTAAAGACCCCCATGATTCGACGCGATGGCGTTTTAGAGCCTGCAACATGGGAAGAAGCCCTGGCATTTGCCGCAGCAAAACTGCAAGAGTATAAATATGCAGGCAAAATTGCAGCCCTCGGAGGGGAAACATTGACTACAGAGGAGAATTATCTCTTCCAAAAGCTAATGAGAAAGGCTCTTGATGTTAACCATGTCGACCATCGTGTAGGCGCCCCAATTTATGCCGAGGAAGAGGAAGGGCTTCTGCCAGGAATGCATATGCAAATTGGCGAATGCGAGCAATTGGATGCAGTATATCTGCTGGGTGTCGATATAACCGAAGAATTTCCGGTCATTTGGCTGCGTTTAAAGTTAGCCATCAATCGCGGCACGAGGGTGTATTATTCAGGATATTTTGCGCCGGAAGTGGAGCAGCATTTAAAAGAAGTGCAGATTCACGCACCTGGAAGCGAACTTGAAGCTATTGAAAAATGGCTGCCGCATTGGAAAGAGAGCAAAGGGAAAAAAACTGCTATTTTCATTGGAAGTCAATATTTACATTCATTGCACAGGCAAAGTTTGTTGAAATTGGTCTCAGAAAATGCCGAAGAGCGTATTTCAATAAACATTTTAGACGCTTCAGGCAATAGCATGGGAGCTAGGTTGGCCGGCATGCGGCCGGACAGGGGGGCATTAGGAGCTGTCATTGAACGGCCTGGTTTAAATGCTGAGCAGCTTTTTGAAAAAACAATTAAAGACGGCTGGGATCTTTACTATATTGCAGGGGCCAATCCTGCGGCCAAATTCCCTGAGTTATGGAGCGAGATCAGCAAAAAATTGCACTTTCTCATAGTGCAGGACCTCTTTTTAACAGAAACGGCCCGGCAGGCAAATGTTGTTTTCCCTACCCTGAGTTATGTGGAGAAAGAGGGCACTTTCGTCAATATTGAAGGGCGCTTGCAGAAATTGAAACCGGGAAAAGCCCTTCCTGAAAATATCCATAGCGATGCTGAAATTTTCCTTAAACTCGGCGAAAAGCTTGGCGCCGATATCCGCCTTGACCTCCAGTTTCAGCAGGAACTTGAAAAAGAGTTTGTGGCTTTGCCTAAAGGGAAAATTCAAGAGCAGGAAGTGCAGCAAGCACCCGATTTGAACAGCCTTTCTTTTTCCGCGGTGTTTGCGGCTTCTTTATTCGATCACGGCACAAGAATGCGTTACAATAAGCATCTCATCAAGTTGTCAAAAGAACCAAGGGTAAGAATCCACCCCTTTGATGCCGCTAAGAGGGGGTTAAAGGATGGGGATCAAGTGCAGGTTTCCATAAACGGCAAGTCTCAAACTGCTAAGATCCGCCTTGATAAACGCGTAGCTGAACGCGTTGCTGTGCTGCCCTTGGGGTATAAAACGCTGCCTGTGTTAGACCTAGGCTTAGGACTGAAAAACGGCATGCCAATACAAATCCAAAAAGTAGTGTGAATATGCTCAGCGAGGCGCTCATCGTATTAATTAAAGGAGTAGTCATTATCCTCATTTTGATGGGGTTTGGCGCCTATATGACTTTTTTAGAAAGAATTGTCATGGCCAGGATGCAACTCAGGATAGGGCCAAATCGGGTAGGGCCGTTAGGGTTATTGCAGCCGATTGCAGACGGGATAAAGCTGGTCAATAAAGAGCGATTCCAGCCTGCCGGCGTTGAAAATTTTACTTACTGGCTGGCTCCTGCAATTTCGTTGTTTGCTGCATTGTTTGCTTTTGTGCTGATTCCTATAGGAGGCACTGTTGATATTGCCGGCCATCGCATTGAACTGTGGATAGCCGATGTAAATGCGGGTATTGTGTTTTTATTAGCAATTTCCTCGCTTGCTGTTTATGGCGTTGTATTAGCCGGATGGTCTTCAGACAATCGCTATTCCCTTTTGGGAGGCTTGCGGGGAACAGCACAGATGATAAGTTATGAAATTCCTATGGGGATTTCCTTGCTAACAGTCATTTTACAGGCTGGAACTTTGAGTTTGCCTGAAATCGTAGAGGCGCAGCGGGCCCACTGGTTTATATGGACCAACCCTATTGCGTTTATTATTTACATCATTACAGCTTTTGCTGAAACCAATCGCGCCCCTTTTGATCTGCCCGAGGCCGAACATGAGTTAACTGGAGGCTATCATACTGAATACGGCGGCTTAAAGTTTGCGGTGTTTTTCTTGGGCGAGTACGTCAATATATTGGCAGTCTCTTCAATAGCAGTGACTCTGTTTTTTGGAGGATGGCTTGGTCCATGGGATTTACCGATTGTTTGGTTCCTTGTCAAAATTGCCTTTTTTGTTTTCCTGTTCCTTTGGGTGAGAGCAACCATGGCGCGTTTCCGTTATGACCAGCTGATGAGTTTTGGATGGAAGGTATTAATTCCCATTTCCATTCTTAATCTCATTGTCACAGCCTTTTTTACTTTGGTAGTTAGATGAAGAAACGATTAAAACAAGTCTTGTCCGTCTTTTGGGGGTTATTTATCGTATTAAAATACGCCTTCAAAAAACCCATTACTATTCGCTATCCAGAGCAAAGGCGTAAATTGCCTGAAAGATCGCGCGGGCGGCATTATTTAACGAAGTGGGAAGACGGCTTGGAAAGATGCGTGGGTTGTGAACTGTGTGCCATTGTTTGCCCATCGCAAGCAATTTATGTAAAGCCTGCCCAAAATGACCCCGAACAGCCAAATTCGCACGGAGAGCGTTATGCTACTGATTTCCAAATCAACATGCTGCGCTGTATTTATTGCGGGTATTGCGAAGAGGCTTGTCCTACTGGCGCCATTATTTTGAGCAATGAATTTGAATTGTCCGCATATGATCGTGAATCTTTGATTTTTACCAAAGATATGCTGACAGAGAAAGTCCCGGGCGATTCTGGCCGCGATCCTAAAAGGGAGATTTAATCCATGGCAATCACCGCTTACCCTATACAGCTGATTTTGGGATTTATCTTGTTGCTTTCTTCGCTTGGGGTAATTACGGCCAAAAAACCGGTTTATTCCAGTTTGAGTTTTTTACTTACCCTGCTCTCGCTTGCAGCGCTCTATTTACAGCTTTCCGCTTCTTTTATTGCTATAATGCAGATTTTGGTTTATGCAGGAGCAATTCTCGTAATATTTATGTTTGTGATTATCTTATTTCAGGATGCACACCAGCAATTGGCCAATTTTCAACCGCAAAGCTCTTCGTTATTGCTTTATACTGCCGGAGGCTTATTTTTTCTTGGCTTGGCGATGCTGGCAGTTAGTTTTTTTCAATTGCCGGATGCAAGCGGCACTCTGCCGGCAGATTTCGGTACAGTACAAAGCCTGGGCAAGGCCTTATATGTAGATTTTTTCTTCCCCTTTGAAGCGGTAATTTTGCTATTCCTCGTCGCTGTAGTTGGGGCTCTTTATATTGGTAAAAAGGTACAGTAATGGACATCACATTAATTCTACTTATTAGTTTCTGCATGTTTTTCCTGGGAATTGCAGGCGTATTGGCAAAGCGCAATGCCCTGATCCTATTCTTATCAGTAGAACTTATGTTAAACGCTGCCAATCTGCTCTTTGTTGGATTTGCAAGGCAATGGGGTGGAAATACAGGTTTAGTTTGGGTCTTCTTTGTGCTAGTTGTAGCCGCTGCTGAGGCAGCGGTGGGGCTTGCCATCATTATCAACCTTTTCCGTATTAAACAGGTGGTCGATGTGGATCAATATAATGAGTTGAGGGGCTAATGGTAATGGAATTGTTGCTCGCAGCAGGTCTGCTCTTCCCTTTAATTGGATTTCTCATTTTACTTGCCAGCTCTGAAAAGATTAGCCGTAAGTTAACCGGATTTATTGGCTGCAGCTCAATTTTGCTTGCATTCGTATGTTTTGTTTACTTGCTCGTTACTCTATTAAGCAGCGGAAATAATGCCCTGGATGTGACGTTATTTAATTGGCTTTCGTTTCCCATGATATCGGCTGATTTTGCTTTGCGGGCCGATTCCCTGTCGTTATTTATGACACTGATTATTACTGGCGTAGGGTTCCTGATTCATCTATACTCTAACGGCTACATGGAGCATGATGCAGACTATGCCCGCTTTTTTGCCTGCATGAACTTCTTTGTTTTTGCCATGCTGTTATTAGTATTGGCAAAAAACCTATTGCTGCTCTTTGTGGGCTGGGAAGGTGTAGGCCTGGCTTCTTATCTGCTTATTGGATTTTGGTATGAGCGTCCAGAAGCAGCTTCAGCAGCCACAAAAGCTTTCGTAGTGAACCGCATTGGCGATTTTGGATTTTTTTTAGGGCTTTTAATGGCCTTTTTTCTATTCGGCACATCTGATCTGCAGATTTTGGCGCAGCAAGCGACGCTGTTGCCGAAAGACTCACCGGTGCTCGCAGCCCTGGCCCTGCTGCTTTTTGTAGGGGCTTGCGGCAAATCCGCTCAGCTGCCTTTGCAGACTTGGCTGCCTGATGCCATGGCCGGCCCCACGCCAGTATCCGCTTTGATCCATGCCGCTACTATGGTAACTGCAGGAGTTTATCTGGTTGTACGCTTGCATGTCCTGTTCCTGCAAGTGCCGACTGTCTTGCTCATAGTCGGAACCGTGGGCGCCATCACAGCCTTATTTGCTGCGCTATGCGCCTTAGCCCAAACCGACCTTAAAAAAGTCCTGGCCTATTCCACCATGAGCCAGCTCGGCTATATGTTTTTGGCATGCGGCGTAGGGGCCTATTTCGCGGCTATGTTTCACCTGATGACTCATGCTTTCGTAAAAGCCCTATTGTTCCTGTCAGCCGGCAATGTCATTCATGCTTTAGATGATGAAACAGATATGAACAATATGGGCGGGCTTTATGCTTACTTAAGGACCTCCCGTTGGCTATTTTTAATCGGCGCTTTAGCTATGTCAGGCGTCCCGCCATTAGCGATTTTCTTCAGTAAAGACTTAATTTTAGAAGAGAGCTACCAAGCCGGATTTTATGTGCTATATGGAATTGGTTTATTCACAGCAGTTCTTACAGCCTTCTATATGATGCGCGCTTATTGCCTGACATTTCTGGGTAAAACCCATCTGACTCGAGAAGCAATTGCTGAAGTACATGAGGCTCCTAAGATCATGACAGGTCCTGTAGCGGTACTAGCATGTCTTGCTATTGCCGGGGGTTTTTTAGGCTTTGCTTTAGGACATCCTCCTATTTTAGAGCAGTTTTTAGCCAAGTCAGGGGTCGCTTATGCTTCTAAGGAGTTGCTGCATGGCTACGAGCTCTCTTTGCCGAGCATACTTGCTATCTGCGGCTCATTGCTAGGGCTTCTGGCAGGGTATATTGTATACGCTAAATTTGCAGAACGGATCGGTTCTACAATAAAGGTGCTGGCTCGCTCTTTTTACGTTGATGAGCTTTATTGGACGTTGCTTGTCACTCCATTTAAAGGTGTGGCTAAACTGATTGCTTATGCAATCGAGCCTTGGGGTTTTCATTTGCCGTTAGAATACACAGCTAAAGGGGCGCAAGAAGCGGCGCGCGGCTTGCAACACATGCAAAGCGGGCAGATACGTTCTTATCTTGCTTGGATGGTGATTGGTACTGTGTGTATTGTTGGATTATTGATCTATTGAGGAATGCATGCCTTATTTAATGTGGATATTTATATTGCCCTTTCTTTCAGCATTTGCCTTGTTTTGTCTTAAGCGGGTGTCAACCCGCTCTGCTAAAAGGTGTGCATTTTTGCTAAGCTTAATGCCGTTATTATTACTTGCATATGCCTATAAAAATCTTATAGGCATGGATGCAGCCTATCCTTGGATCCCTGCCTTAGGGATAAATTTTCACCTAGCCGTAGATGGAATTTCGCTAGTCTTTTTGTGGTTGACTGCCATTGTTATCCCTGTAACGATATTGATGGAAAATTCTCCCAATATGCCTAAAGGCTATATTTATTATGGCCTTTCATTAATGCTGCAGGGGCTATTGTTCGCGTTTTTCATGGCGCGCGATTTATTTATGTTCGTCTTTTTCTGGGAAGCGATGCTGATCCCGCTATTTTTTATTATGCAATATTGGGGTGGTCCGGAGAGAAGAACAGCGGCTTTTACCTTTATCATTTATATGTTTGCCGGCTCCATATTCATGATCGCTGCCATCTTAGCTCTTTACTTACAGCTTGGAACTTTCGACGTGCAGCAAATAGCGGGCAAAGCGGAAGCGCTTCCTTATGCATCACTTATTTTTGCCATTTTTTTATTGGCATTCGCTGTCAAAACGCCTTTATTTCCATTTCACGGATGGCTTCCTGAGGCTTATTATCAAGCCCCATTTGGAGGCGCTGTTCAGCTTTCGGCGCTGCTATCCAAAGCCGGCATCTATGGAGTTGCCTTTATTGGAATTCAGCTATTCCCCAACTTAATGAAAGAATGGAGTCTGCCTTTGCTTTCTTTGGCTATAGCTGGAGTAATTTATGCTGCCCTGGCTGCTTGGATGCAGAGCGATTATAAGCGCTTAATCGCCTATACCAGCCTTTCTCATGTAAATTTTGTGCTGGCAGGGCTTTTTCTGGTTAACGGCATCGGCGTTAAAGGGGCTATCTTTCAAGCTTTCAACCATGGGATTACGATCACAGCCTTGTTTTTAACTGCCAGTTGGTTTCAGAACAAAATCCACACTACAGCAATCGGCCCCTATAGCGGATTGGCCAAATATTTTCCAAGGTTGTGCTGGACGGCCTTCTTTTTCGTATTAGCGACAGTTGCTTTACCTGGCACCAATAATTTCATAGGAGAGCTATTAATTCTCTTGGGAGTTTTTAGCAAGCATCCATGGTTGGCAGTTGCGCTTACTTTTAACGTAGTATTGGTTGTGGTGTACATGTTGCGCTGGGTGCAGAAAATGTACTTTGGCATCCCTAGCCCCAGGCAGGAAGAATGGCGCGATATAGGTTTGAAAGATCTTGGATTAGCTCTACCGTTAGTAGTAATTACTTTATGGCTGGGGCTTTACCCCATGCCTGTTTTGCAAGAAATACCATCTTCTCCAGTACTATCTGCTGCACAAGCCACTAATGAGGACCATCGATGAATATCACCCTGACAGTACAAGATTTTGCTGCCCTCAGCCCTTTTTTGGTTATATTGCTATTTGCTTTGCTGTTGCTTGGAATTGAAAGCTGGTCTGAAAAAGCCGCAAGTAAATGCGGGCTTTTTTTAACTTCACTGGGACTATTGGCAGCACTGGCCGCTGTATATTATGCACCCGCCAGCCGCTCTCCGCTTTTGACCCCTTGGCTAATATTCGACGATATCTCAAAGTTTTTTGCCGCTTTATTTCTATTAACAGGATTGGCCAGCGCATTGCTAGCTTCCTCATTTTTTAAAAAGTTTTCGGCCACTCAGGGCGAGTTTTATTTCCTGCTATTAAGCGCTGTGTTCGGATTGCTTCTGGTAGGGTATTCTGCAGATTTTTTAACGTTATTTTTAGGGATTGAAACCCTTTCCATTGCACTTTATATTCTTTGCGGGTACATCAAGCGCTGGGGGTTTGCACAGGAATCTGCCATTAAGTATTTTTTAACCGGTGCAATCTCTGCAGCCATACTGCTTTATGGAATCGCCTTGCTTTATGGCGCTGTGGGCTCTACCAGATTTAGCGATCTTCTGCCAGCGTATCAGCAGCTTGCAGGCGGGCAAAAAGTACTGTTTTTAGCGGGCATTGCATTTATTACTGCTGGTTTAGCTTTTAAAGCGGCGCTTGTGCCTTTTCATGCCTGGGCGCCTGATGTGTATGATGGTTCGCCAACACCCGTAACAGCTTTTATGGCTGTGGGGACAAAAGCAGGAGCCTTTGCGGCTTTTGTGAGAGTATTCATGAATTTTATGCCTAATTTTGAGCCATCCTGGAGCTATACCATTGCCGGAATTTCCATTGCGACACTATTGGTAGCTAATATTGTGGGATTGCGCCAAGCGTACTTAAGAAGATTTTTTGCCTATTCCGGCATTTCCCATGCCGGTTTTTTACTGATGCCGCTGGTGGCTGGAAATCAGGAGGCGCTGCAAGCCTTGAACTATTATCTGGTCGTCTATTCTTTAGCTACAATCGGGGCTTTTGCTGTGCTTACACGTGTTGACCACAATAGCGACGGTCCGTTATTTACCGATTTGCGCGGGCTTTTCAAAAAGTCGCCGCTATTGGCTGGATTAATGGCCGTCTGCCTGCTGACGTTGGCCGGCATACCGCCAACAGCAGGCTTTTTTGCCAAATTATATGTGTTTAAGGTGGCATATCAAGCAGGTTTTTTACCCCTTGTTATCGTTGGCCTATTTACAACAGTTTTAGCAGCCTACTACTATTTACAAATCGCAGCAGCCATGTTCACAGATGCTGCAGAAGAGCATCCTCTGCCTTCATCGCGTGCGGCATCGCTAGTGGGGCTTGCGGTATTCATAGGGATCTTATACCTTTCAATTTACCCGGGACCATTTTTGAGCCAAATTGGGTTTTAACCTAAAAAGATTAAAGGATGCCATATTCTGCAATAGCATTTATCTCGATACTGCTTTTTTCGGCCATCCACTTTTGGGCAGAAAAAATAAGAGGGATCGGCATTCTGCCAGCTAGCCGTTTTCTTTCGACAGGCAGTGGTGTCGCTATTGCGTATGTGTTTATAGACCTATTGCCAAAACTCTCTTTAAGTGATGAACTTGTAAAAGCAAAGCTGCGGGAATTTTTTCCTTATATTGAACATCATGTTTATATAATGGCTTTGTTGGGATTTGTGCTGTTTTTTATTGTGGATAAGTCAAAAACTCTTCTCCAAAATCAAACAATCTATTTTTGGCTCTCCTTAAGTTCCTATGCACTTTTTAATTTTTTAGTGGGTTATGCCGTCGTGGATAAAGATAATCCTGAAGTCCAACCCTTAGTGCTTTTTACAATTGCGATGGGATTGCATTACTTTATGAACGATTATTCTTTATGTGCAGCTCATGGTGATGAATATCGCAGAAGTGGGAAATGGTGTCTCATCGCCAGTTTGTTTTTTGGCTGGTTTATCGGTGTATGGGTAGAATTATCGACAATGGCTATAGCCCTGGTAAGTGCCTTTATTGGCGGTGGTGTTATTATGAATGTGACCCGTCATGAATTGCCTGAAGAAAATCCCAATAGTTTGGGTGCTTTTCTTTTTGGTACAGTTGCGTATTCAATCATTTTATTAAGCCTTAGTTTTACTAAGTATGTTTACATGCCCGCAGCAGTATAGTCTAGCTATGGAACGATGCAGCTATTCTGAACTTACAACAGAAGAGAGTGAAAAGAGATAGCAAGCTGCATGAAAACGCCCTATTCCTATAATCAATTTCAAGAAAAAAAAGAGATCCCTAACTTAGATGGGCTGCGAGCGCTTTCAATTATAGCTGTGCTTCTCCACCACACTCCCTCTTTCGAGGTGCCCGCCCTTGCTGCACTGCAGGAAAATGGGCGTCTAGGCGTTCAGCTCTTTTTTATTATCAGCGGATTTTTGATCTGCACGCTTTTTATAAGAGAGCAAAAGGCCAATGGTTCAGTCAGCTTGTATAATTTTTATATCAGGCGCTCTTTGCGGCTATTTCCGCTTTATTATCTTGCTCTTGCTATTACTGCTTTGTTGGTTTTCGGGTTCCACCTCTATACCCCTGAAAACCAACAGCTATTTAAAGATAAGCTTTGGAGCTATATCTTTTATTATTCAAACATGGTTCCAAAAGCCACCGAAGGACCTTTTTTTATTGCCTGGTCATTAGCCGCCGAAGAGCAGTTTTATCTGTTTTTTGGGGTGCTGTTTGCTTTTACACGCCCGCAAACAGTACTTGGAGTGATTGTTGCTTTGCTGTTAGTGAAACTTGCATATATGGGGTTATTTATTGAAGTCAAACATGGAATAGTAAGTATAGTGCTAAATTATCAGCCTGCCATTTTAATGGGTGTCGGCCTTGCTTTTTTATTTGAAAACAAGGCTGCTTATGCTGTTTTTAGAGCTATATTTGGCAATTCCGCCATGCTAGGAGTTGTTATTATCTGTATCCTGGTCTTTTTTACTTTAACAATCATCACAGAATTAAAACCAATTGAGTATGCCCTTTTTCTACTCATGCTTACACTATTTGTAGGCAGCGTATCCCTTGCCGGGCCTTTGCCTATTTTGTCGTGGTCATCTGTAAAGTATATAGGCAAGGTCAGTTACGGCATGTACTTGCTTCACATGTTTGCAATCAGTGCGGTGAAAAAAATGCCTTTAAATCCATTTATAGTCTTTATTTTGGCCGCCATTATTACTATAGGCTTAGCCGCCCTAAGCTATACTTTTTTTGAAACTCCATTTTTGCAATTAAAGAAGCGCTTCGAAGTCAAACGCGACCTGCGTAAATAATATGCCTTATTCATGCAGTCCTTTGTTTGTATCAAACTGCATGGAGAAAGGAGCATTGTCTATAATGCCATTTTGCCTCCAATTAATAAAATGCTCTTTAAATTTGTTTGCCGCTGATAAAAATTCATAAGGGTTCTCTTCGTTATGCAAACCTAATAAAATTTTTGCGAGTGCAATTTTTACATCGCAGACCATCCTTGCAGCTCCTGTTATTTTACTTAAGTCGATAGTTAAACTTTTTTGATTAAAGAATAGTTGAGCGCCAAAAAAGAGAAGTTTTTTACTTTCAGTAGAACGATCAAGACTTATAAGTTGTGCACGAGTGACAGCAAACGCTGCATGCATGGCTGGATTTTCTTCTAACAACCTTCGTTCAAATGAATTTAGTGTCCACCTTACCAGAGAATGACCCTGGCATAATAATTTTAATACCTCCAAATAATACTCAATGCGTATTTGAAGGACATTGAATTCTTTTAGAATTTTTTCAAATACATCATTGGCTGGGCAAGGTGTTTTCGCAACTTTAGCATGGACTTGCAGGGTGCTGCCCTCAAGAATTCGTTTTTTAATTTTTTTTAAGCATTCAGGATAATCGTGAGGTCTTTTTTTAGATTGTGTTAAAGTTATTTGTTTAAACAGTGCGGCAAAATCAAGTTCTCTTTCATTAGTAAGATTCATTTGATTTTTTATATAAGTGCTTTCCTGTACCAACAAAAATGTACCTAAGTTAACAAATTTATGGAGGGGATGGCTCTTTGGTTCTGTAAGCATTTTAATTTTTTCAACTACATAGGCCAGACGTTGTTTCGCCTGGCGGTAAACATTAGCATTAGGAGTTGAAGCGAGATATTTACTAGAGCCTCTTTTGAAAAGCAATTTTTCAATTAAGGAAGATGCGGTACTTTCAGAACAATTAACGCTAGAATTGATTGGGCAATGCATACTGAGAAACAGCTCGCCTAATACTACCGGCCAATCTGCTAGATTTTCTATTTGTCTTCTTTGCCAGCTGGAGGGGATGCAAAAGTTTAGAGGCCCTGCCTGTGAGAGTTGATTAAGCTGGTTAAAGAAATAAATACAGAACTGCACGCGTTTTTCAAGGGAGTATAATTTTTTAACTAATTTAAAATTAGTTGTATAAGATGAGCTTGAACAGGCAAAAGGTAAGTTTGCAGTGACAGAAAAATGCATAATATATCTTGAGTCCAAAAATTCCATAGTATCAGAATTAGTACTTTAAACCCGACTTGCTACCTTATAATAAGTCATATTCGAAAGTTTTTTCCCTCTAAGAGCTCGAATCTGACTCTTAGAAGGTAGCAAGTCGGGTTTTAAACCCAACAAGTTATGCAGCTTTATCGGCATTTAATATGAGATTGGTATACAGATTGGATTTCGCGGCTTGAGCAGGGATACCGGTTGTCTGATAAACGATTTGACTTGCTTGCGCCATAAATGAAGTACAAGCTGCTATAAAACTGCTCAATGAGGCTGCCGAGTTATGATATTGGGCAGCGTAAATGGGGTAGAGCTGCAGCTGTAAGCTTATTAATTGAGAACGACTGTTTGTTAGGGAAGTTGCATTTTGCAGCGTTCTGGGAATTTGTTCGACTTGCCTGATCATTTTATTTATATAGGCATAATAATCTAAGTACTGTGAGTATATGGCACTGGCATCTGGACTTCTATCTGAAGATCGAGCTGAACTAGCAGGAGATGTCATAAAATACCCCCACTTTATTTTTATTATAATAATAAAATGCAAAAGAAGGATAGCAAATTGGTTTCAATTGAGAGATATGATGGCTTTCCTCTCCGATCTGTAGATGCTGTGAAAAATGATGTATTGCCAACGAAATTAGACCAGGCCGTAAGGCCTGGTAAAAAATGAAAAACGATCAGGCACTTTTTAAGTGCCCTCGGTTAAGGCGACTGGCTCGTCACTTTTAGGGACAGCTTTGCGGTCTACAGTTTTTTCGAGCACCATAGCGAGAGCGCCGTTTCCTAAGACGTTGGCGCTGGTAATGATGGGGTCAAATAAAATATAGAGAGCTGTAATAAGTGAAAGCATTTCAGGATTAAATCCAAGAATTCCATCCAGGATAGGAAGCATGACGAGAATGCCGCCGCCGGGAACTGCCGCAACAGAAAATTTCAGGAAGACAAAGTTCAGGGCAAACCACAGGTAAACAAAGAAAGAGGGTTCTTCAAAACCGAAGTTTTTCATAATGGCAAAGGCAAAGATAGGAATGGAAAAGCAGTCTCCAACAAGGTGCATGTTGGTTGTAGCGGGGATAATGGACTTGGCGAGGTCGGGATTTTTAGAATTTTTCTCAGCACCTATGATTGCAAGCGGCATTGCAGCTGCGCTGGACATGCTGCCAAAACCTGCAACAGCTGCAGGAAACATGTTTTTTAAGCTTTGCACAAAAGCTTTATATTGGAAATTGTTTACGCAAAAATATACAAAGAAAATGTAGCTGAACACGGCACAGCCTACTAATGAAAAGGCCACAGCATAGTTCTGAATGATGAGCGTCATGACCTGGTCATGATACATTTTTACTGAAAAACCCAAGATAAAGACCGGGATAACAGTTAAGAATCCTTTTAAAAAAGTGGTTACAAATGAATCCATCCGCATTGCCAGCTGTTCGGCTAGTACAGGCTTCCAGTTGCCTAGCAATAACCCCATGAGCATGCCGGATACCATCGCATACCCGTTATCGATAAGCTTAGGCAAACTAAAATCCCAGGCAGGCAGCAGCGAGTCGGTAGCTGCCGGAATCACCATTGAAAGATCTAAAACGTAAGTCAACCGCCCTACGCCATAGCTAATCATTGTAGAAGCAAAGTTTGAGAGGGTAACTCCCAAAACAATAAAGAGAATGAGTTTAGAAGCTTTCTTTGAAAGCATTACCGATGTTTTAAAAAGCAGGCCAAAAATCAGAAACGGCAATACAAATACGATGCCGCTTTTAATCGTTAAGCTGACAGCGTATAGAAAAGATTTTACAGGCAAGGGCAACCAAGCATTGAGCAAGCCCGCTAAGAGAATAATTCCCAACAAGATAAAGGGCATTTTTCTAAACATTCTTTTACTCCTGGTAAAACTTAAAGGTATCCAATCTAACAGCTTTCAAAAATAAATACAATATTTTATTTTTAGGAACCCAAATTTCTAGATAGTTAGTGTTTAATTTTAATGCATTGATTTTGTTTTTATTGTTAGATAATTAGCTGTAGATATAATATTTTATATGATCAGGTTTGTTTTGCTTTTATTGCATTTTTTCAGTGAAAAGAGATCGAGAGAAATAGAAAAAGCGAAGATTTTGTAGTGATCAGAGCTTATTAATATTAAAGACAAAAAAACAAATAAATTGTTAAATTAAAATTATGAATTGTTTGTGTTGTAATCTATCTTTACCAAAATTTTATTAAATCTTAATTTTTTTTGTTCAAGTATAGTTAAAACTTTTTATTTAATTGCTTTTATTTAATTTTTGGGGAGAACGCCTATGATTAATCCCACACAAGCTGAACAGAGGATTTACGAAACTCTCTTCAACGAATCCTTTACCTTAACCAAAAATATAATTAAGCGGGAAGAAGCACCTGAGCAACTGCCGGATGCTTATAACCATATCAGTAGAGGCGACTTAGATTTTATTGCAGGGAGGTTTAAGGCTTTGGAAGCCTTAAGCCCTGATTTTATTAAATTACATAAAAAAGAAATAGTTGCCCAGATTCTCCGGGGAATGCTGCAAGCGGCTGTTTGTGTTGAGGAAGGCAATGAACAAGCCTCCACAATAAGAAAGGCCGATCATTTATTTACGAGTGCTCAAAGCAGCGGGCAGTTAGACGTTATTTTTAGTCATCACTTTCAAGCTGCTATTGATAAAGGTGGGTTTGTCCATAGAAATCCGCAGCCTCTGCTCGAGACGTTGCTCAAGGATTCATTTAGAAGATATAAATTAATAATTCAAGGCAAGGATGCGCCTGAGCAACTGCATGCAGATTATACTTCATTAGTGAATAAAGATTTTTCCTTTATCGTGAAAAATTTTGCTGCAGCTGTCCAATCATATTCATACCCGTACTTAGAAAAACATCAAGATGAAGTGATTTTATCTATCGCCAAGGGAATGTTGCGGGCGGCAGTATGTTTAGAAGAGGGAAACGAATTTGCCGAAACCATTAAAAAAGCTGATGATATCTTTGAAGAAGCGATCAATAGTGAGGATTGCAGCGCAATTTTCATCCGGCATTTTCAGGCAGCCATTGAAAAAAGCGGCTACATGCCTGAACCAGAGGAGTTTGATCCGAATGCTGCATTTGCAAAGGAGCACAGTGCGCCATTGGCCGCGCACATACAGCAGTTTGTAGCAGATAAGCTTACGGATCTCGGAATAGATGATGAAGTTAAAGCCGGCCTTGTAGAGCAGATTACCTTAGCCGTGCCTGAAGTGGCTGCCAATAGAATTGCTGAGGGGTTTTTTAGAGCAGGCGATGGAATATTTATTCTCAATGCAAAAACATGTGAGAATACAGCTGAGGGGTTGATCAAAAGTTTAATGGACTTTGCACCCAATCCAGACGACTTAAAATACATACTTGAGCTGCTAAGGAATGTCAATCAGACAATTGATCAGCTATCCTTTACTCAGTACGGGGCCATGCCGCCAAAAAATGAAATACGGGGCGCTCTACTTGCAGAAATATTTTGGATGCCTCTTACTTTGAATAGCCTCGAACGGGCAGGAGAGAATGTCCAGCTATTTCAACACCAAAGCGAAGAATTGCGTGCAAGGCAAAGAGCTTTAATTGAAGATGCTTTGGGGGAATATACTCTTAAATATATTGCGCTCTCCCTTATACATGATGAAGAAGTTTTAAATTTAGACTTAAATGCTGATTTAGCATCTTGCCTGCGCCATCTAATCGGGGAGCAGTCTTCACATGGCTATAACAAAACGCTTAGGGAGCTGATTGCTCAACAGCATATGCTTCATGAGAATAGGGCGCTATTTCACGAAGAAATTGAAAATTTTTGCCAGCAATTTAGCGCAAAATTTAAGCAGGATTTACTCGCAGTGCAATATGAAAATCGGGTTGTGCCTTGTCGTATAAAAGCCACGCCACATGGTAAAGACGCCATGGATGTGCTTCTGTCCATTTCTGATCGCACTACACCAGAAGAACTTGAATTTATCCTCGATAAGCGGCCAGAGTTTAAATGGAACTCGGGTGCTAAAGCCGAAGGCAAGCATGTACTTTTAGCGGCAGTAGAGCGAGATAACAAGCTTTTGGTCAACTATATACTGGCTCAACACCCTACCTTAGCTTCCCTAGGCGATCAAAGAGGGTATACAGCCTTGCATGCAGCTTGCCAAGCAGGTAATAGCGAGATGGTATTGCTCCTGTTAGCAAACGAAGCTAATCCCAATATTATGACCACTGAAGCATTTAATGCTGAAACAGGAGCCTGTCCCAAAGGGGCAACACCCCTTTGGCTGGCTGCTGAAAATGGCGATATTCAGCTAGTGCAGATGCTTTTGCTATACGGTGGGGAAGTAAAACCGGAACTCAGCATAAATGGCAAAGAGACAGTTGAAGAAGCTAAAAAAAAATTATGCCATAAATTGGTAGAACAGCTTGTCGAAGGACAAAAAACTCTCTCTCTAAAACCTCATCTAGTTTATGAAGCAGCAGCCTCTGTGCTTAAAGAGGCCATTTCAGCTAAGGCTATTGCAGACCAACTGAATTTTGAATTGGGCATTGCTTTACCGCCCCTGGAAATTCCTCCTGCGAACCCTGTTACTATTGGCGGTGTGATAAATTTACTTTCTGAAAACCTGTATGCTTATCAGGAGAGTTTAGGGAAACTTTTACAGACTACCCTCTATCCGCACATTTTTCAGACCCAAGGACTAGATCAACGCTTGTTTATTAAGGCCTTGGGACTTATTAAGCCTGCTGAACTAAAAAAGCAAATTGCTCAAGAGATTGCTCAACAGCAGCAAGCCCAAGAAATTCCCCTTAGGGAAGATCCGCAAATTCAAGAGATTTTACAGGTGAACTTAGAGCCGGCCTTACTTAAACAGGCAGCGGACATCGATTTTACGTTGGGTGTGGAGGTCAAAGAGGAAGAGGATAAGCCGCTTGCCGCGCAAGTGCCATTAATAACACCTCGAACCATAGAAAAAGTGGAAGAGGTTGTCGATAATATTGTAGAACAAACAAATATTGCCATGCTTGAAAATCTCTTTAAGCAAATGAAGCAAGATAAAAACATAAAATTAAAAGTGGTAGAGGCCTATGAAAAAAATTGGAATGAGGGTGATGGGGCCTTAATTGGCGAAGATATCAAGAAACACGAAAAAGTTCTCACTGCAGAGCGCTGTAAACTTATTTTAGATCAAGCCAGAACATTATCTAAAGTGAAAGACCTCGATATTGGCGTTAAGAACACTGTAGAGAGAATGAAGAAAGAGGTGTCTCAGGGAAAAAAAACGAAAACCATGATCCAAAGAGTATTTTCTGACTTTATCGGCCGGGCAAAGCAGAAATTGAACAGCTTGATTGATGAAAAAGCTAAAAAGGAAAAGATTGACGGCTATACCCGCCTTGCTTGCCATACCATTTTGCAAATGGAACTAGAAGACCTGATGAAAGGACCGCAAACTACCCTAGGCAGCCAGGTAGAAAACACCTTGTTGGAAAAACTAGGCAAAGGGAAGCCTGACGACCTTGCCCTGCGCTCTAAAAAACATGAGCAATCACAAAAAGTACTAAAGAATATGTTGGATGCAAAGGGGATGGATGGCTTCACACTTGAAAATGTTGCCGATAAAATAGCCGATGCTAAACTACAAGCTCGTTTGGAAGCTTCCGGCTTAACTTCCCAAGAAATTCCAGGAGCAATGGCTTTAATAAAAGCAGTGGAGAATAGCATTGAGCGATATCGTGCAGAACTAAATAAACACAAAAATGACTTTAGCGGCTTAGATCCCTCTTATCCAGAAAAACACAAACTGCAATTAATGATGCAAAAAGGGGCAATGTTAGATCGGCAAGCTGAAAATATGATCGGCCTATTTTTTAATTTTGCCCTTGGACCCTTAAATGAGGGCAAACGCAGCAGCGTTTTTCTTTTGAAGCCGGAAAATGAAATCACAGAATTTGTAAAGGTCGAGTTTGATAAAAAAATTGCTGGCATCCCTAAGATGGTGATGGAAAAAGAAAATCAAATAAGACCCTCTGATACAGAATTTGCAAGAAAATGGAAAAGTTACTTAAAGGCCGAAATAATTCAAGGGCTTGAAGACCAGCAAGAATGCTTAATTGATGGAGTCTGCGCAGGTGCAACTACCCGCACTGCTGTCAAAGAGCAGCGCAATCCTGATATGTCTTGCGAGGATATTGCCAAGCAGGATGTGATTAAAATTGGAGCAATCGACCGCTATACCCAAGCTGCGCACTTAATGGCTGTAAAAGTTAAAGGCTGGGTAGTGGGGCAGCCCACAGGTATTAAGGCTTACTTGCAAAAGTCTTATCCAAAAGCAATGTGCATGGCAAACGGTATAAAAGAGGCAAGATATATTGACCAGGTGATCGGGCCTACAGTAGCTGGGAAAATCGGTGCCCTTACTGAGGCTCAAATCACAGCTCTAGTGGACGCTTTAAGCAGAAAAGATAATGTATTAAAACAGAGCAACGGAGTCTTAGTGCTTAGTTTAGCCATGGATGAGGGAGGGCACAGAATGTATTTACGCTACGATAAAGAGCGAAATACTTATCATGTTTTTGACATCAATCATGGTTTATTTGAATTGCCAACCAAAGAAAGGTTTACGGAGTGCTTTGTAGATTTGTTAAATGACTATAAAGATAGCCGGATGCCAGTTTTAATGGTCAGGGCGGTTCAACTAATACTAAAGACAAAAAAATAAAATTACACATGGAAGGGCAAAATCGAAAAATTTTGCCCTTCATGTCTTATGGCAGAGTGTCCATAGAAATACCAAAAGAAAGCAATGTGATCACAACTAGCGAGTAATAGAACATTTTGCGCGCCCAGGCAATTTCATTGCTTATGCGAAAACCTTCGCAGCATAATGCCAGCCAACTTAAGCCAAGCAGTACGGCAATCCAAAGATAGATATCTCCTGCATAGCCTGTAAAATATAGTAAAGCCGAAGCGGCAGTGAAGGCTATGATGTAGAATATCATGTGGATTTTTGTAACATAGAAGCCCCGTGTTACAGGCAGCACAGGGATAGAGGCTGCTGAATAGTCTTTAAAGTAGTAGATCGCGATCGCAAAAAAATGGGGCATTTGCCACAGTACAAGAATAGCAAATAGCAGCCAGGCTCCCATGTCGAGTTGATTGCTGACAGCGCAATAACCTACAACAGGAGGCACTGCACCCGCTAAGCTGCCTATGAGCGTGCCGTAAAAAGTGCGGTATTTGAAAAAAGCATAAAGCACAAGATAGATAAAAAAGCCTGAAAAGGCCACGGCAGCAGTAAGCGGATTGGCATAAGCCGCGAGCAGGCCCAATCCAAGCAAGCCTAGCAATGCACCTAATCCTAATGCAGCAGGGGTGTTGATTAAGCCTTGTGCAAAGGGCCGTTTTTTAGTGCGTTCCATTTTTGCATCTGCATTGCGGTCCAGGTAATTGTTAAATATTCCTGCAGAGGCGATTACAAGAGACAACCCCAATAAAGTAATCAAAAATAAAGGGACATTAAAATGACCCTTAGAGGCCAATGCAAAACCGGCCGCGGTGGTAATAACATTTCCAAGAATAATTCCAGGTTTTGTAAGCATCATGTAAGTTTTCACAGATATCCTAGGGCTGCATACGTTCAAGTTGTTCCATGCTGGGCATTCCCCGCATAGTTCTATAGTCTAAGTTGTACATAATCCACAGTGTGCCGATTACAAGAATAAAGATCACAAGCAGCATAAAGATAAACGACAGCACATTCCACTGGGGTTTAGGCTCTTCGCCTAAATGCAGGAAAAACCGCATTTGCACGCCTACCTGAATAATCCCAAGCAAAACTATCATGCCGTACAGCAAGTAGCCCTCTGCAACTTTCTCCTTCACCAAGAGGTAAGCAGCCAGTGTCAAGGCTACTGACAATGCAAATCCAATAGTATAAGAAGTGTAGCTTCCTTGCGTCATGCCGTGTGAGGATGTTTGATTCACGCTTTTGCTCCCATTAAGTACACAATAGTAAAAATGAAAATCCAGATTACATCCAGAAAGTGCCAAAATAAACTTAAGCAGGCAAGGCGCCTAAGGGTAGGCATTGTTAAGCCTCTAATGGCTACATGACCTAGCATGAAAAGGATCCAAAATAGGCCAAAGGTGATATGCAATCCGTGAGTGCCGACTAATGTAAAGAAGGCAGAAAGAAATGCGCTTCTCTGCCAGCCGGCGCCTTCATTAACTAATTCATGAAACTCTTTTAATTCCATGCCTAAAAAGCTAGCGCCAAGGATAAAGGTAATGGCAAAAAAAACAATTACCAGCCATTTACGTCCTTTATGAGCCTCCAGCATTGCCAGGCCGCAAGTAAAACTGCTGGTTAAGAGGATCATAGTTTCAATTAAGGCATGCGGCAGACTATAAATGTCTTGCGAGGTGGGCCCTCCAAAAGTATTGTGCTGTAAAGCTGCATAAGTGGCAAACAAAGTGGCAAACAAGATGCAGTCGGTCATGATATAAACCCAGAACCCGAAAAGCGTCTTGTCGTATACTTCCTGATCGATATTATGATGACTTAAAGCGTCGGACTTGGTAGTCATGCGTGTTTAGGCCTCTTATTTAATTCTTTTTCAATTCTTTCCACTTCAGCAGCGGGTACGTAATAATCTGTATTGTCATCCGATAAGCGGATCAGCAGGCAGATTAGGCCGCCTATGAAGGACGCTGCAGCCAGCCACCAGATATACCAGATGAGCGCAAAACCTAATAGCAGGCTTAAGCCCCCCATATAGAGGCCGATAGCGGAATTTTTGGGCATGTGGATGTCTTCGTATTTTTTTGGCGGTTCTTGCTGCTGCTTCAGTTGTTTCATTTCCCAGTAGGGGTCAATTTCATGGACAGTCGGGATAAAGGCAAAATTGTAAAATGGCGGAGGAGAAGCTACCGACCATTCCAATGTCCTGCCATTCCAAGGGTCTGCTCCCACGCGGTTTTGCCGGCGGTGCCTTACTCCGACGATAACCTGTAGCACTTGGCAAATGCCGCCTGCAATAATAACGACAATGCCGAACAGGGCGATGGCAAATAACGGCTGCCATTCGGTTGAAGCTTCATAGTGGTTAAGGCGTCTTGTCGCTCCCATAAGCCCGAGAGTATATAATGGCATAAACGCCAGGAAAAATCCTGTGATCCAAAGCCAGAATGCCCATCTGCCTAGGCGTTCGTTTAATTTGTAGCCAATAAATTTGGGAAACCAATACGCCAAAGCTGAAAAAAGGCCAAACAGCACTCCGCCTATAACCATGGAATGGAAATGAGCTACTAAGAAGAGGCTGTTGTGCAATTGGAAATCTGCTCCGGGAACGGAGAGCAATACCCCGGTCATGCCGCCTTGGGTGAAAATAACGATAAATCCCAAAAACCACAGCATAGGCCTTGAAAAGAAGACCCTGCCTCTAAACATTGTGAAAAGCCAATTGAAAATTTTTACACCAGTTGGAATAGCGATAAGCATTGTCATAATGCCAAAAAAGGCGTTCACATTAGGGCTTGCCCCCATAGTAAAGAAGTGGTGCAGCCAGACAATAAAAGATAGGAAAGTAATGGCTGCCAAGGCCCAAACCATGGACTCATAGCCAAACAGGCGTTTATGGGAAAAAGTGGCCACAACTTCAGAAAATACCCCGAAAGCAGGCAATACTAAAATATAAACCTCTGGATGCCCCCAAGCCCAAATTAAGTTGATGTAGAGCATAGGGTTGCCGCCGTACCCGGCTGAAAAGAAATGCATGCCGAGATACCGGTCTAATGATAGCAGAGCCAATGTAACTGTTAAGATAGGAAAGGCAAACGCGACAAGGATCATGCTATTTAAGGCACTCCAGGTAAAGAGCGGCATTTTCATAAAAGTCATGCCTGGACAGCGCATTTTAACGATGGTAACGATAAAGTTGATCCCGGACATTAAACTCCCGATCCCGGCAATTTGCAAGCTCCAAATCCAATAGTCGACACCTACGCCCGGACTGTATTCTATTTCAGATAACGGCGGATATGCTAGCCAGCCTGTTGCTGCATACTTGCCGACAATAAGGGATAGATTAATTAGAAAAGCGCCCACGCTAAACAGCCAGAAGCTCAGCGAATTCATAAAAGGAAAAGCCACATCCCTTGCTCCAATTTGCAAAGGCACAATCAAATTGAGCAAGCCGAATACAACCCCCATAGCCACAAAAAATATCATGGTGGCGCCATGGGCGCTGAATATTTGCTGGAAGTGAGGGGAGGTAAGATAGCCGTGTGCTTCTCCTACCGAAAGCACCTGCTGGGCGCGGATCATCAAAGCATCGACTAGCCCTTTAAATAACATTAACGAGGCTACAATAATGTACATCATCCCGATCTTTTTAGGGTCCAGGGAAGTGAGCCACTCCACCCAAAGCCAGCGCCAGCCCCGGTAATAGAACAATAAAAACAGTATAATACAGCCTGTAACGGCTATGCTAATGCCAGCTCCATTTTCAATGGCATCATGTTTAAATGCATCTAAGTCTAATCTTCCAAAAAGGTGACTCATAGGGGCCTCTTAGCATCGCTTTGATGAGTATCATGCTTCATATGCATATCCATTTGTTCTTCCGGCATCATGTACTTGTGAAGGATATATTGGTAAAGATCGTTTTTCTTTAATGAGTAGATAGCAACAGGCTCATATTCGCTAGGCTTCTGCAATTGTTTATAGCTGGTTAAATCCAATGTTTTTTTAGAGCGCTGCGCTTCTTTTACCCAATTCTCAAATTCTTCTTTAGGGCTTGCCTTGACGTTGAAACTCATTCCGGCAAAGCCCTCGCCGCTAAAGTTTGCAGAGGAGCCTCGAAAGACGCCGACGACATGGGAAATTAAATACAGCTCAGTATTCATACCGGGCATGGCATAAATTTGCCCGCCTAAATCGGGTATCCAAAATGAGTTCATTGGCGCATCAGCTGTAATTTCAAAGTGTATGGACCTTTGTTCCGGTATCTGAAGATAATTTACGGTGGCGATATTTTGTTCCGGATAAATGAACAACCATTTCCAATCCAAGGCTACAACTTGCACTTTTAACGGCTGCATGCCGCTTCCCAGAGGCTTATAAGGATCTAGTTCATGCGTGCTTTTCCAGGTTACAAAAGAGAGGAATATAATGATCAATAAGGGAAAGCCCCACCAGATACACTCAGCCATCGTGTCGTGGTTCCAATTGGGCATATATTCTGCGTCTTTATTTGTTGCCCTGTATCGATAGCTGATAGCAAATGTCATGATCAGTACGGGCACTATGACGATCAGCATTAAAATTGTAGCAATGTACATCAAGTCCCGTTCTTTAAGGGCGACGAGTCCTTTGGGGTCTAAAACTGCACTACCAACGCTGTAAATATATAAATAATAAAATAAAGCGATTGTAAGAAGGACTAGGAACGTGATACCTATAATGGCTTTTGTTTTTTTGCTCATAAACATAATTTGATTTTTTTTCATTTTGTACACAAAACCCAAGGGAATGTCTAGCTAAAAAAAAACTATACCTTTTTTAACCCATGATTGGCCATGGATTAGGGCGCAATCATGGGTTTAAAATTTTCTTGAGTGTAGCTTCTTGTGCAATAAAGATTATTTAGGGATTAGCTTCACTGTAAAAATATAGGGGGAGGCGGTTGAATCTGCCTGGGTTGCGGTATTAGGCAGGGTGCTCATAATGCCGCCAGCTATATATCCAATTATGACTGGAGTTTTGGGGAGATTGTCGAACTGGATAGCATTATTTTGAAAGAGAGGCACATTGTATGCTGGAAAAAACTCAGCCTCAGCTCCAAACAGCAATTGGTTTCCGGGATTGGTGCCAGTAGATGCAATAAACGGGTATTCAGCATTCATCAGATGCTGCGTAAATTGCCCGTTTTTATCAATTTGAATGGTGGTAATTTGATTAATGAAAGGAAATTCCGAGTCTGTTTGAAATGCGCCGTTTGCGAAATACCCATAACTTATACCGCCGGGCAATACAATATAGTTAGTGTCCCGCTTCACAGAATATAAGCAAAATGCGGGGCAGTTATATTGATTCATTGCCTGCTTAAATGTAGCTGCTGCATCCGGGTCCGGTTCCGTACTTTCTCCATCTGCTGTAATTAATATAGGAACAGTCCAAACACCGCTTTCTAGAGTAAATACTCCTGCTAATGCCACATAGCCGGGTTCTAATTTATGCAGTACTGGAACTACATTTAAGTCGCGCCTCCTATAATCTGGATAGGTAATCGATGAAGCATGGGGGATGATTGCAAGGTGTCTGCCATCATCTTGCAGCCAAAATGGACGTATTTGCTCTGTATAGATCCCATTAGAATTTGGGACATACTTCCCAATAAAATTTTGCCCTAACATCAAAAGGAAAGGGTTATGTGGAGAAGCTCTATAAAGAAACCCTCCTGTAACTTGCAGCAATGGGTGAGATATTTGTCTAATGGCGCTTCTGGCGCCATTTTGCGCACCTGTATACACCCATGCCATGATTTTTTTAAGGTCTATTGCTGTCAAAGTGCTCTTGGTCCCAAAATCATTAGTGGCTGTATCTATGCCATAGCCGCCTACCATATATAATGTGCCTTGTATTTGAAAGCTTTGCGATGAAGTGACAGAAAGGGTGTCAATGGTTGCTTGCGATAAACCAGAACTTGGGTCTTTCAAATCCCTGCTTGCATAAGAACCTGTGGCAGGATCAAAAATATATATTGTAGTATTTTGAAATTCAGGCGGAAAGTTATTGCCATTGTTGTCAAAGCCGTGCAGGCCATTTGTACGACCGGCTAAAAAAATCCAGCGATTTTTATAAATAGCCGATGCATAACTTTGGAGGCCAACTGGCAAGGAGAAGGGAATAGCTTCAAGCTGTAAAGTAAATGGCAGGCTATCTTCTGATAGCACTGGACTTAAAGTGCCTGTTTGATTTTGTGCCACGGCAGCACTATTGATCAGCAATGCAGCCAGCAAGATATGAAAGAATTTCATAGAGTCTCTCAGAAAATGTTTAGGCATGGTTATTAACTTGATGTTTTGTAAAATAACCAACCCGATTCTATTATAAAAGGATAAGATTGAAAATAAATGATAACATTAGGTAATTTCAACATTTATTTTTAGAGGGAAATTAAATGAAAAAACTATTTGCAATTATTTTAATGGCTGTTTGTTTGGGCTCATCTCAAGCAGAATGCATCAATATAGAACTGAATGCCTCTTATGACAATTTTAGGGGCATCCCTGATGGCAGCTGGAATGGCAATAATGGTGCTTTGCTATCCGGCAATGCTGCTGTATGCATTGCAGATATGTTCAGTGTACAAGCTGGAGGCAGTTATGGGTTATATAACTGGGATGGCCGCCAAAATTTAGTGTTTCGCAACCCTAAAGCCCTTCAAACAGAATCATTTATCACGGCCGGAATTGCAACTTTAATTGGCCCTTTTAATTTAGGCCTTGTCTACGACAGGGTATTTACCCGCCATTTTGGCATTTATGATCTTAGTCCCAGTTTCGATCAATTGCGTTTTCAGGCAGGTTATCAATTTTGCTGCGACGAGTTTGGCGTGTGGGGGACTGCACATTTAGAAACTAGCCATAAAAATGCGCTTGGCTTGCCGATCTCTTATAGGGCCATTGATCAAATAAATTTGTTTTGGAGCCACTATTTTGATAATTGTGCCAAGACAACTTTATGGGCAGGATTGCCTTACCGCGATAGTTTAAGGTATGAACACCGGGCTGCAGGGGAATTTATACTTGGTTTTTCCGCCCGCGTTCCCTTGACCGACTGCTTATATTTAGATGGGCATGGAGCTTATATGAGAGCCAGGCAAGCTTCAGGAGCATTTCAAAGCTTGAACTATGCTGCCAATATCTGCATCGGGATCACTTACTTGTTTGATGGCTGCGGCTGCGAAGACTGTTCCATCTACATGCCTGTTGCCAATAACTCAAACTTCTTGATTGATACGAACTTGAACCAGTAATTTTGACTGCACTCGCAGAGGAGCTTAAAAGACATGCTCTTAACTTTAAATCGGATGCTTTTCTTTCTTTTAACAATATTGGTTTCATACTGCCCCCCTGCAGAGGCTTTGGATGAGCAAGCTCTTCCAAGGGTATTTGTAGGAATTGTTGTAAAAAACAACACCGGGACTTTGCCGTATTTTCTTAAAAGTATTGAAAACTGGGATTACCCTAAACAGTTGCTGCAGCTCAATATCGATCTCTATACCGATGATCAAGAAGCTGTCGGGCTCATTCATGGCTGGATTCATGCACAAGGCAGTCGATATGAAGAGATTGCTTGCCATATCCATCAGGCAGCGGACTATACGTATGCTTACAATGCACCAAAAAATAAAAAACTCGCTCAGATAAAAAACTCCTATTTAGCAGATGCTCAAGAAGGACATTACGAGTACTGCTTTATTGTTGAGTCTGATAATTTCGCTGCCCCCTTTACCCTAAAACATTTAATGGCAAAAAATGTAGAAGTGATAGCGCCGATGCTGCGCCCTATACCTGAATCCGATGATCCTTGCAGAAATTTTTTTGCAGACGTAACTCTGGAAGGCTATTACAAAGATCATCCCCATTATTATCCCATTGCTGAAAGGCAAAATATGGGCACATTTACAGTTCCATGCGTCTTTGGCTGTTATTTGATACATGCCAGCAGTTATCCTAAACTCTCTTTTGAAGGTATCGAAGGGGAATGGGACTTTCTTAGTTTTTCAAAAAGCGCGAGAAACAATAATGTGCAGCAGTATATTTGCAATGAAAGAGAGTTTGGTTCTTACCTGCATTTTTTGCGTGAAATGAGCAGCGCTAAGATTAAATCATTTGCATTAAAAAAGTGGGAAGCGGAAGTCAATAGCCAAACATTAGAAACTCTTTTTAGCACATACAAGAAAAATGATAAAAATCTCGAAAATTATTTAGCCATATTTCCTTTTCAGACATATGCCGTGTACCGCGTAAATAACAGCGAGCTTTTTTATGTAGATGAAATTTACGACCTCATCAAAAGTTTTTTCATTAAAAAGGGAAAAAAATGGGAAGAAGAAATTGAGCGTTTGATCCGGGCCTTTGCTAAACCCGCCACCACTTTAATTGATATAGGGGGGCATATTGGTACGCATACGATTACTCTTTCTAAAATTGCTGGAGAAGCTGGACAAGTGCATGTCTTTGAGCCCCAGGTTAAACTTTTTACAGAACTTGTTATCAATCTGCATCTGAATGATTGCCGCAATGTGACTTGTTATAGAAATGCCCTTGGCAGGGAAGAGAAAATGGTCAATATAGCCCAGGTTAGAGCAAATAATGAAGGCACAGGGTGTATTGTGAATGAACCAACGGGGCTTTTTGACGAAAAAGTAAAAATGACGCGTTTAGATGCTTTGAACTTGCAGAATGTCTCGTTAATAAAAATGGATGTGGAAGGTTACGAAATGGATGTGCTTAATGGAGCCTTGCAGGTGATTAAGCGCGATAAGCCCGTTATAATAATGGAAATATATGCAGGTTACCTAAATGAAAGAAGGCAGTATCTTGAAAATCTTGGCTATAGCTGCTTTCATATAGGCGGAGACGATTATTTGTTTATGCCTAACTAGAATGTGCTAAGATAGTTACTCACTATGCTGTTGGAGTATTAGAACCTTTATTTGCTTTACTTTAGGATGGACAGGTATAAGTCCATCTTTACAGCAATGCTTATTAGACATTTTTCAATAGACATCTTGCGAAATTAAATTTTGGAATGTGTAACCTAGACCTCTAACGAAGTAAATATGGGTTTGTAATTTTAAGTAATTTATTAATTTGCATTATAGTTAAGTTTTTTAATTTACATTGTTATTTTTTAATAAATATGCTATAATTTTTTTTAGTGTTTGCTGGAGTGGTATGTTTAATAAAATAGAATTCGTTTGTAATATTGGTGTTAATTCCTTAGAAAATATTGACCGTATTCTTGATAGTAATGAACAAGATAAAGAAAAAGTTTGTGAAATTTTAATAGCTAACTACTCAAATTTTGGTCTTGAGCAAATCGAAGGCTATCTTGATATAGGAAATTTATTTAATAAAGTCTACCAAGGAAGTTTAGGTTTTAACACTTGTTCGGAAGTCATAAAAGCTCTTAACGATTATCAAATGGTGCTTAAAGATTCTCTTGCTGAATGCAATAACTCTATAACAGCACTTTTTATGAGTGCTTTTAATTGTCATCTAGAGGCCTTGCAGTATAAACGGATTGGAAATCAAGCGCTCGCCATATCTGCAATGGCAAAGACAGGGGAAATAGCAAAACAAATAAATAGTAAATACGAAAGGTTAAGTAAAGAGTTTCTTTTGTTTGCGAATACAATACCTTCCATTATGCGCAGATTACACAGTGATGAGCTGTTGATGTACAATAAGCAAAGAGAACTTAGACAAGCAAAAAAAAGTGCTTTAGATAACTCACTTGAGAAATCTTTTGAAACAGGTCTTTCTTTTTTAGGCAATGCTATTAAATCTTTAGGGCAGATTAATACATCTATGTTGAATGTGTATCGATTTGTTGCCAATATCTACATGGAGATGTTGACTAATCCAGTCTTAGCAGACACTGATCTAGTAGAAGTTCTAGAGAGTTCTGATTATCCAAGTGTTGTAGAAGAATTTTGCCAGCATTTAGAACAAGGGGAGCAAATTTTAGAGATAACTTCTTCTGATTTTTCGCCCAAGAAGAATATGGCTGAGGTGGTCGGTAATATGAAAACAGGCACCACCACAGTTATATCAGACCCATTACAGGGAAGTGTTTTTAAGTTATTTAAGGCCACGATTAGTAAAGGGATTGAACAAGAGTTTGAGCATTCGTATTTTAACTGGCTGGCTTTAGCAAAAATAAACCAAATTCTGGTAAATGCAATAGAGCAAGCACTTGTTATAGTTTCAGAAAATCAAAAAAACATCTTGCAAAATGAAAAAGTTCCCCTTGTAATTGCACTTCATAAGATCGCAGAATCATAACCCTATTTTCACTATCATTTCATATTTAAATACTCCATTTGATCGCTAAAATTGCTCTTTATGCAGCTTGTCCGCAAAATTTTTCGAAAAAGCTGCTCAAAAATGCCTATTATTAACCAAAGCGAGTTTTGAAAGATCCCTATTATTTTTTCTTAAGGTGATCGATAAGCATTAATACGCTTTTGCAGACCATAGGAACACCTAGCAAAAATGCTGTGCAATGCATATTATTTAAGCCTAGAGGTTTAGATATTTCGTAGTAGTCGGAGCCGGGTGTGGATTGGAGAAGGGCTTGCTCTACGCAAACATAGGTGTAAAGTCCTGCCAGCAGGTTGCAAGCATTGAAATATCCTTCCTTAGCCTGTAATCGATGCCCGCCAATAGTGCATGCTATAATCCCAAACATATCCATGACGGGGCCGCCGGCAAAAACTACAATTCTTCTATAGGTTTCGTTAAAAATTAGCCCTAACGCATTTGGCACTGTCCTGGCTCCCCACCCTGTTACAGTGAGGGCGCCTTTGTTGATAAAATATTCAATTCTAGAGTTAATGTTATTGAATAGCCCTTTGTAAAGGGCGTAGTGGCCAAGCTCATGAAAAACAAATCTGCCGGTATGGATAATTCTATTTATGATTGACGCCCGTTTTATAATAGTAAAAGAATTAATAGCGAGATTACGTAAAAAATTTTCATTATTCGGCTTTTTTTTACCTGAAGTGCAGCGTCCCTTAGGCAGGATGGTTTTTATAGCTGCTAAAAATGTCTGCATTACCAATATATTGCTCAAAGAAAAGACGCAGTCATTGATATACCTTTCAGGGCTTTGATTTTTTTCCAGAAATATGTAAGCGAAAATTTGACCAGCGAATAATGCGGTCAATGTAATTTTCTCCGATTTTGGAAATTTGATCATCTTTTCCCAAAATTTGCTACACTGTGTATTGTTATTTCTATGAGTTACAGCTTCCATAATATGTACATCTTTATGTTTGGTGTTTTGTGTATAAGCCAAAATATTTTGAGTTTTTGTAGTGATTATTACAAGACTTTTGTAGTTGGAAAATGGCGGATTGGCCATAAGAAAATAAATCTTTAAAGGAACAATACGCTACTGAATGAGTTTACAGTTTCTTTTAAGCCCAATCCGTTTATTCACGGGTTGTTTTAAACCTAGTTGAAATTGAACAGAGGATTGCAAGCTTTCTCTTTCCAGAAGCTTCCTTCTATTTTGGCATTTTCTATTCCTTCTATTAGACGTCTTGCATAATTCATTTCCTTATAGAAACTATCCCTATCAGCAGCTCTCTTCCCTTCATATAGCGGTTCTCTTCTAAATTCTTGAAAAAAATCATTTTTCCATGAAAAATAGAGGTTAGAGTTCTAAATTTCATGGAAAAATATGATTAGGCAATTTTTTTTAGATAAAATAGCCCAAGCATTTCAAGTTACCAATGTGGTCGCGATTTTAGGTCCGCGTCAATGCGGCAAAACAACCGCGGCTAAGCAATATATTGAAAAAGTTCCCAGTTTTCCAAGAGAAAATTATTTCGACCTTGAAAATTATCTTGATCGCGAAAGATTAAGCGATCCTCTTTTATCTTTATCTGCTTTATCCGGGCTTATAGTTATTGATGAAATTCAAAGAGCGCCTAACTTATTTGAAACTCTTCGCGTGCTAGTCGATAATAAATCCCTCAAGCAACATTATCTAATTTTAGGGAGTGCCTCGCGTGATTTAATCGCACAGTCCTCAGAGACATTAGCTGGGCGCATCACTTATTTAGAATTGACTCCTTTTATGTTCGATGAAGTCCATGAATTGGAAAAGTTATGGCTAAGAGGGGGGTATCCTCTATCTATTTTAGGTGCTAGCGATGACATTAGTGTAGCATGGCGTAAAGGATATATTAAAACCTTCTTAGAAAGAGATATTCCTGCTCTAGGTATTAAAATTCCTGCAGAACAACTGCGGCGTTTTTGGATGATGCTGGCACACTATCATGGAAATATATTTAATGCTTCTGAACTTGGTCGATCATTAGGGGTTTCCTATAAAACAATGAAGGAATATGTCGATATTTTAACGGGTACCTTCATGATACGTCAGTTGCAACCTTGGTATGAAAATATCGGAAAAAGACAAGTAAAGACTCCAAAAGTTTACATTCGCGATAGCGGTATTTTTCATAGCTTGATTGGAGTTAATACCAACGCTGATTTACTTATTAATCCTAAGTTAGGTGCTTCTTGGGAAGGGTTTGCTCTAGAGCAAATTATTTTCCATCTCGATGCGCAGCAAGAAGAGTGTTATTTTTGGGGAACTCATCAAAATGCCGAGCTCGATTTATTGATTATTAAAAATGGAAAACGACTAGGTTTTGAAATTAAATATTCAGCAGCGCCTAAATTAACTAAGTCTATGCAGATTGCTAAAGAAGATCTGGCGTTGGATACTTTAACCGTAGTGTATCCTGGCGATCTCGAGTATCCCCTCACGAAAGATATCCAGGTGCGGCCTTTAAAATTATTTTAATGAAGCTAGCAGAAAATGCATGCTGACTATCGTAAATAGCGTTGCAGCATTGGTTAAGGGGCTTTTATAGTGATTTGAATATATT
>JAEYWL010000051.1 GCA_023428915.1 Verrucomicrobiota bacterium
AAATTTGCATTTGGAATTTCTTGCACGAATTCACGTACATGACAATTACCACACAAGCTTTATTTACTTCTCTGTCCTAAAACAGAGTCTTTTGCTTGCACATTGCCTTTCTTATACTGTCAATATAACTTGCTTAACTCGCTGGTTAAGCTGTTCGTTTCATCCGCTTGCTTGCTTTCGTTGCATTCTGCGCTTGAAGGAACGTGTAAATATAGCCAAATTGGGAATTAACCAGCAACCACTTTTCTTACTTTTTTTTAATTTTGCCTCGAAAACACATTGTGAATACCATTTTTCTGCTCGTATAGTGGCGATGTTTTTATAAAGGATCATATACGTGAATAAACTTATCCTTCCCATAAGCTAAAATTTTTTGATCATGGGTGACAAGGACAGCCTTGGATTCAAAAGCTGAGGCGACTAAAATGCGATCCGCCGGATCTCCATGAAAACTGCCTGGTAAACGAGAGCTTTGTACGGCTATTTGAGGGGAAAGGGGCATGAGATTAATGCCTGGCATATCAAGAGCTTGTTGTATCCAGTCAAGACAATCCATTTCTAATTCAATTCTCTTTCTTTCAACCAGCATGCCAATTTCCCATAATGAAATTGCCGCTATATAAATATTATCATTTGCGGCCGCAGCCTCCAGCGAACTTATAAAACTTTTTTTAAGCTTTTCTTCTCCCATTAATACCCAGATCCACACATGGGTATCCAACAAAAGCTTATGCCGTTTGAGCTGTTTAACGATTGGCATCCCACTCCTCATCTACAGCTGTAATAATATCGCCGTTTAACTTTATGGTTCCTTTCATGCAACCAAATAAATTGACTTTAGGGCCTTCAATTGGAACCAGCATGGCTATGGGCTCGTTGCGCTTAGTAATGATGACTTGGTTTTTTTTATGTTTTACCTCGTCCATAACCTTTAAACACTCGGCTTTAAAGACCCCTGCTTGCATTGTTTTTTTCATAATTAAAACTCCCATCCATAGTCATAATACCATAGTCATATATTGTTTTCAATCAAACTAGGCCATACAGATATCAGGATCTATGGCTTCAGCGGCTAAATTGCCCACTTTCCTTTTTGAATAATGTGATAATTAGCTTTAGTATATGTAACAGCTTGTACATCGACTTCTTCTGATGAAATCATCATGTCAGTATGCACGTGGCTGTCATTGCACCCGATTTGATCGAGCTCCTCAGGTGTCATCCGATCGCCTCCTTCAAGGCAAAAACGGTAAGCAAAACCAACAGCGATATGGCAAGCGGCGTTCTCATCAAACAAAATTTCCTCAAACACTCTGCCGCTTTGAAAAATAGGCGAATCAATACCAACCAAAGCCACTTCACCAAGTCTATTGGCAGCAGCGTCGCTTTTTATATACGCTTCAAAGGCATCTTCCCCTTCCTGAGCTTTAAACTCAATAATTTGCCCCTTGGCAAATGTCAACTCCAATCCTCGGATCATGGTGCCGTGAATGAGAAACGGCCGGGTCACCCTAACTTTCCCTTCTGTCCGGCGATAGTCAGGTGTTGTAAAGCATTCTTCTGTAGGGATATTCGCCTCGTAGTGAACCCCATAAGGGCCTGTGTCTCCGCCTCCTTTAAAAATGGCTTTTGGCGAGAGAAACACCTGTAAATCAGTTCCTGGACCAGTAAAATGAAGTTTTTCGATTTTAAGTTCTGTCAAATACCTGGCCCTTTTTTGCAAAGCCTCGTCATGCTTTTGCCAAACTTCTAAATAATCCTTCCTATCTACACGGCAAATTTTAAAAATCTCCGCCCATAATGCCTTGTCCGCTTCTTCCTCAGAAAGTTCCGGAAATACCTTTTTTCCCCATTTTGGGGTAGCTGCTGCAGCCACTGTCCAATGGATTTTTGATTTGCCCACGCCTTCTTCATAGTAAGATTTTAAAGACTTGCGAATGCTTAACTGCATCTCATTGACTTTATGGGGGGCGACTCCTTTAAGGCTGTCAGGGTCTTCACTGCCAATTAGGCGCAATACAGCTCCATGATTCTCTAACACCTCATTAAATTTTACAGGCACGTGAGCGGGAACAAACTTAAGGAATTCTTCTTTTTGACTATCCTGTACCCGTAATCTTGCCTGAACAGGGTCGATCAAATCCACGTTAACATACTTTGCACCTCGGCGATATGCAGCCTGGGCAAGCATTTGCAAAAGTTTGCAATGGATCACCTCCCCTGTCAAGTTAACGATTTGCCCGAGCTGTACATTTAAGCCGTGCACAACTAACAATTCCGCATAACGTTCAAGATAAGTTTCAAATTCCATAAACACTCGACAGGTAATAGGTTAAATAATGGATATTAGTGGAAGACGGCAAAAAGATAAAATAATTTCTAGACAAATATACTCTCTGTGATTACATGTAAATTGCGAGATAAAGAAATGTACCATTATTGAAAGGAGAAGCTATGAAACAAAAAATATTTACTTTAGCCCTTTTCGCCTGCAGTTTGACTGCAGCCTCTTACGCACACCCTGCAGCAGCCCATGCTACTTCATCGACTCCATCAAAACCAGTTTCTGATACCTTTAACTGGGGTACAGGCCCAAATGCTTCTGCAAGGCCTGAGTGGGAAAACCATTCCGATGCTGCAGCTTCGTCCTTCGACTCCAATTCTGGAACCCGTTCCGATTTTAATTGGGGTACAGGCCCAAACGGCTACTAAAACCCATAGATCTCCGAGACTGTGAAATATGAGCTGCAAGTGATTTTTTTCAAGCTCTGATTAGGGCAGACTTTAAAGAATGTAAATTTGAGGCGCGTAGCGCTGACAGTTTGTTAGCCCCGCGTGAAAGCATCTGCAGTTCCTGCAGGTGCTGGAACGTGGGGTTAAAATGGAAAATAAGATTGAGCTGCGGTTAGCAGC
>JAEYWL010000086.1 GCA_023428915.1 Verrucomicrobiota bacterium
TTCCCTTCGGCTCGCTTCGCTCGACCTTGACATCTCAAGAAATCCCTCTTTCATCCGCCTTAGAATTGGCTCTTCAAAGGAAAAAAAATTAAGTTTGTGTTACCTATGTGGGTGAACTAAATGTTACATATGTTGGCGGTCGTGCAATCCTTTGCGAACTTTGTGTTTAATTAATTTTTAAGCGTCTACTTCAGACCTTTACAACAATTAAATTTTAGTGCGGACTGTAACGCTTTTGATTTCCAGCAGGGTAGCTTCCTTGACTTTAATTTCAAAGGGCTGGAGATAGAGAACATCACCCACAACAGGTTGATGACCCATGCTTTCAATCAGCACGTCTTCAAAGGTCTCATGTCCTTTGCAAGGAAGGCTGGCGTGATAGGTTTTATTGAACTCCGCAATTTCCATCTTCCCTGGAATAGTTTTATCAATAAATGAAACCTGCCTGAAGTTTTTGGGGCGTTCTTCAGCCTCCAGGAGTGTTTTGCCAAAAACAGCCTCCATGATGTCTTCTAAAGTCAATATGCCTACCCCTTGCCCTTTGTCATCAAGAACCACAGCGACGTTTTGATTGTTGCGCCTGAATTGCTTCAATATTTGGATAATTTCAGTGTTATTGGGCACAAAAGTTGGAGCTTTGACATGATTGCGGACCTGATGGTTATCCGGTTCACGCAATAAATCCCTGGGCATAGCTATGCCGACAATATTATTCCATTTGCGATGGTAAAGCGGCAAAAATCCCACATGGGGATTTTTTGCCAGAATTTGGCGTAAATTCCCGATTGAACAGTTTGAAGGGATGGTCTTTATTTGCTCAATTGGCGTCATGACCTGGTAGGCAAGCTTGCTGCGCAAATTAAAGATATTGGAGACAATGACATTAAATTCAGAAGAGGCAGCCTGACCGGTTTCTTCCGGCTGTTCTTCTAATAGTTTTTGGATTTCCTCCTGGGTAAGAAAGATATTAGTGTGCTCGTCTGCTTTGCCTCCGATAAAGTATTGCGTAACCCTAGTTACACCTGTAAGCAACCATAGGATGGGAGTCATAATAGCGGCAAATCCGGAGAGGAGCGGAATTCCGAGCAGGGTCATATGCTCTGCATAGCGGCGCGCCGCAAACATAGGGGCCAGTTCCCCAAAAATTACGACTATAATCACTTGCGATATGGGAGCCAGATCGGGGCTTAGGCCAATGGCGGAGTGGAATTGGCGGGCAAATTCAGAACCGAATATGAGCGCCACATTAACCCCAATCAAAGTGGCGCCGAATAGTTTTGCCGGATCTTTTAAGAGGTTGTTGAGTATAATAGCGCGTTTGTTGTTCTTGCTGACGTAATACTGCAAGCGAATTTTATTAAAAGAAACGCAAGCCATTTCCATCATCGAAAAAAATGACAGCGTCACAATCGAAGCCAGGTTCAGCAGGAGCCAAAAAATGGCGCTTGTTTCAGTGTTCATGTTTTTTTTTGCTATGTTTTTTGCGGATATACACTTTTTTTATCCGATTAGGTTCAGCGGCTAAAATTTGAAAAAGGAATTCTGCTGTTTCAAAATTTGTGCCGCTTTTAGGAATTTCCCCAATTTGCTCCGTCAGCCAGCCGCCTATCGTGAGCATGCCGTTAGGGCTGATTAATTGCACTCCAGTAAGCTCGGCCAGCTCTTCCAGTTCCAATTTGCCGCTGGCAATAATGACATCCTTTCCGGTTTTTAAATAGAGCGGCTCCTGATCTCTGCGATCTTCGATTTCCCCCACAACCTCTTCGAATAGATCTTCGCGTGTCAATAAGCCGGTAATAGCGCCGTATTCATCCACAATAAGCGCCAGATGTTCATCCTTTTCAGCAAATTTCTTTAACAGGATTTTGGCATCGGTATTTTCAGGCACAAAGAAAGGTTTCTCCAGGTATTTTTTTAAATCCTCGGTTTTTTTGATTGCTGGCCTATGGATGAAGTAGTTTTGGGCCGTGATGACCCCTATAGCAGTGTCAATTCCTTTTTCGCAAACCGGAATGCGGGTGCATTCCTGATCCACAAAAAGGTGTATTAGTTTACTTAATGGCTCTTGCAGGTCAAATGAAATGATTTCTTCCCTTGGCCGCATTAATTCCTTGATTTGGGCCTCTTTCAGATCGAGGTAGCCTTGTATAAGTTCCGCTTCATCCGTGCTTAAAATCCCTGTAGTCATTGAAGAGGAAAGAACATGGGCTATTTCTTCCCTGGAAATATTTTTTTCTTTTTTTAGAAAGAAAAACATAAGGCCGGAAACGATTGTCGTTACTTTTACTGTGATTTCCCTAATTGGTTTTAAAATCCTGGTGAGAAAATCAATGGTCGGGGCAACGCGATAAGAAAGTTGTATGTTTTTCTGCAGAGCAATGTATTTGGGGATGATTTCCCCTAATATTAAGGTAATTAAAAGCGGAACGCCTACTTTTAATAACCAGCTGGACAACGTGCCAAACATGGCAGAAGTAACGTTCTGCAGCAAAATATTGACTACCGTGTTCATCATGAACACAGTGACAAGCAGATCGCGCGGCTGCAGCACCAGGCGGGCAATAAGCCGTTTACGTTGATCATGGCTGGACTGGTAGGAGCGGATTTTTGTAGGGGATAGTGAAAAAAGGGCGATTTCCGATGCAGAAAAAAAAGCAGACCAGAAGGTCAGGAAGAGTAAAGCTGCTGTAAAGGCTAATATATCCATCCGGGTTACTGCCCTGCAGCTCCCGATTTAGGAAAATACACTTTAATATGGCCTTCAGGAACGACTCCTAATCCTTTCATTAGCGTCAGTTCAATCCATTCCGGGTCGCTTTGGCTGTTAATTTGCCGCTTCAAATTATCCTGCAATGCTTGCGCCTGTTCTTTTTCAAGCTGCAGCTCTTCCAATTTGTAGTGCAATGCATTTAATTCAGCCTGATAAGCTACCATTGCCTGTTCATAGAATCCGTAGCACATTAAGGCAAACAATAGCACCCACCAGGATCTCAAGGCTGCATATTCCAGCTTATTTACCAATTTTGGGCCGGCAGGCGTAGCTTTTGCCAAATTGGCATAGCGCCAGGCGGAAGTGCATTTTAATTTTAAATTTGCATTGCTTGTTTTCATACTTCATATATAGCAAAAAATTGGCATATGGGCAATTCGGCAAATGAATATGGTAAAGTTTTCTTGAATTGTGCTGCCTCTTACAGTATCATTTTTCACATAAAAAAGGAGGCGAACCCATGAAAAAAACTTTATTTAGCACCATTATTGCCTTAGCTGCTTTTAGCGCTGGCCCCCTGTCTGCCCACTGCCAAATGCCTTGCGGAATCTATAATGATCAGATGATCTATGATAAGGTAGACCAATATTACGAGACGATGCATAAATGCTGCAAGGCTATGGGAGATAATAAATTTCAGTCCACGTGGGATCGCAATCAGTTTACCCGCTGGGTAATCACGAAAGATAAATTGTCAGACGAGGTAGCTTCCTTGCTTACGCAATACTTTTTGCAGCAAAAGATTAAACCGGGCGATGATGAGGACACTACCAATCAAGTCAGAACCTTGCACAAGCTGCTCTTTTTGTTAGTGCAGATTAAGCAAAACTGCGATGTGGCTATTGTGGAGCAGTTCGGCGATGACTGGGATAACTTTAAAAACCTGTTCCATCCTGAGCTAATCTGCAGACCTCCAACACTGCAGGAGATTGAAAACATGCAGAAAAAGGCTGATAAAGCCCCTGCTGCAGCTCCGGCTGGAAAACAACCAGCGCCAAAAGCTCCGGCAAAACCCAGCGCAAACCACGACCATGACCACGACCACGATCATGACCACGATCATGAACACACGTTTTCCGATCTTTATATCCCGGTTTCTTATTAGTACTAGTAGAGTACGGCGGTTCGCCGCCGTGCACTAAATCGTACTGCATGCGGCTGCAAATGCAAAATTTAATTTCCGTGATCATGCCTGCTTATAACCAGGCGCAGTATATCTCAGAAGCTATTGAGAGTGTCTTATTCCAATCCCATAAACTGCTGGAGCTTATTATTATCGATGATGGCTCGGAGGATCAAACAGCAGAAATATGCCGGCAATATGCTGCACAGGATCTGCGGGTTATTTATCATAGGCAGAGCCGCCAGGGAGTATCTGCAGCCAGAAATCGCGCCCTTGATTCAGCTAAAGGACAATACATCGCTTTGCTTGACAGCGACGACCGCATGAAGCCGGGCCGTTTAGCTAAAGAACTGCAATGCCTGCTGCAAAATGAGGATATAGGCGTTGTATATACAGCCGTGCAGTTAATAGATGAGCAAGGCGCCCCTCTTGCTGTATTGGCCGGAGAATCGCTGCCCAAAGAGAATTTTTTGCCCTATATGCTATTCAGAAACATTGTACCCGGCGGCCCCAACGCCCTTATTAAACGCTCTGCAATCGGCCGGCTGCGTTTTAACCAATACCGGCAGCATGCCGAGGATTACGAATTCTATCTGCATTTAGCAGAGCAAACCCATTTTTATTACTTAAACGAACCCCTTACGGAGTATCGCCGGCATGCCGGGAATGTTTCCAAAAGAATGGCTGCGCACAGAACAGCTGAATTGGATATTGTGACAAAATTCACAGCTGATGAGATCGCACAAATTCTGGCTTCAGCGCATTTATCATCTTCGCAAAAAGAGCTGCTCACGGGCAAAATATTCTATAACCGGGAAGAGTGGCAAGTTGCCTTAAGCTTCCTTGAGCCCTTATCAGATCCACTGGCGAAATGGTATAAAGGAAATTGCTATTACAAAATGGGGCAGTTTCAACAAGCCGAACAGCAATACCGGCAAGCAATTCAGGAGCCATTGCCGGAAGCCTGGAATAATCTAGGACTAGTGCAGCAGCAGTTAGGCAAATCAGAAAAGGCCATTGAAGCATTTAAGCAGGCCATTAGTTTAAACAGCGGCTACTTAGACCCGCAAAAAAATCTAATAGAACCCATTTATTTTACATTTAAAGAATTGCGCCGCACCCTAATGCCTGACAGTTGAGCACCGCTTTGCTTTTTGCTTAGCCAGCCAAAAAGTGAGCACTTGAAACGGATGCTTTAAGATATAAAGGAAAAAATTCCAATAGTTGACCTCGCTTAAGGGCCTGATTATGGTGCTAGTACTGCTAAGGGATTCCATGAGCCAATTTCGATGCAAGTAAAAGAGGGGAGCGGGCAGCTTCTCAAGCGGGAAAAACGCGGCATCTAAACTTTCATCTGTAGAAGTTAAGCTGCCCCCATGGGGCTGGCATTCAAAAATCGCCAAAGATTGCCCTAGCTTGCTGACTGCATGAAACTCGCACGCTTTGCGCGCTACACTCACTTGCAGGCCGGATTCTTCTTCAATCTCCCTGGCGACTGCTTGCTCAGGTGTTTCCCCATCATCGACACCCCCGCCAGGCAGCACCCAAACCGGTACATCTTTGCGCTTAATAAACAAAACTTCCTTTCTATCCTGGGACAATACAATGCCAAGTACGCTCTCAATCATGCTAGATCCATTTTTAAATACTATAACAGTTTAGCCTAAATCCTTGATTGACGAAAAGGAAGTTTTTAGAATATACTAATATTCATTCACATCTGCCCAGATGGTGAAATTGGTAGACACGCCAGATTTAGGTTCTGGTGCCGCAAGGTGTGTAGGTTCGAGTCCTATTCTGGGCACTTTACCGAACGTTTTGTCAGAAATGTCCAAACGTTCGGTTTTTTTATACCCAAATTCCTGCTGAAACTGGCCTATGAGGGCAACAGCTTCACTGAGCCCAGTGGTTCGATAATTTCCGTTCTCAAAAACCAGTTTTCCAGTGAATATCGAACCAAGAAGTTTTTTTCTAACATGTGGAGATGACTGCAGGTAGTGAAAGTTGAGGTTGCCTAAAAGGGACATGTCATAGCGGCAGTACTTCATGAAGTTGGTATCAGTAGTGGTCAATCGGGATATTTGAGTCTGGAGTTGCTGAATACCTTTTTTCGTAGATGCCTTCATCCGCTGATAGGAATCTTTTTCCAAATCGCCTGTTACATACATGCGATCAATCTAAGAAGCTGAGGCTCGAGCTCCTATCGCCTTCCTTTGTCTTGAAAATGTTTTCCATAATTGCCATGTAAAGATTTGAAACTTCAGGATGCACCTGAAAACTCTTTAGGTAATCGGTGTGCAGGATGAGAAATTAGATTGCTTACCTAGCTGGGATACCTCTGATTTTTTACAGGAGAAGAAAAGGTTGTTCTTTGATGGGTAGAATCCGTCACCCGTTTTGATGAAAACTTGCAAGAACTTAGAGAACGTCTGAGCGAAATCTATTCTGAAAGGCAAATTGTCGATTTAACTGCGTGTATTGGTATCATGAATGCTCTAAACCGTATAGTAATCAGCTTGCGAGGCTAACGTTTATTTAAGAGAAAAGCTTTGCAAATCCTCAAGTGAAGGTGGCGATTTAGATAAGAGGACTTGAATTAGCAACTCGGCTAACCACTTCTCATATTCATCCGATGACCAGCCTCGCTCAACTACAAGCATTCGATAAAAATCCCTTCCAGTGAATGCCCAAAGAATGTCTCTAACCTTAGAAATACTCAGATTGTCCGTAAAAGCCTTTTCATTTGCCATTGTTTCCACTGTTTCTTTTTGCCGTTGATATCGTCGTCTTTCCCTTTCAATTTCTAACCCTTTAAAGACTGGATCTAAAATAGATGCCCCTCGTAGAAAACTTAATTGAGCCTTCTCAGCATCATAAAGCTGTCGTGAAATGGTGGCGGTAATTTCAAGACGTTTACGAGGACATTTTTCTTTCTTTCCCTGCTCAACAAGAGCTGCATGCTGTTCAGGAGGAAGAGCTTCATCCATCAAACGAAGCAAAACTCCACGCTTCGATTGAAAGATAGAATAGATGGAAGGGGCAGATACTTGTGCTTCCCGAGCTATCTCTTCTATGGTCACTTTCTCGAATCCCTTGGACTCAAAGAGCATTTTTGCAGAGGCTAAAATCCGATTTTTAGTCTCATGTGACCGTGCTTGTCTGGACTCAGAATTGTAGGATCGTTTCTTTGATGTTGACATATTGAGTATAGTTTACTATAATCAATTGAAAAAGTCAACCCGTTGTCAAAAAAAGTGCATATGTCAGAGACAAATATAGCTAGATCTGCGCTACCAGGAAATCCAGATCCAATTGTTTATAAAGGAATGACAGTAAATCAATTAACAATAGCCTATGATGACTATAAAGCCATTCCCAATCTTGACGTTTTATTGAAAGAGAACCGAGAGCGAGCTCAAACAATAAAAACCAGATTGAATCCAGTTCATGATGTAACATATGGCTCTGAAAGCATTCAAAAATTAGATATCTATGCACCAAAAAATCTTAAAGGGCTGCCTGTAATCATTAGTCTTCATGGAGGGGGTTGGACTATGGGAAGCAAAAACCCATGGGCTATTCCCGCAGAAACTCTGATGTCAAATAGAGTCCTCTCCGTATCAGTCGACTATGGACTTGCGCCTCAATATCGAATGAAGGATATCATATCTCATGTTCGTGATGCCATTGCATGGGTATATAAAAATATTGACCGATTCGGGGGAGATTCAAATCGCCTCTACATTTATGGGATGTCTGCTGGTGCTCACCTAGCAAGCACCGCTCTTATGCCAAACTGGCACAAAGATTTTGGCCTTCCAGAGGATGTTATCAAAGGATTAATTGCTATGTCTGGTATTTATGACTTATGCACACTAGCTCACGCACCTCAAGCAGACTCACAAAAAGCACTACAAATGACACTGGAAGAATCTCGACGAGACAGTCCTTTATATCATCTTCCACAACACTCGGTTCCAGCGATTATTGCATATGGGGAGAAAGAGCCATTGATACTCTATCACATTGAGGCCAACAATTACGCCCAGAAACTACAAAAAGCAGGTTGCAATGTTTCCTTGATTGAAGTACCTGCTGCTAATCACTTTAATATGATTAATGAAGTTGCGAATACTGAAGGAAAAGTATTCCAAACTGTTATGAAAATGCTTTTTTAAAAGGATACATATGTCAGAGAAAAATATAGCAATTGCCGTAGCCTATTATCAGGCGATGAATAAGAAAGATCTTTCTGCAATGGAGAAATATCTTCATCCAGAAGTTCGGTTTATAGGACCACTAGCAGACATCAAAGGGAAGGTTGCTGTCCTCGACTCTGTAAAGTACCTTATTGCATTCTTCAACAAGCTCACGATTCGTGCACAATTTGGTGCTGAGGATCGAGTTATGCTAGCCTATGATATAGACTTTCCCGCTCCGATTGGGATTTCCAGAGCGGCCGTGCTACTAACCTTTCAAGATGGCTTAATCATTCGTTATGAGTTGTTTTTTGATGCCAGACCTTTTGAGAAGAATTAGGGATATTTGCGCAACAAAGCTTTACTTTGGTTTTCACGAGAGCGTGAAAATGGATTGGAGGAGATGATTATACTACTGGTTCTACTTCTTATTAGGAGGTAAGGGAAAAGAGCTGAAGAGCTTTTTATAGGCTTGCTACTGCAGTCTCCTGGATAAACTTCTCTTCCTCTCTGTTTGCGCTAACTGAATAGATTTTTATAAATGGCTCAAGTTCAAAGATTTTTCTCATTCCGTCGATAAATTGGTTCGATGTAAGATCGATGAAGGGCATCCCACCGGAAACACTTTCAAAAATGAAAGAGTTTTCGGCTTTTTCTTGGCCAATACTTAAGAACGATTATTTATCTCTGCAGCTACAACAATAAGGGGTTTTCTCTCTTGTAGATGATGTTGTACGCATGGAATATGCTTAATGACACTGATACATTAGAGATTATAACGTTTAACACCCTTAGACCTGGTTGTTACCCAAACTTGTCATATAGGCTTTAGTTAGATCCAGATGCGTAGGATTGATTTGAGAGTAACAGTCAGCGTCAAATTATAGAAACAGCTTTTAGCAGTATTGTAAATTTGTTTCCGGTTTTTTCATTTTGTAATCCTCTTGCTTTCTGAAGGATAAGAGACAAAGTTGGGTCATTCTCTTGGTTGAAACCCTGGTGCAGACAATGACCTGCTTTTTTTCATGCCTTATCGTCTGTATCTCAGATATTTTTTACATTTTTATTTTTGCATTTCTTTAAGCTTATTAGTTGCATTGACCCATTTATCATAAATCACATGACCACCGTTGATAAGTAAGAAATGTAAAGCGACGCTAGGAAAATTAAGAATAATTTCCAAACGTTTTAAAATTTCGCTTCCCAAAATACGATTTCTTTCGAAGGCATTTAATGATGACTGTGAAAATTCAAAAATTGCTGAAAATTCACGAGTAGTTAAACCTAATGATTCTCTAAATTTAATCACATCTTCAGTGGTTGCTTGTCTTTCGAAAATAGGATAAAAAATAAATGAAGAAGGTCCTTTTCTGCCAATTGTAGATAATAAAATGATAGGATCTTTTTCTTTAGGGTTAATGCCCATTGCTAAGCAATATTCGGGATAGGCTGGATTTTGAAGAGAAGGGATACGATCTTCAAGTGAAGGAAAAAGCTTGTCTGATGAAAATTCTCTTTGGGTAAGAGGAAATTCAGGACCAAGCGGAATAACGTTTTTAGATTTAAAGTAGTTTTCGTCATACTTAAAAACTAATTTTGCATTTTCTTTCTTCAGTATTCCTACACGGAGTCTTGTTTTCCGTTTTTCTAAAAATACTTCCACACCAATAATTTTTAAATGCCGCATAATTCCTCACTTCTTTTGAAAATGAGTCGTAAAAGAGCCTGTTGCCTTTTTTTGCTTATGTAACTGTTGTTTACTAAACTCTGAAGTTTTTCTAAGGAATGTTGTTTGCGGAAACGATCTACGATATCATTATAACCCAAGCGGTTCCATTCTTGAACATAATCTTTCATTGTTGGTTTATTTGTTTCCTTAGTGTAAATGGAGCCCCGTGGCTGTAGATCCGCTCCTAGTATAGAATATTCCTCTAGAGCTAACGCTGAAGGATTATCATAAAAGGGAGCTAATTGCATACCTTTAGCTGATTGAATAAAACCCAAATTCCTGCCATGTCTATCGTGATTCCCTATTAGACTGTCAGCTAAAGTGAGATATACAAACCTTTCTTGTTCAATCCGCCTCCCTGTCTGCTCTCCAATAATTGTAACCAGGCTTTCACAATCGTGATTCTTTCCATCCTTCACAAAATGATAAATATGAACGAGGTCTGAAGCAATTAACTCAGACATAAAATTTTTAGTCACAAAACAAAACTGATCTTCTGGGAAACGAATGAGGTAATAATTTGGGATCTCTATATCTAAGTATTCATAAATCTGATTACATAAGTATTCCGTAGCCGGAAGTTCTGGATATTCCTTCTGTTGGACTTTGAAAATAAAGTTAGATTCACCAAGACGTGCAGAATATTTGCGATAGGCACCGTTAAAGAAACTGATGTTTGCCATTTGGTTTTCTTGGGGTGCTTGAGATTGAGATCGAGCAACAAGATCTAAAAAATGGCCTGCATTAGGCAAATTAAAGTACTCTTTAAAACAGTCTGTATGTAACCCGTACCACGATTCTTCAGGAACCAATTCTTGAGAACATTTACAACAAGATATCTGCATTAATCACTCCTTTTCTTAGCATAAAATACGACGCGTTTTTGCGTCAATATTAAATTGACTCAATAATGATTCATAATAATAACGACGTAAATTTGTGTCATGTATTTTAAAGAGGAGGCTTTCGATTCATAAAGCCTCTTCAAGGGCATGTGTCTTGCCAATTGAAACGCTAAGCCCCTCGGCCAAGTCACGACTTGGCTCTTCGGGACTTATCCTTTCACTTGTCAAGTTCGGCAATGTTCAAGCGTGATTTAGGGGCGCAACTTG